>BNUP01000098.1 GCA_025997455.1 Fibrobacterales bacterium | reverse complement strand
AAGCCAAGAGTTTGGCTTTTGTAGAGAGAGTGCTTTAGCACTCGTAAGTTCAGGTTTTTATATACATTGCAAACTCCTTGCAATTCTAAAAGGGCGGGTTAAAAACCACGCCCCTACAATTCCCTTCTCCCCGCGTGCACCGCAAAATTGTCCACACCCCACACCCCATACCCCATACCCAACTCTTGCACCGCCGCATGATTTTCTACCTTCCCTCTAATGACCATTTGGATAACGGGTGCACACGGGATGCTGGGGACTGATTTATCAACCCTCGCCCGCAGGCAATTTGCTCAAATCGACACAGTAATCTCAGAAGAACTCCCCCAAACCTTATCTCATAAAACAAGTAGTTCTTCTGAGACGACGGCGAACCGCTTAAATTTGCATAAAAACTTGGTTCGCCCATGTCGCTTAGTCGTCTCTGACGACCTCTTAACGAGTTCGTCAGAGACGACTATATTAGAAACCGACCGAGAAACAGACATCACCGACAGTGCGGTTGTAAGCGATTTTATAGAAAAAAACAAGCCAGACATAATAATAAACTGTGCCGCATACACCGCAGTAGATAACGCGGAAAGCGAAAAAGAACTCAATTACAAACTCAACTGCACAGGAATAAAAAACTTGGGTGAATGCTCGGCACAAGCGGGTATCCCTATTATACACATATCCACAGACTATGTATTAAACGGAAGCGAACCGAATCAACTTCGCGAAACCGACCCCATAAATCCGCAAAACGAATACGGCAGAGCAAAGGCAGAAGGCGAACTCGCACTTGCAAAATCTAACCCCAAACATATAATAGTCCGCACCGCTTGGCTCTACGGAATAAACGGGAAAAACTTTGTCAAGTCGATGTTAAATTTAATGAGAACAAAAGAAAAAATCTCTGTTGTGGGAGATCAACTCGGCAACCCCACTTGGACATTTGACCTATCCCGTGCCTTATTAAAAATTGCACATCAACTCACATCGCAGCAAATAAATTTGTATCAACTAAATTCGCCACAACCACAGCAACTCAACCCGCAACAACCCCAATACGGCATCTATCACTTCTCCGGCGACGGCATAACGAGTTGGCACGGTTTCGCCGTTGAAATACAAAAGCAAGCAATAGCAAAAGGTTTATTGCAAAAAAGTATAGAGATAGCGGCAATTCCGAGTTCGGAATGGAAATCACCCGCAAATCGTCCTCTTTGGTCTGCACTCGATAAAACCAAAATCAAAAACAATTTCGGGGTAGAAGTCCCCGCTTGGCAAACTTCACTCTCACAATATTTAGACCTCGAACTCGCCGCCACCCAGCCTCACAGCACCATTCCCAACCACACATTATGACAAAAAAAATAATAACACATTTCTGCTCTCCCGAAGTGCAAAATAAAATATTCGAGTTATACAACAGCCTTGCACCTAATCGCTTTCCCTTTGATTTTGAACTCATACAAAGCATTAGATTAACGGAATTAACAGATAGCGACTGCCTGTTTTTTGTGACGACCGACGATAGTTCAATAGACGATGTGCGAAATTTGCTGAATAGAAAAACTCCCAAAAAACGCCAAATAGTAATAGTATCAAGCGATAAAAACAACTACTTCGACTTGGCATTTGAATATGGAATCAGCAACATTATCAGTATAAAAAATTTGCGTGAACCGATATTTTCAGGCATTCTCCGCTCTGTGTTTCAAAATACGGATCAACAAAATTCTCGTCTCGGCGGATACATTTTAGACCCGTTCTTTCCCCGTGCACTAACTCTCGATAAACACCACACGCTTTCTGGAAAAGTAGAGCCGAACAGCCTCATAAAAAAAGCCTTCTCGGATTCTATAGAGCAACTTAACCAATCCGTTCGTTACACATTTATGATAAATTGCCACGAATTGATTTCCAACGCACTCGCTTACGGAGTTCGCGGAATCACTCCGCACGACCGCGATGTCAACATTGCACAATTAGGAAGCGAAGTGGAAATTCCCGCAGGCAAAGAGATTCAAGTTCGCATAATTGCAGATTCCGATAACTATGGAATTTCCGTAAAAGATTTTGGTGGCACGCTCACCAAAAACCGTATCTTGGATAAAATTCGCCGTCAAAGCGTAGGCATTGGCGAAACGGTTCAACTCGGTTTGGAAGACTTCACTGGCAGAGGTTTAATAATATTGAGCAAGCACGGACTATTGTTGTTTTCGCTAAAGCCGAAAATATCAACGGAAGTTGCCCTCATTTGCTCCGCTCGCGAAATTCCAAAAATTGCAAATTTTTCAATTTTAACTATTGAGGATAAGTGGTGAAATACCCACCTCTCATAAATCTTTTCCGTCTGCCGAATGCAATTTTTGCCGCCGTAATTTGCTTTTGTTCATTTGAAATTGTGAAACCGTTCATGGCATTGGAGCAAGAGGGCAATCTGTTGAGAGTCGTTGAAAATAGCGATCTAATTCAAATATGTTCCTCACTTTCCATTTTTTTTCTCGTTGCATTTGCCAATGCTCACAACGACATAATAGACATAGAAACAGATAAAATCAATCGCCCCGCACGCCCCGTTCCAAGCGGTAAAATCACCGTTCAAACAGCCCGCAAATTCACAGTCGCCGCTCTGGTTTTTGCACTCGCATTCGGCTTTGCCTCAAATGTAGAAATTGGAATTTTAATAACCGCTACCGCATTTATGTCATACATATATAACAAATACTTAAAAGGACTTCCCCTTGTAGGCAACTTCTGCGTGGCACTTTTAACAACCGTTCCGATAATTATTCCCATAATCGCAAACTACCCCCATACCGCCCCCATATCCTATTACACCCCGCTTTTGCATCTCGCTTTTTGTGCTTTTATGCTCACATTCTGCCGCGAAATTATAAAAGACATAGAAGATATTGCCGGCGACCGCAAACTCAATTTAAAAACTTTCCCCATACTCACAAGTCCCACGCACGCTCTTGTTCTCACATTCATTTGCGAATTACAACTGCTCCTTCAACTTGCCCTGTTCAACTTAAAAATATTCGCCGCCGTTGCCCCAATCCTCATAATTTCATCCGTTCTCGCAATCGTCCGCAAATTCCGCCTCTCGCAACAACTCCTAAAACTTGCAATGGCGGTCGGGCTTATCGCGTTTGTTTTGTGGTAAAGGGAGAGGGGAGTGCAAAGTGTAAAGAGTAGAGAATAATAACTTTACTCTCTACTCTTTCAACTCTTGCACCGCCGAGTTGTCCACTTCCCACACCCTACACGCCACACCCTATACCCCACCCTGCACCTCCGAGTGATTTTTCTATCTTTCCTCCCGATGTTTTCGCTTATCCCTCTTCCTTTTGCACTGTTCTTCTACGCTTGGTGGCGCTTTCGTTTTGTATTCCCCCGTAAATACCGCTACTTCGGTGCACTGTTATTCACACTCTGCTTTGCATCCGTATTCCTTCAAAGGGCATTCAGCGAAAACGATGTTATTTCGGTAGCATTTTCTGCCATTGGGTCATTTGCAATGGTGTTTTTGGCTAACTGGGTAATCGTTTGCATTCTGTGGGATATTTATTTGGGAATTCGCCGCCTGTGCGGAAAAAGCAAACTCGCCAACCGCAGACTTCGCCTCAAAAAACAGCCCTTACTCGCCGCCGCCGTCGGAGTTATAATTGCCGCATTCTTTTTAATAGGAGTGCCCGCTCAACTCAACTATAAAACGCTCCGAGAAAATGTCACTCTCGCCGTTCATCCCCAAAAACCGCTGAAAATAGCCGTATTTTCCGACATTCATTTTGACTCGCTTTTCCCAAAAAGTAAATTGGAACGCATAACAGATTCTATTAGAGTTCTCCAACCGGATGCCATATTTTTTGTGGGCGATCTATCGGATATTCCCGCAACAAAACTACAAGAAAGAGGCTTTGACTCACTATTCAAAACCATAAATGCACCTCTCGGTTTTTATGCCGTAACAGGAAATCACGAATCGTTTATGAATCCGGGCGGCGGCACTCTTGAATGGCTGCGAAATCTCGGCAATGCAATATTACTGTTAGACAGCACCGCCTGCAATGACTATTTTTGTGTCACGGGTCGCTTAGACCATTCCTACGCCAAACGCCATTCCGCAGGCAGGGTTTCATTATACAAATTAGCACCCCACTTGCTATCATCTCCCCCCTCGCCAAGTTCCGCTTTAACAGCGGACTTTGTGCCTTCCCCCGACAGTCAAATTCCGTGGTTTCTCTTAGACCACCAGCCAAAAGGCTTAGACCCCCAAGACCTTGCCGACTCCGCCCTCACGCGACTTCCCGATTTTGCATTTAGCGGGCACACGCACGCAGGGCAATTCTTTCCCGTTACGGTGCTCATACACGCAATGTGGAAAATCGCTTATGGCTACGGTGAAATTGACAACATACCTTGGTTTGTTTCCGCGGGCATAGACCAATGGGGACCGCCAATCCGAATAGGCTCCAAAACAGAACTCGTCCTTTTCACATTTAATTGAGGTAACCTCTATTAACCTCCTAAGAGGTTGGTAGAGGTTACCAAGCGACATGGGTGAACTGCGTTTTTTATGGTGATAATGTCTTCCTGCGGCGAATGCTCGCAGTATCGCCGTCGTCTCTAAAAACTCAAATCTGTGGAATTGTGTTACAAAGGGAGTTTTTAGAGGTTTCCTATAGTAATCTCAGAAGTTATTGGTTGTTTCCATTTGACAATTCTCAAAAAATTTTCTATATTTGAGAGGTAAATTTTTAGGCAAAAGGAGTCAAGTGTTAGGAGTAAATGTAAAACCGAATGAGCCATTTGAAAAGGCGCTGAAACGCTTCACAAAGTCCTGCGAAAAAAACGGAATAATTTCCGATGTAAAATTGCATCAACGCTTTGAAAAGCCATCTGAAGAAAAGAAAAGAATTAAAACTTCTGCTCGTCGCAAACAGTTAAAAGAACTTGCGGAACAGCATAAAAAACGCCTTTATTAGAAATTAAATGCACAATTCCTCTTGTGCCGTGCTTGTGCTACTACTCGCGGCTTGTTTTTCTTTTGCAAAAGAAGAAGGTTTTTGGGTGAGCGGAACGGTTGAATCGGTTCATGACGGTGATACCTTCAAAATGAAACCCCAAAACAGTAAAAATAACCAAAATAAAACACTAAAAATTCGTATGTTCGGAGTAGATGCTCCTGAAATCAATCAAGAATACGGGAAAGAATCGGGTAATGCCCTGCGAAACTTAATAAACGGGAAGGAAATTCGCCTCTATATCCACAATACCGACAGATACGGAAGGTCGGTAGGTGAGGCGTGGCTCGGTGATTCAATAAATGTTTCTCTCTGGATGATTCAGAACGGAAACGGATGGTGGTATAAATCTTACGCAAAAAAACGCACCGACCTTGAATCTGCCGAAAAACTTGCAAAAGAGAAAAAGTTAGGTTTTTGGGCAAATGAAAATCCCGTTCCGCCTTGGGACTTTCGCAAAAAAAAGAAATAGGATAAAAATTGCAAGTGCGGGATGGTTCTCTAATCTTCCTCTTCTTCATCGGGGAATAACTTAAAAAATGCCTTTTTTTGCTCGGCGAATATTTGCACCATTTGATTTTGTTCAAAACTTTCACGGTCAATATTCTGCATAAAATAGGGTTCAAGCACAAAATTTCTGGTGGTGATTTGCCGAACTATATCTGCCGAGAGGTCTATGTTTTGCCATAATATATATACACTGCCAAGCGGCATATTTGAAAAAATGTTTATGTCTGCAAATGTGCTGAGGTCTGCCGAAGTTGTATCGTTTTGAATACTATTCTGCGTTGCATTTTGCTCTGCATTTTGCGGGTTCTGTGCAAAGCAAAAAGAAATTGCGAACAAAAAAAGAAACTTCCTCATTAGAAGGAAGGTAGAAAAAAGTTGAAAGTGTAAAGTTGAAAGTTCACATCACAACACTTTTCGTTAAATCATTCTAAATTACAAGTTGCAAATCATCTACAATATAGCAAAAAACGAAAGCAATTCACAACAAACGCTTTGCCCGACTTGGTTGCGACAAGATTTGAACTCAAGCTTTATGCTCTAGCCTTTTTGGATGAGGGTGAGGAGGGGGTGAAGATTTTTATGTTCCATTGCATTCAAAATAGAAAATATAGTAGGCTCTGAAGAACTCGTTAAGAGGTCGTTAAAAATTACTATATTCCTCCTACTATGAAAAAAATTCTCTTTCAGGATACGAGTTTTCGCGATGGATTCCAGTCGGTTTTTGGAGCACGCGTTTTAACTAAGGATTTTTTGCCCGCTTTGGAGGCGGCAACACACGCAGGAATTGAGCATATTGAGGCAGGCGGGGGTGCGAGATTTCAGGCTCCTTACCTTTATTGCAATGAAGATGCCTTTGATATGATGGATACTTTTCGCAAGACTGTCGGGAAAACCGTGCGTTTGCAGACTCTTGCACGCGGTATAAATGTGGTGGCTTTGGGACCGCAGCCTCGTGATATGATTGACCTTCACGCTAAGATGTTTAAGAAACACGGAATGACACGCATTCGCAATTTTGATGCGCTCAACGATGTAAATAATCTTATTTATTCGGGCAAGTGCATTAAGGACGCGGGCTTGGAGCACGAGGTTGTGATTACTATGATGGAACTTCCGCGCGGTGCGGAGGGAAACGGTGCACACGAGCCGGAGTTTTATGTTGAGACTTTGAAGAAAATTTTGGATGCGGGTATTCCTTACGATTCGATTTGTTTTAAGGATTCTACGGGAACGGCTAATCCCAATAAGGTGTATAACACTTTTAAGTTGGCACGCAAGTTGCTCGGTGATAAGGTGGAATTGCGTGTTCATTCTCACGATACCTGTGCAAATGGAATTCGTCAGTATGTGGCGGCGATAGAGGGCGGTGCAGACGGAATCTGCTGTTGCAGGTCGCCTCTTTCGGGTGGAACGGGGCAACCAGATTTGCTCGCGATGTGGCATACTCTCAAAGGTACCGACTATACACTTGATTTGGATGTTGATAAAATTTTAGAGGCGAATAATGTGTTGAAGGAAAGCCTCGCCGATTACGAGTTTCCGCCTGAGGCTTTGGCGATTTCTCCGGAAGTGATTTTTAGCCCGATGCCGGGTGGCGCACTCACTGCAAATACTCTTATGATGCGTGATACGAAAACTTTCCACTTGTATCCGCAGGTTATTAAAAATATGGCTAAGTGCGTTGCACTCGGCGGTTTTGCGTCTTCGGTTACTCCTGTTTCGCAGTATTATTTCCAGCAGGCATACGCCAACACGGTTAATTTGAATAAGGGCAAAGGCGAATGGGATACCATTACTGACGGCTACGGTGATATGGTGCTCGGTTATCTCGGCAAAACTCCGCGCGAACCGGATCCGGAGATTGTGAAAATTGCAAGTGAGAAACGCGGAAAACCCGTTTTCAAAGGCGACCCCTTGGATAAATTAGAACCCGGTATTCCAAAGGCAAAAAAACTTTTAGAAGAAAATAAGTTGCCCGTGACCGATGAGAATTTGTTTATTATCGGTGCGTTCGATACGAAAGGCGGAAACAAGGGACTTGACTTTTTGCTCGGAAAGCCCAGCATTAGAAGGGAATCCGTGCCGAAGAAAAAGCCGATTGTTGCCGCTCCTGCTGTTGCGGTTGCACCCGCCAGTGTGGCGGTTGCTCCTATTGCAAACACTTCCGTTGGCGGTGCAAAAACCGTTAATTACGGAGTGAGTGTCGGAGGGAAGACTTTCAGCGTGCAGGTGAGCGGTTAAGCCACTCATTTTTTACATTTCCCGCTATGCGCTCGCGTAACCTTTTATCGTTTGACTACGCCATAAAAAGGCAACTTCGCAACAAAGCGAATTACGATGTTGTATCCGGTTTTCTTTCCGAATTATTCGGAAGGGATGTAAAGATACAAGAGATGATTGAGGGTGAGAATAATAAAAAGCATAAGGAAGACAAAACCAATCGCGTGGATATTATTGCAAAAGAAACAGACGGCAGCAAGGTTATAATTGAGTTGCAGTTTAACCACGAG
>BNUP01000097.1 GCA_025997455.1 Fibrobacterales bacterium | reverse complement strand
TACGGGCGGGTTAAAAACCACGCCCCTACAATTCCCGTATCCCCTTCCAAAACCCCACACCCTACACGCCACACCCTATACCCCACCCTACACCCCACTTTCAACTTTACACTTTTCTCGTTCAACTATATTTGACAAACTCCAAAAAATTTTCTATATTTGTATTCGGTATGCGGCGGTAAATCCTTAAGATACTCATCGCTCCCCTCCTGATAAGTTCGGGGTGCCCGCATACCACTTTTTGGGGAGAATTTTTTATATAAAATTTTTGCAGGAGCATTCGTGTTTAACGACTCCGTTTATAATTTATCTTTTGAGAACTTTGAGGAAAGTCCCGCAGTATTATGCTTTGAAGTTTTGGAAGGACTTTCGGGCGAAGACTATCTCTCGGTCAGCACGCTTGCAAGAACAAAATCTTTTCAGGGCAAACAGGGCAACGCCTTACTCGGCAGTTCCGCTTGTTTTTCATTTGAATTTGAGGGACAAAAAGAATTTTTTTGCGGAATTGTAGCGGAGTGCTCGGAAGAACCGTCTCCAAAAGGATTTTCGAGATTGACATTTTTAATAAAAACTCAGCGGCATTTAGCAGGCAAAGAGGAGAAGTCGGCAGTGTTTTGTGAAACAGATTTTTTAAGTATTTTTAACGGTGTATTTGAAAACTCGAACTTTAAATTAAATTCTGCTTACAACATAAATTTTTGCGTTCAATACGGCGAAACGGATTTGGATTTTTTTGAACGATTAAGTGAGAATAACGGAATTTTTAATTTTGCAAAACACAATGAAAAAAAATGTGAAATTATAGTTGCAGACAGCACTGATATTTTTGAGAGTTATGCTCCATTCGGCGAAGGCAGTAGCACTTTTAACGACACTTTTATTAAAACCAGATTAGAGAGAACCGAAAACGGTGAAATATTTTTCGGCTATGGGCATAAACCTTTAAGGGTGGGTGCCGTGCTCAATTTTTTTGATACGGAGTTTATTGTCTGTTCGGTATTTCACAGCGGCTCGCAAGAATCTGCATTCGGATTGAAAGGCAGGCAAGACGGCTACTTGTGCCAAGTGTCGGCAATTCCAAAAAAGGTATTTCAAAATTTGCCAAAAAGCCGAACTAAGCCGCAAATTTCGGGAGTGACACTTGCAACCGTAGAAGGTTTTAGCGGTAGTTTTGCATCTCTCGATTCGCAGGGTCGTTATTCGGTGAGAATGCAATTTGACGAAGAGAATCATCGCGGTGCGGCGGCGAGCAGCCCAATTTATCTTTCGCAGAATTTTGCGGGTGAAAATTGCGGAGTGCATTTTCCGTTGTTAAAAGGAACGCCTGTATTGATAGCCTTTGAGAACGGTGATATAGATCGCCCAATAGCCTTGGGAGCATTGCCGAAAGATAATTTCAAAAGCCCTGTCAATAATAAAAATCCAAATCAAAATATTCTAAAAACCGCAGGAGGAATTGAGTTTGTATTTGATGATGCTACAAAATGCTTAGAGATAACCGCACCGATGAACATTTCGATTAAAGCGGGCGGTCGCTTAATTTTGCAAGGTAAAACTGTGGAAATTAACTGAGTAATTCTTCAATTTCCTCTGCCGTTTTGGGTATGCCGACAGACAGATTAACGCATCCTTTTTCGGTTATCAACAAATCGTCCTCTATGCGAATGCCGATGTCTTCACTATAAAATATGCCGTCAATTTCAATGGAAAAATGCCCGTAAATACCGGGTTCGTTTGAGATTAACATTCCTGCGGCTAAGGGCTTTTTTAGGTAGTCGCGAGTTGCTCCGCCTTCGTGAACAATGTCGCCTATTAAATGGCTGATTCCGTGAGGTTTGCCCGTATAATAACGCTCCGCTTTGCCGCCGCATTCTTTGAAACGGTGAATTAAAAGAGTCTCCAAATATAGCCACGATTCTTTGCTGAGTTCTTGTAGAGTCAATCCCGCACGAACGCTTTTTTGGTGAAATATTTGAGTGTCTAAAACAATGTTGTAGAGGAGTTTTTGGAGCGGATTAAATTTTCCGTTTGCGGGAATTGTGCGGGAAATATCACTGCATACCGCGTTATATCTGCAACCGAAATCCAACAAGACCAAATCACCGTTTTTTATATCATCATCTTTTTTTTTGTAGTGCAGGGTGCAGGCGTTTTTACCTGCGGCACAAATTGTGGAAAATGAAAGTCCGTTATCGGTGCGGGAGAGCATTTGAGAATCCAAAAATGCAGATAAGGTTCGTTCGTTTTTCAGTTCAGATATTTTCGGCAAAACGGACAGAAATGCCTCTTTTGTTATTTGTTGGGCGACCTTTGCGAGTTTAATTCTTTCCCGTTCCAAAATTACCCTTTGAGCGAGATGTATTTTTAATAATTCCGCTTGCGGCGTGCGGGTTCTTTTTTTTACAAAGGAGTTAAAATTTTCTATGGGAAGAATTGTTTCAAAACCCGTTATCTTTGACACTTCTGCAATATTTTCGTCTTTTACAAGTCCGAGTTTTATTCCGTTCCAAAATTCTTTTTTTGGATTTTTTTCCTCTAAAAATAAAATTTCGCGATGTTCATTTTCACCGCCTTTTGCTAAAGGATCCAATACTAAAATTGCCCCGCTTTGATTTATGCCGGTTAAGTATAAAAATTCGGGTGTTTGGTTTATGCGATTTTCTGAGTCCTCTTCAATTGCATAATATATGGCAAGCGAGGTTAAATTTTTCAGGTGTTCTTCTCTGCGGCTGCGATAAACTTCGGGTGCATTTTTTAACCCCACCGATAGAAATACTTGCGAATACGGATTTGGCATATAACTAGTAAAATAGAAAAATGAGAGAGTCAATGTATGATTTTCTAAATTTATATTATGTCAAAATTTTCGTTTGCCTTAGGGCAAAAATGGACGAGTGAAAACGAACCAGAAATTGGTATCGGGCAGGTGATAAAGCAAGAGTTTAGAACTGTTACGCTGTTATTTCCCGTGTCGGGAGAGCAGAGAATTTATAACTCAAAGGGCGAACCTCCGCTATTGCGATACATTTTGAAAAAAGGTGAAAGGGCAACTTCACTAAAAGGAGCATCGCTCTTTGTTGATGAAGTTGAGGAAAGAGACGGAGTTTTATTTTACAAAAACAAAGACAAGGTGATCTGTGAGGCGGAACTGAGTTTTCGTCGTTTTGAAAGCGGCGGCGAAGAACAAATTTTTGAACTGTTGCGGTCAAAAAATTTTTCGACAAATTTCGATTTTGAATTGAGAGAGCAGGCGCAAAAATTACTTTCGGTTTGGGAGAGTTCGGCTGCGAGAGGAATGCTGGGTGCAAGGGTTGATTTGTTGCCTCACCAATTATATCTGTGTGCAAGAGCAAGCAGAAGCGCCGCATTGCCGAGACTAATGTTATCGGATGAAGTCGGCTTGGGAAAGACCATTGAAAGCGGGTTAATTTGGAGTGCGCTTTGGGCGGAAGGCAGAATTAAACGAACTCTTATAATTGTGCCGGAACAGTTAAAAAATCAGTGGCTTTTTGAGATGGCTAAGCGATTCAACAAATGGTTTG
Source organism: Fibrobacterales bacterium (assembly GCA_025997455.1). Classification (GTDB taxonomy): domain Bacteria; phylum Fibrobacterota; class Fibrobacteria; order Fibrobacterales; family Fibrobacteraceae; genus BNUP01. The sequence goes on along the minus strand of BNUP01000097.1, from coordinate 4,517 downwards.
CCGGTCTTGATGAGGATTACAACGATTTTTTATCGAATGATAATGTTATTGTTTCAATGGAATTTTTGTTGAGAAATTCCGGGGTGCGGGCGGCGGTTTTAGAAGTTGAATGGGACTTTTTAATTGTCGATGAGGCACATCGCTTGGTGAAAACCGCAAAAGGTGCTAATGCGGAATATGAGTTGGTCGCAAGTCTCGCTTCTAAAACTGCAGGTTTGTTGCTGCTTTCGGGAACGCCTATTCAACTTGCACCGGAGGCATATTTTTACAGACTCGCACTCATAGATTCTGCGAGATTTTCGGATTGGGATGAGTTTGCAAAAAATCAGGATAACTACAGAAAAGTTGCACGGGATTTGGAAAAAGTTGTTCTCGATGTGAATACCGAATTGAATTGGGAGGAATTGCAAAAGAGCATTCCAAAAAAATCTCCGATTTATAAGTGGATGCCTATTAAGGCGGATTTATCGCTTAGCCCTGCGGAGTGGATGAGGCGGGTTATAGATGCACTCGGAACGGGTTCTGCGGTGTTTCGCAACACGAGAAAAAGCGTTAAGGGTTTCCCAAAAAGAGTTTTGCATGTTTATGAAGTTCCCGCCGCATCACATAAAAAAAATGAGCCGTTGCAATTGCAGGCGGAATGGTTATTGCAATTTATAACTGAGCATAAAAACGAAAAATTGCTTTTGATAACTTCATCTTCCGAAACGGTGAATTTTCTTTTTGAACTTTTAAGTGAAAAATTAGGCGAAGGAGCAGCGGCTGTTTTTAGAGAAGAAGAGAGTTCTTTGGAACGCGATAAAGCGGCGGCAACTTTTATGAACGACAATTACACAAATATTTTGCTATCCTCCGAAATCGGTTCCGAAGGGCGAAACTTCCAATTTGCAAAGCATTTAATACTTTTTGATTTGCCCGAAGACCCTGCACTTTTGGAACAACGCATTGGGCGTTTAGACCGTATTGGGCAGGGTGCGGAAATTCACATACACATTCCTTTAATAAAAAAGAGTAAAATGGAAATGCTATTTCTGTGGTATAGCGAGGCACTCGGAATTTTTGAACATTCGCACAACGGCGGCGGAGAAATCTATGCAAAGTTTGATGTTGAGTTAAAAACATATTTAGAAAATCCTGCTAAAAATTTCACAAAATTTGTTAAGGAATTTTTACCAAAGGGCAAATTAGAAATGCAGGTGATAAACGAAAAGGCGGAGGAAGGCAGAGACCGCTTGCTCGAATTTAATTCTCAAGACGCAAAGGAATCCTCTTATTTACTTGCACAAGCACGAAAAATGGACGAAAATACCGAACTTTTGCCATTTGCACTCACTATGTTTGAACGGCTTGATTTTGAAGTTGAAAAGGGAATTTACCCCGATAGTCTTGTGGTGAAAGGGCAACCCGATCCTGAATATGCCGCACTTCTCGGCGTTGATAATCGGCAACATTCCGAAGACGGTGAAATGAGCGAATCGGACGGTTGCTCCATTACCGTTATCACAAATAGAAAAACTGCACTTAACTATGAGAATATTCCGTTTTTTCACTGGGAACATCCCATTATGCGCCGTCTTTTTGATAAGGCAACCGCAGAGGATTTTGGAGTTGCGGCAAGTGTTGAAAATGCTGAATTGCCAAACGGCAGTGCAAAAATGCAGTATAATTTTTTACTTGAATTTTCGGTGAATGCAAATTGGGGTGTTAGTCATTTAATGGGGAAAAGGTTTTTGCAGGTTGTAATAGACTCGCCTTCTTCTGCTAATTCCATAGTAATCTCAGAAGAACTCCCCTCAACCTTATCCCATAAAACAAGGAGTTCTTCTGAGACGACGGCGAACCACTTAAATTTGCATAAAAATACGGTTCGCCCGTGTCGCTTAGTAGGCTCTGACGACCTCTTAACGAGTTCTTCAGAGCCTACAATAGATTATTTTTGCGGTGCAGGTTTTGAAGAGGCAAAAGAATCACTTAACTTAAAAGTTAAAAATATAGCGGAGGAAATCGGCAAACAGGCAATATCCGCACTTGAAAGTGAATTGCACCGCTTGGAGGAAACCTATACGCTAATTCGTAACTATGAGATAGGCAAAACATTGGAACAGAAAAAACGAGACATTGCGGCGTGCAAAAAGAGCCTTGAAAGCCCAAAATTGCGGCTCGATTCGGTTCGTATGTTTACAAATTACACTCATTAACTGCGGCATTTATATGATTAAAATTATAACCGATTACGATATTCGCTTTTTTCATTTTTGGCGAAGGCATCAATTTTCCGCGAAAGTTGATTCTTTTTTACGATTTTACACACGACTTGGCGATGGTTATGTGTGGACTTTTGTGGTTGCCTTTTTGTATTTCTTTTACGGCTTTGATTTTTTAATTGAAATTATAAAAAAAGTTATTCCTGCAATTTTTATTTCACTCGCACTTTATTGGCTTGTGAAATTATCTACCCGCAGAAAACGCCCCTTTGATTTGCTAAAAGAAGTTCGTGCCGCCGTTCCTCCCCTTGACAAATATTCTTTCCCAAGCGGGCATACTATGAATAATTTGGCTGCCGGTTTTGTGATTTTTAACGCAATTCCGCACATAGGTGCCGTTATGATTTTAATGCCGCTCACTTGGGGGCTTTTGCGCGTGTATTACGGAGTACATTGGCTCTCGGATGTTGTGGTTGGTGCAATACTCGGCTTTGCAAGTTTTTATTTGTCGAGTATTGTTTTGTAAATGGTGCGTTCGGCACACACCGCGTTCGCTTGTTAAACTCGGCGGTGCAGGGTAGGGTATAGGGCGTGGCGTGTAGGATGTGGGGAAACTTGGCATTGCTAAGTTATACACTATCAACTTTTTCTACATTACCCCCAATGCCCGCAAAATCTAAAAAAATGCAAACCAAAACGCCCACCCCTGCACTACTACCGCCCAAGGTCGATGCGGTGTTCAAAATGCTGTTTGGCGATAAACGGAATGTAAATATTCTCAAAGATTTTTTAGAAGCGGTTCTGCATTTAGAACCAAATGTGTTAAAAACAATAATTCTTAGAGACCCTTATTTGAAAAAGGAATATGTAGAAGACAAGTTGAGTATTCTCGATGTAAAAGCAGAACTCTTGGATGGTAAAATTGTGGATATTGAAATTCAAGTAAAAAACATTCCAGAAATGCGTTCCCGCGTTACCTATTACAATGCATCTATGATAACTGAGCAGATAGGTGAAGGTGGCAAGTATATGGATATAAAGCCCGCGATTTCAATAATCATCACAAATTATCCGTTTGTTACCGAATCCAAAAAATGCCACACAACATTTCAAATGTTAGAGAAAACAGAGCGGTTTCAATTTAACGATTTGCAAGAAATTAATGTATTGGATTTGACAAAGATAGCCGCAGAAAAAGATGAAGTTCTTTTTAATTGGCTTGAATTTATAAAAGCAGAAAAGGAGAAAGACATAGAAACCTCTACCAACCTCATACCGAGGTTGGTAGAGGTTTCTAAGCGACATTGGCGAACAGTTAAAAGCCTTGTTTTATGTGAGTTCGCCGTCGCCTCTAAAAACTCAGGTTTGGAAAATTGTTTCACGGAGGGAGTTTTTAGAGGTTTTTTATGGCAGTAGCAACCCGTCGTCCCGCGATAAAGCAGGCACTCAACAGTTTGCGGCAAATCAGTGCCGACAAGAAAAATCGAGCGATTTACGAGAGTCGTCTAAAAGGTCAGCGAGACTTGTGGAGCATAGAAGATGCCGCTGAGGCTCGTGGCAGGTTAGAGGGTGAGGCTCGTGCCAGACAAGAAAGCACCACAATAATTGCCGAAAAAGACAAAGAAATTGCCGAGTTGCGCCGTTTATTAAATAGTGTTCCAATAAGAGTATGACAGTTAAATTGCTTACGACCTGCTTAGTCCCTTAAACAACGCACACTAATCAAGTAGTTGTCCTTATCGCTGTAGCCTCTGTACACATTCTCGTTGTAGTAGATAATGTACCTGTAGTAGGCGTTGCTCGCATTGTTCTCCGTAGCACTCCACCAGTAGCCGTAGCCGCCGACATCGTTGAAACTGCCATCGGAGATGCCGTAGCCCCCGGGCAAACCACTAAATCCGTAATCATCTATGCCGTTGCCAGAGTTGTACCAACCGCTACTTGCTTTTAATTTTGTTCCGGCAGTACTGCTGCCGCCAACATAGTCGGTAAGTTTTGTCCACTCAGCATCGCTTGGCAAGTGCCAACCGGCGGGGCAAGCGGTAGTCGCCGTTGCCCAGTCATACAATCTGCCATAAGTAGTGCAATTTGCAGTGCTGTTATCGTAGCACTTACTCCCGCTCGCGTTGTAGTTTAAATTCTCTGCCATCCAAGTTTGAGTGCCTATGGTTACATACTCGTAGGTTTGCTCATCACGAGTATCTGTGAAACTGTCTTTTATTGACGAAGACGAACTCGGAGTCGATGACGAGGAGGAACTCGGAGTCGAGGATGAAGACGAACTCGAAGCAACAGTGGAACTTGACGAGACGG
>BNUP01000096.1 GCA_025997455.1 Fibrobacterales bacterium | reverse complement strand
GGTATAGGGTGTGGCGTGTAGGGAGTGGAAAATACGGCATTGCAAATTTTTCTGGTTCGTTCTATCCACACCGCGTTCCCTTTTGCGTCATTCCCGCGTAGGCGGGACACCAAGCCGATAGGCGACTAGACAGACTAATTTATTTAGGAAACCTCTAAAAACTCTCTTTGTAACACAATTCCACAGATTTGAGTTTTTAGAGACGACGGCAACCACTTAAATTTGCATAAAATACAGGTTGCCCGTGTCGCTTAGTAGGCTCTGACGACCTTTACACTCCCTAAACCCCACACCCTAAACCCTATACCCCACCATTTTCTACCTTCCCAACAATGCAACTTGGAAATTATAACGAATGCTCGGTGGAAGAAGAACTTCCTCAAGGGTTTTATGTGAAAACCGAAGACGGAGACCGAGTGCTGCTACCTAAGGGTAAAGCACCCAAAGAATTGAAAATCGGTGACAAAATCACGCTATTTATCTACTTGGACAACGAGGCTCGACCTGTGGCTACCACACAAAAGGCGAAGGCTAAAGTAGGCGAGTTTGCGGTTTTGAAGGTGAAAGATGTAAATGATGCGGGGGCGTTTTTAGACTGGGGTTTAGATAAGGATTTAATTTTGCCATACAACAATCAACTCGGAGAACTCGTTGCCGGCGATTTATGCGTTGTGCACATACACTTAGACGAAAGGAGCGGGCGCATAACCAGCACCGAAAAAATTCTCCACTATTTTGAACGAGATGTTTCCGAGTTAAAAGAAGGACAAGAAGTTTCGCTTGTAGCCTACGATTTTCAGGAAAATTACTGCATAGATTTTTTGGTAAATATGCGATACACGGGACGACTCTACGGCGACCCCGTTGCAACGGGACTTCATATTGGCGACAAACGCAACGGTTATATTCACAGCATAAGAATTAACGAGGAAAAGGGCGGCGGTTTAATCACCCTCTCGCTTTCGCCCATAGGCTTTGACGCACTTGTGGATAAGCACAAAGACTCCCTCTTAAAAATGTTAAAAGATAACGGCGGTTTTTTACCGTTTTCCGATAATTCCACTCCCGAAGAAATTCGCGACAAGTTCGGTATGAGCAAAAAAGGTTTTAAAAAACTCGCAGGCAGACTTTGGAAAGAAGGCGTGCTTGAATTGAGTGCGGAAGGAATTAAGTTGGTTTAAGCGGGTTATGAAACCCATCTCAATTACTTTTATAACCAACCCGCACAATTGCAATTTGAACTGCAATATTTGCTTTTCAAAACAAGTGCCTCTCGAATGGGAAAGCAAAAGAGAAATGGACTTTTCGGTTATCGAAAAAGTTGTGAAAGCATTTGTCCCGAACCTTAGCGAAATAATTCCTTCCACAATGGGCGAGCCGTTTTTGTATTCTCATTTTGAGAATTTTTTGGAACTCGCAAAATTATTTAACTTAAAAGTTAATATTACAACTAACGGAACTTTTGCAAACGGCGGAGTTGAAAGATGGTCTCCTCTTATTCTGCCAGTTTTAAGCGATATAAAATTCAGTGCGATGCACGGCAAGATTCCGCAATGGTTGAGAAAAAACATTTCGGATTTTGCAAAAAAAAGAGATGTGAGCAAATTCAAACCTACAATTTCAATTCAGGCAACAATCGGGGAAGGCGATAAATTAGATGAAGTTCCAAACGAAGTCAATAGGGTAAAGATAAACGAAATTTGGCGTATCGGTTCAACAGCGGGAGTTATGCCTCCCTCGCGTTCGTGCCAATTTCTCGGTAAAAAGGCGTGGGTTTGGGTTGATGGAACTTTTCAGGTTTGCCCTAATCCGGATGCACGATTCGGAATGCGTTCAAAAATTCCCTTTGGCGATTTTGGAAATTTTGCAAATCAAAATCCAATTGAAATTTGGCAGGGCGAAAAATATAAACAATTCTGCGAAAATTACAGAGAAAACAATATTTGTAAAAGATGTAAAATGAGAGGATAAAGGGGAACGCCTTCCCCTCGCTCCAACCGCGAATAGCGGGCGGGCGACCAACGGTCGCCCATACACGCGTTTTCCGCTACCCCTTCTTTCCGCTACTCGCAATGCCGAGTAACATTAACAAGGGAACGCGGTGTGGATAGAACACATCACACCAAGCAAAGCGACTGGACAGCGTATAATAAGAGGCTATTGTTTGATTATTTTATTTATTGCTGTCAAAAAAAATCCATTTTCTCCTTGCAATTCTAAAAGGGCGGGTTAAAAACCACGCCCCTACAATTCCTTTCTCCACACCCCACACCCTATACCCTATATCCCCACTTTCAACTTTACACTCTATTCCCCACACCCCACACCCTACACGCCACACCCCATACCCCTGCACCGCCGAGTAAGTTTCTACCTTCCCACAATGCAATTTCGCGAACAGGAAAAAGGTGAGGGTTTTACCTCAATAGAAAACAGAGTCCTTGAACTTTGGGACAAAGACGGTTCATTTGAAAAGTCAATTGAAAACAGAAAAGACGGAAACTCATTTTCGTTTTATGACGGACCACCGTTTGCAACGGGACTGCCGCATTACGGGCATTTGCTCGCAGGAACAATTAAAGACATAGTGCCGAGATATTGGACGATGAAGGGTCGCTATGTGCCGCGCCGTTTCGGGTGGGATTGCCACGGAGTTCCAATAGAGAGCATTATTCAAAATCAACTGAATTTAGCGGGCGTAGATGAGATTCAGAAATTCGGCGTTGATAAATTTAATGAGGCGTGTCGCGGTGCGGTGCTAAAATATACGGGCGAGTGGCGAAAAACTGTTCGCAGAATGGGTCGCTGGGTCGATTTCGATAACGATTACAAAACTATGGACACCGATTTTATGGAGTCCGTGTGGAATGTGTTTAAGCAGTGTTGGGACAAGGGTTTAATTTATCGCGGGTATCGTGTGCAGCCGTATAGCCCCGCACTTGCAACGCCGCTTTCAAATTTTGAAACAAATCAAGGTTATAGAGACAGGCAGGATCCGAGTTTAACCCTTATTTTTCCGCTAACGGAACGCGAAAATGAATCGCTTTTGGTTTGGACAACAACGCCTTGGACTCTGCCGAGCAATTTGGCAATTGCGGTTGGTAAAGACATAGATTATGTTTTGGTCGAAGACTCGAATTCTCATTCCCGCGACCTGCCCGCTCGGCAGACGGGAGACGGAAATCCGGAAATTAAAAATCGATTTTGGATAGCGGAAGCCAGAGTTCCCGCATATTTCAAAAATGCAACTATTCTAAAAAAATGCAAAGGTGCAGATTTAGCAGGTTTGCATTACGAGCCTCTGTTTAGAATTGCAGATAAATTTGCAAGCACAGAAGAGCAGGCAAAACGGTATCAGTTATATGTCGCAAATTTTGTGAGCATAGAAGACGGAGCAGGTGCGGTGCATATTGCACCTTCTTTTGGTGAGGAAGATTTTGAACTCGGTAAGGAAATAAGACTTGGACTTTTTGACCCGCTCGATGCCGAAGGAAAATTTACGGATAAAGTTCCGCAGTGGAAGGGCATCGGTGCAAAAGATGCCGACAAATCTATTATCGCATTTTTGAAAGAACAGAATCGAGTTTTTAAGCACGATACGATTGTCCATAGTTATCCGCACTGTTACAGAACTGGCGTCCCGCTTTTATACCGCGCGCTCAGCACTTGGTTTATGAAGTTAGATGCTCCGGTGACGAGTGCAAACGGAGAGACAAAAACATTAAAAGAATGGATGATTTTTTGCAATTCGCAAATTGAATGGACACCCGACCATATTAAAAACGGCAGATTCGGAAAATGGCTTGAGGGTGCACGCGATTGGAATTTGGCGAGGAATCGTTTTTGGGGAACACCGATTCCGGTATGGGTTGCAGAGGACGGTGAAACGCTTTGTGTAGGTTCTATCGCAGAATTGAAAAAACTTTCGGGAGTTGAATTAAAAGATTTGCACAAGCATTTTGTTGATAAGGTGGAAATCGTTAAAGATTCCTCCGCTAACCCTGACTTATCTGCGGACGAGGCGGATGGTGAAAAAAACGGAGGATTAAATAAAACCGAAAAAAAAGTTTTCAAACGCACGAGTGAAGTTTTTGACTGTTGGTTTGAGAGCGGTTCAATGCCCTACGCACAGAATCATCTGCTGTTTGATTCCTCTTCATCATCACAAGGGAGCGAACATTGCAATTGGAGAGAAGGGAGAAGGGAGAAGGGAGAAGGGAGAAACGACAATGCATTTTTCAACACATTCCCTGCGGATTTTATCGCTGAAGGTTTAGACCAAACGAGAGGTTGGTTCTACACGCTGACGGTATTAGCCGCCGCACTTTTTCAAAAACCTGCATTTAAAAATGTTATTGTGAATGGAATTATCTTGGCGGAAGACGGCTCAAAAATGAGCAAGAGTAAAAAAAATTATCCCGACCCAAACGACCTCATAGATAGAACCGGTGCAGATGCAGTGCGGTTATTCCTCATAAATTCGGCGGCATTAAAAGGCGAGGAATTGCGATTTAGCGAGGAAGGGGTTAAGCAAATTGTAAAGTCGGTGATGTTGCCGCTTTGGAATGCGGTGGGATTTTTCATTTCAAATCACAATGCGGATTCGAGCAAAGGACAGTTAAAATGGAAACCCCAAGATAAGTGGCACAGCGATAATGAATTGGATCGTTGGTTAATTGCGGTTTTGCAAGAATTAAGTGCAAAGATTGAAAAGGAAATGGCGGCATATCATTTGTATGCGGTTGTTCCGATTGTTCTTTCATTTGTGGATGATTTAACAAATTGGTTTGTTCGCCGCAGTCGTCGCCGTTTTTGGAAAAGCGATAACGACAGCGATAAAAATTTTGCATACGCAACTCTCTACAAAGCGTTGGTGGATTTCAGTAAAATTCTCGCACCCTTTTTACCGTTTTTATCCGAAGAAATTTATCAGATTTTAGTTCGCGAAGTTGAACCGAATGCTCCTCTTTCCGTTCATCTGACAAACTTCCCCACTGCCGACCCTGCACTTGCAGATGATAATTTGGTTCGCAGAATGTCGCTTGTGCGTTCGGTTATTGAAATGGGCAGAACCTTGAGAGCCTCCAAAGAGATTAAAAACAGGCAGCCGCTTAAAACGCTCACCATAGTGCCGCATTCTGGGGAGGCAAAAGAAGTTGCAGAAAAAATGAAAGATCTGATTTTGGAAGAATTGAATGTTGAGGAATTGCGATTTGCCGCCGACGACAGCGAACTCGCCAAAATTTCCGCAAAACCGAATTTTGCAGGCATAAAGGCAAAGGGCACAGAATACGCTAAGAATATGAAACAGATTTCGGGGGCTATTTCCAAATTGAACTCGGATGAAATCAAGGGTATTCAAAACGGAAATGCTTTTGAGATTGCCGATATGCCACTTTCAATCACCGCCGATTGTCTTTTGATAGTCCGTGAGGTTGCGGAAGGTTTGGCTGTTGAGGCGAGCGAAAATTATACGGTCGCATTGGACTTAAAAATTACGCCCGAATTAAAACAGAGTTGCATTGCACGCGAGTTGGTAAATCGCATTCAAAATCGCAGAAAGGAACTCGACTTGCAGATAACCGATAAAATATTAATTTCGCTCAAAGGCGTTTCTGCCTACGCCGATTTGCAAACTGCAATTGAAAGGCACAAGACTTATATTTTAGAGGAAACTCAAGGAATCTCTCTGCTCACAAGTGCAACGCTACCCGCAAGCGAAGGCACCGAAACCGATTGGATCGATGCCGTTATTGAAGGTTGCGAAATTCAGGTGAGCATTAAGAAGGGGTGATTTCTTTGGAATATATGGTGCGTTCTATCCACACCGCGTTCCCTTGTTAATGGAAAACTCGGCAGTGCAGGGTGGGGTATAGGGTGTGGCGTGTAGGGTGTGGGGAAACTCGGCAGTGTAGGCGGGACACCAAGCCGTTAGGCGACTATTTATTTATTTCTTTTCTGCCAATCCAAAGAATGCAATGCACACTTTGGATTATCGGGTCAAGCCCGATAATGACAGTAGGGGTGGCATTTATGCCGCTCGCCCACCGCACCTCAGGCATTATTTTCAAAAATCAACGCGCCAATCCAAAATCGCACGCCGTTTGCCCGCCAGCCACATTAAAATTAAATTGCAATCTTAAATCGGCGGGCTAACGGCGGTTTTCCCTGCTCTTGCCCTTGCGGGCTTAGCAGGGAAAACTTAGTCCCTTAAACAACGCACACTAAACGAGTAGTTGTCCTTATCGTAGTTGATTCTGCCCACACTCTCGGTGTCGTAGATCATGTACCTGCTGTAGGCGTAGCTCGCATTGTACTCCGTAGCACTCCACCAGAGGCCGTAGTTGCCGACACTGCCGAAATGGCCATCGGAGTTGCCGTAGCCTCCGGGCAAAGCACTAAAACCGTAATCATCTGTGCCGTTGCCGCTACTATTCCAACCGCTCTCCGCCTTAAGTTTGATTCCGGTTGAACCGCCCACATAGTCAGTAAGAATTGTCCATTCGGCATCGCTTGGCAAATGCCAACCGGAGGGGCAAACTGTTTTCGCAGTTGCCCAGTCATACAACCTGCCGTAAGTTACACAGTTGTCAGGATTGTCGTTGTAGCACTTGCTACCGCTCGCGTTGTAGTTCAAATTCTCCGCAAGCCATACTTGGTCACCAATTTCGACAGTCTTGTAAATTTGCCCGTCTCGTTCGTCAATAAACAAATCCTCAATTTTGTTTGCTGCCGAGCAATATTTTGTTGTTGTCGGATTGTATGGAACATTTCCGCATAACTCAATTTTTGGCCAACTTACCTCCGTTTCACCGCAAGTAAGCGAAAATGTGGCTCCGTTGTCTGTAAGTTCGCAACCAACGCCATCATTGCCAGAATCGCCCGAATCGCCTTTGTCGCCCTTTGCTCCATTGTCTAAATAACCTTGAAATTCCCCTCCGCAATAAACATCATAAGCGTGTCCGTCAGTTCCCTCTACCACCGTGCAACTTGTTCCATCTGCTCCAGTATCGCCTTTGTCTCCTTTATCTCCTTTAGCACCCGCTTCACCTTGTGCACCTGTCGCTCCGTCTTGTCCATCTACACCATCTTGACCATCGGCACCTGTTGCACCGGTCGCTCCGGTGTCCCCTTTATCGCCCTTGTCTCCCTTATCTCCTTTTGCACCCGCTTCACCTTGTGCACCTGTCGCTCCGTCTTGTCCATCTACACCATCTTGACCATCGGCACCTGTTGCACCGGTCGCTCCGGTGTCCCCTTTATCGCCTTTGTCTCCCTTGTCTCCTTTCTCACCTTGCACACCTATCGCTCCGTCCTGTCCATCTGCACCGGTTGCTCCATTGTGAATTTCGCCCACCTTGGTTTTCTCTTCGCCCACACCGCAGAGAACATCAAAGCCGTCATCGCTGCGAGTTTGGACAATACAACTTGAGCCATCGGCTCCGTTAATACCATCTTTGCCGTCATTGCCGGTAATTCCGTCAGAACCGACTTCGGAACAGGCAAAGAATAGGGGAACGGCAATAAACGCCGCGAAAATGAATTTGCGATTCATAATGAACTCCTTGTTTGAGCGTGGTTATTCCCATTGTGGGATTGCGGTGAAAAGATTTGAGATACCGTCTCTAAAAACTCAAATCTGTGGAATTGTGTTACAAAGAGAGTTTTTAGAGGTTTCCTATAGAAGGTATTTTCTCTTATAGGCTTTATTTTAATAATGTTAGAGTTCTGGGCTTTGCCCAGAACTCCTGTATACAGGAGTTAAAAAAATTTTTTGCAAGTTTTGCGACATTATGGGTAAATATAGAATTTTTTTGGGCAAAATGCAAGGAAAAAAGGGAAATTGCGTTTTTTTATTGTCATAATTGTTCGATGTCTTTGGAAGAAAGTCCCGTTGCCACAACAATAACACTAACTGCCACGCCTTGGGATTTGAGATTTTGGGCTATTGCTAATTGAGCATCCTTTTTGCCGCGAGCCTCGCCCCGAGCCTCGCCTGCCAACTCTCCCTCAGCTCTGCCTTTTGCCTCGCCTTCTGCCCTACCTTTTGCCTCACCCTCCGCTATGCTTTCTGATAATTCCATAGCCCTAAATATGATACCCTCATGAACTTTATCGTAGGCTGCCCGTTCCTCTTCGGTGTAGGCGTATTCTCGGCATAAATCCAATGCTTTTGCTATAATTTTATTCTCTTTTAACGATTGGGAAATCTTTTCTTCTTTGGTTTGCTCGCCAATTTC
>BNUP01000095.1 GCA_025997455.1 Fibrobacterales bacterium | reverse complement strand
AAACTCCAACTCGAAGGCATAAAAGAAATCCCCGTTGCCGAATTACCTTGATTTTTTTGGTGCGTTCCGTCACCAGCGAGCCGTAGGCGAAGCAACACACCGCGTAAGTTTTCTATCTTCCCAACTGGAATGTATATGCCAAAATTAATGTCAATTGTAAATTGCACGCCGGATAGTTTTTTCGACGGAGGAAAGCACAATGAGCCGAGTGCGGCTTTTGAATATGCAATTATGCAACTCGATGCGGGAGCAAGTATTTTAGATGTCGGGGGAGAGAGCACGCGCCCGAATTTTACGCCGATTTTGGCGGAAGAGGAATTGAGAAGGGTTATTCCCGTGATTGAAATGCTACATAAGGAGCAGAGCCGCCGAGCGTTTAGCATTTCTATAGATACTACAAAAGCAGAGGTTGCGAAGGCGGCGCTTAATGCGGGAGCAAATATTGTAAATGATGTTTCGGCTATGGAACACGACCCTGCAATGCTTGATGTGATAGCAGAAAGCAAGGCGACTGCGGTTTTGCAACACACGGGAAAATATGCGAATCGACAGGGGGAAAGCGGCACTACTGCAATATCTGTTTTAACTTATCTGAAAAATCGTGCAGATTTATTATTGGAAAGGGGATTCTCGAAAGGCGACATATATATAGATCCCGGAATTGGGTTTGGAAAAACTCAAGAGGAAAATTTATCTCTCATCGCAAATATAGGCGAGTTGGTTGAGACGGGTTTTCCCGTTCTGTTGGGAGTTTCGCGAAAATCGTATATAGGAAAAATTGATGGTTTAGAAAAGAGCGACCGCTTAATACCGAGCGTAGTTTCGGGACTTTGGGCGGCACAACAGGGCGTGAAAGTTTTAAGAATACACGATACTAAAGAGATGCAAGAAGGACTTCTTACAATCGGGGCGTTGTGGGGGGCAATCGGTGAGCAAAGCGAACAAGTCCCCCGCCACCATAAAAAAATAGCAGTTGGGGGGATACTTCTATGATTTCCGATATTTCGACTTTTTTTAAGATGCCGTTTCGCAGATCTGTGCTCGCATTTTCCGTTCTGTTTTTTGTGATTGTGCTTTTGGTAAGCGGTTATGCGTATTACCATTCAATGAAAAATTTGCTCGAAGATAAATTGCAAAACGATCTCAATAAAGTTACGGAAACAACTTATATGAAACTTTATTCCGCCATTGATAAAGAAGTTGTAGCAACTCAAATTTTAGCCTACAGTCCCTTGATAGTGGATTATTTTGAACATCCCGAAAATCAAGTTTATAAAAAAGAAGTGATGAAAATGTTTAATTCTTATTTTGAGCATTTGCAAAATAAAATGCTAAGTTGGTTGAGTGTTGCCGAAGGCGTTTATTATGTGAACGGAAATTGGACTGCAAAACTTAGTGCCTCAAATCCCTCACACGCTTGGATATTTCGCACGCTGAATGCGAAAAAAACTCCGCTCATTGAAACGGACTTTGATTATATCGACAAAAATAAATATGACCTCTATATAAGTTATCCGATTTATGCGAATAAAAAAGTGCTCGGATTTATATGCAACAGAATTTTTCTCTCAACTTTTTTGGAAAAATTAGATTTGCAGAATAATGTATTTGTGTTTAATAAAAGTCAAGACGGTTTGGGTGGTGAAGAAGGCGTTGTTATAGGTGCGGCAAATTCAAAATTGGTTCAGGAAAAGAAATTGATAGGTGATATTTTCGGTGATGATGCAGGTGAGTTGCTCGGCATTGCAAATACCCTTAACGGCGACTCGGTTTATCAATTTTCGCTCAACGGTTTTCGCTATGCGATTAGAAATTTTGAGAATTATAATATGTTTTTTATTGCTAAAAAAAGCGATATAGGTTTCTCGGATGTTCTCCAAAGCGAGATGACTAATTTGTATTTCATTCTCGTTATTGAGTTGTTTATTGTGTTTGTTGTATTCAATATATTTTTGCACAATATGAGATACCGACTAAGTCACGCTACCTATAAAAATAAGGCGGAGAGTTTAATAGATGAACTCACCCAATTAAATAACCGAAAGGCGTTCAATATGCGCATAAGAGAGGAGTGGAATTTGGCTTTGCAAAATGTAAATCCGATAAGTTTTTTTATGATTGACTTGGATTTTTTCAGCAATTATAAACGCGCTCACGGGCACGAGGACGGCGATATTCTTTTGAGAGAGGTTGCAGGGGTTTTGATTGCAAATTTAACTTCGGTCAATTTTATATCTCGTTTAAGCGAAGATCAGTTTGCGGTAATTTTACCGAATACGAATATCAATTATGCGGTTAAAGTCGCAGAGCATATAAGATTGCAAGTTGAAGGCAAAGGCAAAATCACGGTGAGCATAGGCATTGCAAATTCTACTCCTATCGAAAACGACAGTTTTCAAGAATTTATTAACTCAGCGGATAAAAATTTAAGCAGAGCAAAAAAGAGCGGAAAGAATATGGTCATTTGGAAAGAGAGCGGCATCACCAGACATATTGAAATTCCGAGTTAACTCCAAATTGGGAATGAATTTATGAGATAAGAGTTAATCTGTTTTTACTCAAGAAATTTTTTCCGCGAGTAACCTTTCGTAAATAAAATTGCAGAGTTGTGCCTGCCTGTCTTCGTTTAAGCCCACAAATTGAGTGCCCGCTTTGTAGTTAAAAACGGAAATTATTTTTAAGTCTGCATACAGGTCAAGGCTTTTGATTACCAAGAGGCAGTTCATTAAAACATCACCCACAACCATTCGCTGAACGGGCATTTTGTCGGCAGTCCAAGTGAGTTGCAAGCCGCCCATTGAAACATTTCCCACACGAACGGGATATTTATTTCCGTTGCGGGCGGTTACTAATAATTGAGCATTTTCATATTCGGGAATTTCAACTCGCACAAACTGCCGCTTGTCACGAATATCTCCGATTGATGCGGCAATTTGCTCCATTTTGTCAAAGAAAACTTGCTGACCCGCATCGTGCAGAATAAAATTTGCACAACCGATTCTAACCAAATTTGCAAGTGAATCTCTTGTAGGTTTGGAAAGCACAAGCACGGGAATAACCGAACGCATTTGCCCGTCTTTTCTCATAAAATCGAGAAACTGTATTGTCTCTTCATCTTCGGGGTCGTAGGTGCAGAGAAAAATCGGGAACTCACCGGAAACGAGTGCGAGAGTCGCGTATGAAACACTCTCAACCGCCTTTGGCACAAACCGCTGATACATCAAGAGCCGTATCAATCGCTCGCGGGTTGCCGCATTTTGCGAATACACCAAAACCTTAGAACCGATAGACATTGCTTTGGTACCAGCCTACATAACCTTCGGTATAACAAAATGGCGATTTTCTTCTTGCGGAGCGTTGAGGAAAGTCTGTTCGTAAGTGAAACTTTCCCGTGCAACATCTTCGCGCAACACAGACGGTTCACTCGCCGACATAGGCTCTACTCCGCTCAAATCTAACTCTCGCAAATTCTCCATTAACTTCAACATCTCTTTTAGGCGTTCGGCAGCCTCCGATTTTTCCTCTTCGCTAAGCGTGAGGCGCGATAATACAGACAATTTTTCAATGTCAATTTCTTGGGACATTTGGGTAATGTAGAAAAATCACGCGGCAGTGCAGGGGTGTGGGGTATGGGAACTCGGCAGTGCAGGGGTTGCAAGAGTTGAAAGAGTAAAGAGTAAAGTTATTATTCTTTATTCTTTACACTCTACTCTTTACACTCTGCTCTTTACACTCTACTCTCTACTCTTTACTCTTTACTCTTTACTCTCTACTCTTTACTCTCCACTCTTTACTCTCTCAACTTTTTCTACATTCTCCTTGCATTGAAAAAAATCTACACATTTATCTTAGCACTGATAGCCTTGTGCGGAGGCTTTTATGCCCTCGTGCGGTTTGCGGGTTTAGACCCCAGTGAACTTTTGGCAAGTGAGCCGAAGGCGGAGGTGCGTGCGGTATCTCCCGAACAGATAACGGCTTTATACGATTCGCTCTCGGTTTTGGACTTTGCAATTCACAACGAGACCGATGATCGCCGACTCAAAAATTTGAAAGATGTAAAGAAAAATCTTTGGGAGAGGATTTTGCTCGCACGAAATTCACTCGCCAAAAAGGAAGAGGTGAAAACTACGGAAGGCGATGTCGATGATTTGGTGGATTCGCTGATAAAAGGAATTTCAATAACTGCAGCAATTTTGCTCGCAATTATAATTTTCCTGCTGATAAAGATAAACCGCAGGCACAGGGAAGTCGCAAAGGTTACCGAAAAATTAAAGCAAATGCAATCAGAACCTTCACCGCCGCCTCCGCTCGGCACTCTTGATCCGACTGTGTTCAGCCGAACAAGGATACCGCTCCCGCAGGTTAAGCCTATGGGCGACACCACACCGCCCAAACCGACTGTCCCAACTCCGACCTTGAGACCAACCGCAAGACAAAGGGTTACGGAGGCTGTGAAATCTCTTGCCGATGCACTTGCAACTCTGCAAGGCAAAAAAACAAAAGCCGTGCCGACTGTGAGCGAAAAAACGGTCTCGGACAGAACAGTATCCGATAGAACTTTAACGGGAAACGCTCAAACAAAAACTCTCATAAGAGTCCCAAGCCCCAACGGAACGAGAATTGTCCCGCCGGGAGATGAGACAACCTACGACCGCAGGTCTCGCGAAAAAAAACAAATTTTAGACTATGCAAAGCAAGGTCGCACTCCGTCGGAAATCGCAAAATGGCTTGAACTTCCACGCGATCAAGTTGAGACTGTGATTCGTTTGGCGAGAGAACGCGGAGAGTGATAAATGCAAATTTCCGTAGGGCAAATGGTCGCGCAAATGCTCGGCGAGCAAGTTTCGCAAAATTCACTTGAAGGACAAAATTCGGCAGATACCCTGCAACGGCAGGTTAAAAATACACCCGAAAATTTAGCGGTTCAAATGGATGCGGAACGGCTGAAATTGATAAATGAACTCTCCCGTTTAATTTTAGAATTGTCAAAAAATTTCCCCGAACTCTCTCAAGAGTTATCAAAAGCGAGAGACAGTATAAGCGAAAATACAACCTTAAATGTGGAAAAGCAACTAAAAAATATAATCGATTTGCTGAAATTGCAACCGACAACGGACTTAACTCAAAAGTTAAAAAATGCCGTCAGTGATTTGATAAAAATTTTGCAACCAAACGCAAGTGCGGAAATTCCGCTCGAAAATAAATTGATAATTGCCCTCTCAAAAAATGATTTTGTAACTGCCGCAAACATCATTAAAGAATTTGTTTTGGGCGACCCGCCAAGTTCATCTCGTAGTTCAGAAACGCGGCTCCCGCCGCCGCAACAATTGCCGCAAGCGGCACAATCACAATCGCAATCGCAGAATTTGGAAATGCGAACCGCACAAAATTTTCAAGTATTGTTAAACGCAGTGCAGGAATTAAAGGAACTCGGCATTCCGCCCGAATTTAAGGGCACGCCGTTAAAGGAATTTGAAAATTTTCTTTTGCAAAAAGTCGGTGTGGGAATTCCGCAAAATACGGTTAAAAATTTATTGACACTCGGCTTTGGAGAAAAACCAATTTTTGCATCTGTTATTCAGGGCACGGAGCAGTTGCCGTTACGAGACTCAAATATTCGTGTTGCTGCAAACGCCGAAAATATGCGGCAATCTGCAAATATAATTACGGGTGATTTTACACAACACCCAATAAATAGAAATGAAAATCGGCAATCCATAAATAACGAAATTGCATTCTCTCTTTATGAAATTGCAAAAAATCCGTTATCTTCAAATTCACAATCAGCACCGCTTTCATCAATTCTGCTCCCGTATCCCGCATCCGCTGATTTTCCGAAATCGGAACAGAATTTTTGGCTTAAAACAGAACTGCCGCTAACTCCGCAAACACTAAACCTTAGAGAAAATCTTTTGTCTTTCGGGGTTCCGCAGGAATTTTTTACTCTGAACGATAAATCGCCTGAAAAGCAAAACGAGAACATTACAACGGTTCGCAATTTTGCCGAAGCATTGCACGCATTCTCTCTGCAAACCGAAAGCGGAACCGCCACAAAAGAACAAGCAAATTTACTTTGGCGGGCGGTGCAAAATTATACAGGTCAAAATTCACAAACACAGCAATTACAGCAACTGCCGCAACAGATAATTCAATCTCTCTTAAAATACCAACCGCTCGGAAATGCAGAAGGTGATATATTCAAAAGTTTACCCGAACACATAAAAAAAGAAATTTTGAACGAACTTCCAAACGGCAAAGCCCTGCAACCTGATATTTTGCAAAAATCGGTGGAGAAGGTTTTGGACAAGCACTTAGAACAGCATTTGCAAAATCAAACGATAAGCACAACCCCGCACAAAATGAGTGAAGAAATTCACATCTTGCAAAATTTGAAAGAGCAAATTCAATGGACAAGAATAGACCAAGACACTCGCCCCGCAAACGACCGCGAAAATGTATTTTATTTTATGCACAACGGTGAAATGCAAAAAGGACATTTGAAAATTAGAGATGACCGCAAAGGCGGAGGCAAAAAACAGCAAGGTTCTTCAATTGCATTTACCATTGAAACAAAAGCAAAAAAATTAGGTCAAGTTCGTGCCGATTTAACTCTCACAAAAAACACGCTAACCATAAAAATGCAAGACGAACTCGGCACTGCAAGCGAAGAGGTGAATGCAGAACGGGAAACTCTGGCGCAGGAACTCGCAGACATAGGCATAACACTCGGCGAACTCATTTACGGCAAAACTCCAAAGGTCAAAAATTTACCCATAGCAACTACCGCAAATAAAAGCAAAGGCAGTTTGGACTTAAAAGCGTAAAAAAAACTTAAAATTGCATTCCCGCGAAAATTCCACCGTTCAAAAATGAACTCTGCTTTGGAATAGTCCAAATTCGGTCGTAATAAAATCGAGCACCGAAAACGAACCTTTCAATTTGCAAAGCACGAACAGTCAAAATCGAGTGCCAGCCGAATTCGGATTCGTTATCGCTAAGCATATAATTTTCTGCATTTGAATTTGCAGATTTTCCGCGCACAAATGCTAAACTTATCCCCGTGCCGAGTGAAACAAATTCACAAAATTTGCAGAGTTCTTTTGAAGTTTCAACACCTGCTCTTCCAAGAAATTGGTGAAGTCCCTCAAAATCATTATTATCTTTTAAGTTCAAAAAACTATAAGTTGCAGAAAGATACATGCCGTATATTTTAGAAATGTCGATTTCAAAAGTTCCGTTTATATATGGCGAAATTTTTATTTCACTATTCAAATCTCCGAGAAATTGTTGTGCTCCGCTTTCAACGGAGAGAATTTGCGAAAAGGAATTAAGTGCAAAAATTCCGATACACAAAGCGATTCGGGCATTCATTTTATTTTCCTCAATCTCGCTACAAAAAATTTGTCAATATTAGGTTCATCGGTAAATATAAATTCTTCTTGAACAAAATCTGTATTGTTTGCCAAAAATTTTTCTATAACCTCACTTGTTTCAGATTTTTCCTGCGTGCAAGTTGAGTAAATTAAAACGCCGTTCGTTTTTAATTTTTTTGATGCCGAAGTTAAAATATTGAATTGCTTTTCGGATATTTCTAAATGTTGCGGTGTAGTTGATGGCGAGGCAGTTTTCTCATTTGTGCCGAGAGTTCGCAGTGCCGCCTCAGGTCGCCGATTTACCACGCCCAAATTGGAACAGGGAGCATCTAACAAAATGCAGTCAAAATTTATAGTGAAAGGCGGGTTTTGTGAATCGCAAACGCACACCGAAACATTTTTCAAACCGAGCCGAATTTTCAAGTCTAATAATTTTTCCGCGCGTTTTTTACTTATGTCTGTAGCGACAAAAAAAATGTCGGGAAAGTCCTCCGAAAGCATTGCGGTTTTTCCGCCCGGTGCGGCACAGGCATCCCAAATTATAGCCTTTTGTGATTTTATATCTTTTAATTTATCTGAGTTTAATTCCCCGCAACTCGCAGGGTAGTTTATTAACCCTGAATTTTTCAAAAGTTTTTCCACATAAAAAGATGCAGGGTCTTGAAATGAATAAAAACCCTTTGCAAAAAACGGATTCCTCAACGCCTCGCCTGCATTCGGAACATTTATAAAGCGATTAAAAAGAATTTTCGGTTCGGTTAATTTTAACTCGATAACGACAGTTTCTATTGTAGTTTTTTGCGGATTTATCCGTATCCATTGCATAGGGGCAACACTGCCGTTTTCTGCACCATCATCACTGCGAAGAGCGTTTCTTAAAACTGCATTT
>BNUP01000094.1 GCA_025997455.1 Fibrobacterales bacterium | reverse complement strand
AGAATTTTTCGCATTCTCGGAGTCATAATCTCCGCTCCTGCACCCGGAACGGAACTCAAGCCCATAAATTTCAACTCTTTTAACAAAGCGTTGAGAGAAATATCTTTTGCTTTCGCTAAGTGAAAAAGTTCCACAGGTGAAAATCCTCTCACGGGCATTTTTAATTTTTTGGCTAAAAATTCTAATACCTGAAAATAATAACCGAGTAGAATTTCTGAATTTACTCCGCCCTGCAAAAAAATTCCAACCGCTCCGCGAGCCTTTGCCTGCCGTGCCTGTTCCTCGATTTCTTCCAATTCGAGTGTGTATGGCTTTCCGTTTTTGAAGGAGCAAAAGGAACAGCCTATTTCGCATATATTTGTGTAATTTATAATTTGGAAAACGGTATAACTCACCTCTTTTGGATTGTGCAGTTCGTTGCGAAGTGCGTGAGCATCCTTCGCCAAATCGGCGTAGTGAGCGGTTTTTAATAAATGCAAAGCCTTATCTTTGGACAAAACGCGGTGCATAATTCTTTTTTTCTTTCGGTTTCGCTTTGGTTGTTTGCCGAGATTTTCCCTGTTGCAATTTTGTCTGTTGCGAATTTGCATTTGGTTTTGCGTTAGGTTTTCTCCCAAGCAAGCCGTCACGGTCGGGAACAAAAAGCATAGCCAAATCTAAATGTTTTAATTCGGGATGCCATTCAACGGGTAATATTTTCCGTAAAATATATCCTGCACTGCGCCACCGTTTAACTTCTCTTGCCGCATTTTCTAAGTCTCCGATAATATGCACAATTCTTTCGGGTGCGGTTGCGGCTATGCTTTGAGTGAGCGGTTGTGAGAGGAGTTCGCCTTGCGGAGGGTTTAGAAAAATTGTCCATTTACCTTTATTTTTTTCACCCGCAAAAAATTTTTTCACCCAATCCGCATCTAATTTATCGCGGAAAAATTTTGCATTTACAATTTTATTTGCACTTGTATTTTTTTCAAAGGACAATTTTGCCCATTCACGAACATCGAGGCAATTCACATCTGCAAAATTTTTTGTGAGAGATAAAGCCTCAAGTGCCGCTCCGCAATGACAAGCGAGTAATCGGTCGCCTTTTGCGGGGTGCAGCCATTCGTGCAATTTATCGGGAAGTTGTAAATAAGTTCCTTTGCTTTTTGGCAGGTAGTCCAATATGTGAAAATAAAAACCGCTGTTTGCGAGAGGCAAAAATTCCGCACCGAAACCTTTATGCAGCGTGTATTGCATTGCGGCGGGCGGATTTGATGTATCAAATGGGAAGTATGGTCTTGTGCTTACGGAATGACAACATAAAATTTCGGGATGACTTCTCTGTAAAAATTCCAAGAATGTTTTATATGCACGGGTTTGTTCGGAAGTGCTGAGCGAACATTGAATTAACGCACCGAAACGAGGTGTGTCGGTTGCTGTGTCTCCGCAGGTGCGGAAAATAATTTGTAAAATTTGTTTTTTGAATTGGCGTAAATGGTCTTTTTGAAGTTGTTCCTCTATTTTTAATAATGAGTCCGGAACCGGAAAATTCGGAAAAATGCCTTCCCAAACCAATACTTGTTTGCCTTTTACCTCGCGTAAAATATAGCGAAAATCGCCGCCTGCCGTCTCATTTTCTGCGGAAAAAATCGCTTGAATTTTACCCGGAATTTTGTTGGTCACAGACCAATTGAGAATCTGTTCTTTCTTTGTCATTTGGGGAAGGTAGAAAGTTTGCACGCGGCGTTGCAGGTTAGGGTATAGGGTGTGGCGTGTAGGGTGTAGGGTGTGGGGAATTTAACATTGCATTTTTTGTATACTCGTATCGGGGCACGAGTATGACAATGCATCCCGGATTGACAGAAAAAAAGAAAGAAATTAGTCTGTCCAGTCGCCTAACGGCTTGGTGTCCCGCATTCGCGGGAATGACGATGTAGGGGCGGGTTTTAAACCCGCCCTTCCGTAGGGGCGTATTGCAATACGCCCCTACAATGTCATATTCGGGCTTGACCCGAATATCCAATGCGTGCATTTAACATTGCATTTTTTGGATTGACAGAAAAGAAAGAAACAATAATAAACCACTACTGCATTCTATGGGTTGCTTCGGGTTGCACCCTCGCTGGTGACGAGCCGCACTCTAAAACTTAAATTTATCTAAAAATTTCTTTGCACGATCGCATTTGGGATTTTCAAAAAATTCCTTTGCGGGAGAAAGTTCGTTTATAACACCGCCATCGAGAAATGCAATTTTATCCGCCACTGCGGCGGCAAAAGCCATTTCGTGCGTTACAATTAGCATAGTCATTCCGTCGCGAGCCAAATCCAAAATCACATCTAAAACCTCACGGGTCATTTCAGGGTCAAGAGCGGCGGTAATTTCATCGAGCAACATCAATTCGGGATTCATACACAAGGCACGGATTATAGCCACCCTCTGCTTTTGACCGCCCGAAAGTTGCCTCGGATAAGCGTTTTGTTTTTCCGTTAAACCCACGCGGGCGAGCAGTTTCAGTGCTTGTTCGGTAACCTCTTTTATGTCTCGTTTTTGTGCAACCACAGGTGCAAGCGTAATGTTCTCAATTATACTTTTGTGCGAAAATAACTCATAACTCTGAAAAACCATTCCCATTCTTTGGCGAATTTTATTCCATTTTGTATTGGGAGCGGTTATGGTTTCTCCGTCTAAAATGATACTCCCGCTGCTTATTGGTTCAAGTCCGTTTATGCACCTTAAAACCGTGCTCTTTCCGCTACCGCTTGGACCGAGCAAAACAATAACTTCGCCTTTTTCAACCGCGAGAGAAACGCCGTTTAGAACCTTATGTTCGCCAAAGGACTTGTGAATATTTTGAATTTCTAAAATAGACATTTGAACTCCTTAACCCCACCTCTTTTCTAACCGCCTCGACACTTCCGCAATGGGATAACACAATAAAAAATATACTATAAAAATAAAACCGTAAATCCAAAATGAGGCAGTTGAATTTCTATACAAATTATATTCTATAATCTGCTGACCTACTTTCAAAATTTCAATAACGCTTATGAGTGCAACAAGCGGAGTTGTCTTTATCATTCTCGTTATGAGATTTATGGACGGCGGAATCAAGCGGCGCGTGATTTGCGGAATTATTATGTGCCGGTGGATTGCATTTTCGCTCAAACCGAGTGCAAGAGCACTTTCTATTTGATGTTTGGGCAAACTCCGTATTGCACCGCGGGTTAAATCTCCCATCTCCGCTATTCCCCACATTGAGAACACAATAATCGCGACAAATTCTCCGCTCCACTGAATTTTGAAAACTCTGGTTATCTCAAAATAAAACACAAACAGCAAAACCAAAATCGGAATTATGCGAATTGCATCTAAATAAAAATAACAGAGAAGTCTCACCCATTTCTTTCGAGAAGTCATTAAAATGCCGAATAAAACTCCTACGGGAATTGAAACCGCAACCGATACCGCCGCGATTTTTAAGGTTACGAGCAACCCGACCATAAGGCGTTGAAAATTTATACCTTCAAAAATAACGCGAATTCCGTCAATGCCTTCGTACATTCTAAACTCCGTGCGAGGCGAAACGCATTTTCTTCTCTAACTTTCGCATATATATTGAAATTGGCAATAATAAAATTAAATAAAATATTACCAATAAAATTAAACATTCGGTTGTTTTGTAATGTAACCCGATTAAATCTTTTGCAACATAAACCAAATCTGCAAGTGCAATGGCACTTACAACGGAAGTTTCTTTTAACAGAAAAAGCGAGTTCGCGCAAATCGCAGGAACGGCAACTGAAAGTCCTTGTGGAAAAACAACAAAACGCAAAACCTGCAAAAAATTTAATCCCAAACTTTGTGCACTTTCTTTTTGAGAAACATCAACCGATTCAAAGCCGGAACGAAACGCCTCAGCCATATATGCACCGCCCAAAAATGTGAGACCTACAACGGCACAAGTATATGCCTCCATTCTTAAACCTATCCGTGAAAATCCAAAATATAAGAAAAACAGTTGAATGAGCAAGGGGGTGTTGCGGGCAACTTCTATATATATTTTTGCAACAACGCTAAAAAATTTCACTTTGCAATATACTGTCAGGGAAACGGCAATACCCACCACGAACGAAAGGAAAATTCCTATCGCGGAGAGTAAAAGCGTAAATCCCGCCGCCTTTATATAAAGGGGCAGGACTTTTATCATATAATCAAAATCCAATTATAGTATCTCTTCCAATTACGGTATCTCTAAATTTTTCCACCCTCAACAACCAAATCTTCGGGATTTGCATCTGCACCATACGCATCGCGGAGAGTTGCCTCAAAATCAGCGTGGAAGAATCTTTCCGCAGCCAATTTTTCGATTGTTTTGTTGATGAAGTTCAGCAAGTCAGTGTTGCCTTTTTTCACAGCCGCGCCGATTCCATCAACAGTGCCAATGTCGCCTATGCCAACCTGAAAACCTGCATTTTTACGCGCCCAAGCCAGAACTTCGGTGTTGTCCTGTGCAAAACCCGCACCCCGTCCGTCTTTCAACGCCTGATACCCTTCGGTAATTTGGTCAAACGCGAGGAGTTCAACTTCGGGATGATTTTTGCGGAAGAAATCCTCGCTGGTTGTGCCTTTTGAAACGAGCAATTTTTTGCCCTTCAAGTCTGCAATGCTTTTTACAAGTGCAGATTGCGGAGAGACAATTCCGATAGCGGTTTTGAGGTAGGGAAGTGCAAAATCAACCTTCTGCTTGCGCTCTTCGGTGATGGTGAAATTCGCAAGAGTTATATCTACCCTGTCGCTTTCCAAAATAGGAATGCGCCCTGCCGGATCTACAAACTCATATTGAATTTTATTTTCGTCGCCGAGCAATTCTTTTGCGAGTCGTTTGGCAAAGTAAACATCGTAGCCCTGCACCTGACCGAGAGAATCCTTGTAGCCGAAGGGGTATTTATCGGCAAACACTGCCACTCGAAGAACTCCGCGCTCTTTTATCACATCGAGCGAAGATTTTGTGTTTGCTGTTTGCTGTTTTTCGCCTTCTTTTTCGCAGGCCGACAAGACACCAAGCGAAAGAGCGAAGATTAGCGTGATGGCGAGCGATGCTGCCGCTTTGAACGAGATTTTAGACATAATGCCTCCTGTTGGCTGTTTCTGTTCCTGTTCACACTTGAAATATTATTATTCCAAGTTATTTAGTAGGAATTTAGAAAAAAATTTTGTGTTTGTCAAGGTGGGGAATGTAGAAAAAAATTATTGACAAACATTGTTAAAAATTTTTTAATGTCCGTAGGACAGCCCATAGGGCGAACTTTGACCCTGCGATAGCAGGAAATTGTCAAAGTGAGTAAAAAAATTTTGTGTTTGTCAAGTGGGGAATGTAGAAAAAATATTATTGACAAACATTGTTAAAACAAGCGTGCGGTGCACATTTGTAAAAGCATTGTAATTTAGATGCGTTTGCCCTGAATGTGGAGTGATTACATCTTCACAAGCACGCTCACCAAAATCCACATTCCAAACACAATCCCAACGATAAACACAGATGCGTATGCAACGAAATACCCGGACTGCACAAGACGAACAGAGCGACCGAGCCACTGCAAAACGCCTGCGATAAAATCGCCTATTGCATCTATAACATAATGGTCAATCGCCTTCAAAAATCCCGCAACGCCCTTAATCAAAAAACCTCGTGTAAAAGCGTAATACGCCTCATCAAAATAAAACTTATGATAAATCACCTTATACCAAGCGGGGCGAATATCACTTTCGAGTGCGCCCGCAACATCACTGCTGCGTCTTGCATACAAAAACCACGCCACCGCAAGCCCCGCAATTCCAACCGCCGATGCAACAAAAGGCAGCCATTCGGGATGCCCGTGCGACACACTTGCTAAGAACGGAGAATTTGCAGACAGAGGAGGCATTTTAACAAAATCAGCAAAAAATCCGTGCGACAGATAACCGAGCAAAGCCGCAGGAACAGCGAGTACAACAATAGGCACGGTCATCCAAATATTCTCGTGCCCGTGCGAGTGACCTCTTTCCTCACCGTGAAATGTCAAAAAGAACATTCTAAACATATAGAACGCAGTCAAGCCGCCCGTAAAAAGTCCTGCAAAAAACACAGAATAATTTCCTGCATTCCAAGCAGAAAGCAAAATCTCGTCTTTACTCCAAAAACCGGAGAACGGCGGAATACCCGCAATGGCCAAACACGCAATTAAACAACCGAAATATGCAAAGGGCATTTTTTTACGCAAGCCTCCCATATTATCCAAATCATTGCTATGCACCAAATGAATAACCGAACCCGCAATTAAAAAAAGCATACACTTAAAAAAAGCGTGCGTAAAAGTGTGGAACATAGATGCCGCATACCCGCCAACGCCGAGTGCGAACATCATATAACCGAGTTGGCTTAAAGTTGAATAAGCCAAAATTCGTTTAATATCCTTTTGCGTGCAAGCGATAACCGCCGCGAACAACGCCGTAAATGCACCTATAACCGTTGCCACCTCAAGCACCGTCCCGACACTTGCAAAAAACGGAAACAAGCGAGCCGTTAAATACACACCCGCCACAACCATAGTCGCACTGTGAATAATTGCACTCACCGGAGTGGGACCTTCCATAGCATTAGGCAGCCAAATATGTAGCGGAAACATAGCACTCTTTCCCCATGCACCCACAAATATAAACACGGATGCAACTGCGAGCCAATTATGCGAAACGAGCACATTCACAAGTTCCAATTTTTTTGGATCGTTCCAACTCAAAAAATCAAAGGAACCCAAAAGTGCACCCACCAAAAGAATGCCGAGCAAAAAGAAACTATCCGCAAATCGCGTGAGAATAAACGCCTGCTTAGATGCCGAAACCGCACTCGGCTTGTGATACCAAAAGCCTATCAACAGATAACTCGAAACTCCGACCAACTCCCAAAAAATGTAAATCTGCACCAAATTAGTTGCCACCACAAGCCCAAGCATAGAGAACGCAAAAAGCGACAGCAATGCAAAAAAACGCCCCGCACCTTCGTCCTCGTGCATATAACCGACACTATATATATTCACCAAAAACGCGATAACACTCACAACGGAAATCATCATAACCGAAATCGGGTCTAAATAAAACGAAATTTTAAGCGACAACTCGCCAAAGGAACTCAAAAGCGACAACCACTCCCACGACCAGGGAATAGCAACTCTCTCGGCAGAAGGCAACCCGCCAAACGCACTCACAAACTGCCACGACAAACCGAGTGCAAACACCGCACTCAAACCCGCACACGCAATAGAAAACAAACCGGCAGCCCTTCCGTGCCTCCTCAAAAAACACCCGTTTATCACAAACGAAAGCAACGGAAATGCCAAAATTAACCAACTGCACGAAGCAAAAAACGATGAATAAAAAACAGACTGCATAGAGGGAAGGTAGAAACTTTGCAGTGCAGGGGTATAGGGTGTGGCGTGTGGGGTGTGGGGAATAGAGTGTAAAGTTATTACTCTCTACTCTCTACTCTTTACTCTCTACTCTCTACTCTTTACTCTTTACTCTCTACTCTTTCAACTCTTCTGCTATAATAGTTCCGGTGTTTCCCGTTCCTTCAATTTGAGAAATGAATGCCGCCGAGCCTTCCCAGCCCACAATGTGAATGCTCTTTAAGCCCCGTTCTATGCTCTCAAATGCACTGCCGACCTTTGGAATCATACCGCCATTTATTACGCCTTCCGCAATTAACTTTTTTGCCAGTTCCGCATTCAGTGAAGGAATAATTTTCTTTTCACCGTTGAGCACGCCTGAAATATCGCTGATTAAAATAAAACAATCCGCCTTCAACGCCACTGCAATTTCCGAAGCCGCAGTATCGGCATTTACATTGTAAGATACGCCGTTCCCGTAGGATATGGGGGAAATTACGGGAAGAAATTCTCCCAAAAAGAGTTTATCTATAATGGCAGTATTAACATTCACAATATCGCCAACTTGTCCCAAATCGCCTTTTCCTTCGAGTGGTTTTGCCTCCAATAACTTCCCGTCAATACCTGAAATTCCCACCGCATTTTTGCCGTTTATAAGCAACATTCGCACGAGTTTTTTATTGACCTTTCCGCTTAGGGTCATTTCTACCATGTCCATAATTGCAGGCGTAGTTACCCGCAAGCCGTTGATAAATTTCGGTTCTTCATTGAGCAATGCCAAATTTGCATTGATGTCTTTTCCGCCGCCGTGAATAATCGCAATTTGAATATCCTTTGGCAACTTCGACACCGCGAGAGTAAAATCCGCAAGTTTTTTATCATCTACCGCAAGCGACCCGCCGATTTTAACTACTATAGTTTTCATTTATGAGAAGATAGTTATTTTAGGAAACTAGTGGTTACCTTTAAGTTTTAATGCGCCGAGTGCGGTTGTTATTTTGGTATCCCAAGCGAGTCCGCCTGACGAATAAGAGAATCTGCACTTTTTTGCATTATCGCTTCCGTGCCTTTTGCTTTTTTTATCAAATCGCTGTATTGGTCGGTGGCTTTTTCAA
>BNUP01000093.1 GCA_025997455.1 Fibrobacterales bacterium | reverse complement strand
TTGAAACTTTTAATGCGGCGCGAGAGGCATACGGGCTTGAGCATTTTGTGGAGTTTGTCCGTAAGAACAGCCCCATAGACTTGTCTAATTTCAGCAAATCTTTATTAGAAACTCTCTCAAAGTGGCGCGGCGATACCGAGCAAACAGACGATATTACTTACTTGTTGATGGAGTTTTGAGGGGATTATCAATGGCGGGCGGGCGACCGGTGGTCACCCAGCGTGTTTTTGGTATTACAGCACAACCGCCAAAAGCACTGCGCCGAGGAGTAATCTGTATATTGCAAAAGGAATAAAAGTGTTCGTTTGAACAAAGCGCAAAAGCCACACAACGGAGAGCCACGCGGAAATGGTTGCAACGGCAAAAGCACCCATTGACTCCGCCGTAATGAGATTTGCACCCTGCCCGTCTTTTATGGCATCGAGGAGTTGATAACCGCCTGCGGCAAACATAGTGGGAATCCCGACTAAAAATGCAAACTTAACGGCATCGGGTCGTGCAAAGCCGAGCAGGAGTGCACCCATAATCGCCATACCGGAACGACTTGCACCGGGAAAAACCGCCGCCGCAATTTGCCCAAGCGCCACCGCAACAACAACCGCCCAAGTCAAATTTGAATTTAATTTTTTTGTCTTAGCCTTTCGCTCTGCAAAGATAATGATAAATGCCCCTACAATTACCGCAATTGTAACAGGTAAAATTGTTTCGGGAAGTTTCAAACCCATTTTTTTTGCGATAAAGCCGCCTGCACAGGTTATGAAAAAAGACACCGCCAACTTCAATGCGTAATCTTTTTGTTCGGGATTTTTCCACTCGGTGAAGAATTTCAAAATATCTTGCCAAAACACCAAAACCGATGCGACAATTGGTCCCATCTGTATAAGCACATTAAAAGCATCGCTTTTATGGCTTTCTAAAAAATATTCTGCGATTAACAAATGCCCCGTAGAAGATACGGGTAAAAATTCGGTTAATCCCTCTACAAGACCTATTATAATTGCTTCAAGCATTGGGGGAGTTTAGAAAATTTTTGCGGTAATCAGCATTTATTATGCAATCCACTTTCTCAGTTCTTCCGCGTTCATTCCTTTTCGTTTTGCGTAGTCCTGCAATTGGTCTTCGCCGATTTTGCCGATTTTGAAGTAATTACTCTGCGGATGCAAAATGAAGTAGCCGCATTCGGAGGCAACTGGAATCATAGCATAGTTTTCGCTAAGAAATATTCCTGCATTTTTTTCTGGTTCGAGCAATTTCCAAATTGTCGCTTTTTCTGTGTGGTCGGGGCAAGCGGGGTATCCGGGAGCGGCTCTTATGCCGACTCCGCCCAAAATGTCCCTGTGAAGTTTTTCGGTAAGAGCCTCCGCCAAGCGGTCGGCGAGAAGCCGCACTATAAACGCCGAATAATCATCGTTTTTTTCTCTAAATTCATTTGCGAGTTCATCTGCTCCTATACCTGCGGTAGCGGCAAATAATCCTATATAGTCTATTTCTCTTGGATTAAAAAAATCTGCAATGCTTAAAAATGGTTTGCCCTCTTGTGCGGTTTGCTGACGGAGAAAATGCAAACTTTCAGTAGCACCGGATGTTAAAACCGTAAGGGAGTCTTCTTTGCGCCGAACTTCAAAAAATCCCGCTACCGCATTTGCTTTTAATAATTTTCGTTCAACAATTTCCTTTAAGATAATTCGAGAATCTTCCTCTAATTTTCGATGTTCTTCGGTATAAAGCGAGGCTTGCAAATCCCACGCCGTGAAATACATTTTCCAATTTATAAGCGGAACTATTTCCGCGATGTTTATTTCACGAAAAACCTTGATACCGAGAAAAGGAGGCATTTGGGGGAAGGTAGAAAGTTTGCACGCGACGATGCAGGTAGGGTGTGGGGAAACTTGGCAGTGCAGGAGTTGAAAGTGTAAAGTGGATAGTTGAAAGTTGTGGAGAACTCGGCAGTGCAAGAGTTGAAAGTGTAATCCTCAACGAGTGCATGAACCGCGACATCATTGCACGGATTTTGGGAGTTGAGGGGAGTTCTCCAGAGATTACTATATTTGTTGATATGAAAATTGACCAATTGGTTTATGGATTATATGGATTGACGGCGGAGGAGATAAAAATTATGGAGGGCGGGGAGTAATATGAAATTATACCATGGAAGCAATGTGATTGTTGATAAGCCTAGGGTTATTGAATCTGTCCGAGCGCTTGATTTTGGATCTGGTTATTATACCACAACCAATAAAAAGCAGGCGATGGATTTTGCCTCAAAGGTAATGACTAGGACAAAAACAAACTCTCAATTTGTCAGCGTTTATGAAATTGACTTGGATAAAGCAAAACAAGAATTGGATGTATTGCAGTTTAGTTCGGCCAGTAGGTCATGGCTTGATTTTGTGATGCAAAACCGTCGAGGAAAATATGCGGGAAAATTGCATGATGTAATTATTAGTCCGGTAGCAAACGATGATGTTTATACAACCCTACAATTATACGAACAACATATTTTAAATAAAGAACAAACACTATCCGCACTAAAAATTAAAAAACTTTATGATAAAATTGTTTTTTGTAATGCCAAAGCATTGGCTTCCCTTACTTTTATTGAATCTTTTGACCCGCGGAGCATTAAACTATGAATAGCGAAAAATTAAGTGCCCTATTAGCGATTATTATTCCTCCTGTCATTCAACATATAGTAGAATCAAAGGGCGTAGATGCTAAAACTGCCTCTGAAATTGTATATAATTCTGAACTTTACGCAATGCTTGAGAACGAAGAAAGCAAATTATGGCATCTAAGTCCTGAAACACTTTGTATTTTGCTTGATAAGGAATTAAAACAAGAGCCGATAAACTACCCTGAGGAGTTGTAGATATGTACAACACAACAAAATATTTGGCATTTTGCCTTGAAGCCTATAAAAAATCTAAAAAATTATCCGGGAAAGGGGTAATCGCTCTTTTTAATCAATATGGGGTCATCGACTATATCATCAATAATTATGGGGCTTTGCACACAACAGGCGAGCAATATTTAGTACAAGATATTGATGGCTATATAGCAAATAGGAATATTCTACTCCCTCACTCTAACGCCTATTGCAATTCCGATTAACAAACATATATATATCACCAAAATTACAAAGGGAGTGTTGCTTATTCCCTCTGCACATAAGCTTTCAATTTGCAATTCGAGCGGGGAGTTCGCGGGATTTTTCCAGCCCGAAAGAATTTCAATTCCTTTAACGGAGAATAAACTTTTAACATTGTTTTTTTCAATATTATGTTCCGAGAACCAATAATCCGGCACATAAAAATATGTGAGCGGAATGGAATAACGAGTTTGATTTGGATTTGCAGAAAGTTCTTTTATAAGCGGTCGAATGGAATTTTGGTCGCCGTCTTTTGTAAGATTGGGATCATTTGTGAGAATTTTTACCAAAATTTCTTTGAGTTCAGGCGAACTTTTCAAATTCAAAATCAGAGAATCCATTCTGCCCCAATTTCGAGAACCGTTTTCAAATCTAAATCCGAGTCCGCAAATTCCGCTTTCGTTTAAGAGTGAGCAGTTAAAAGAACTCGGCGAAATATTTACAAAGCCCACGCCTGAAAGCGAGTCACCCGACGGATAAATTAAAACTCCTTTATCTGCCGAAACGCAATTAGTATTCTTTTCATTTGGTAAAAAAACATAGACTGCAATGCCTGCAATGGCGAGTATTGCTATTACAAGTCGTAGATGTTTTTTCATAAAAATTTCATAAAATTTTACAAAGATTTAATTTTCGGCGGTCTGCCCCGTTTGCGGGGAGGTGCGGGAATTTCTTTATCAGGTAAAGTTTGAGGAATTTCTTCGGAGATTACTTTATTCGGCAAACCTACCCGCAGCGTTGGCAGAACGGGTTTTGCCTTTGTATTTGCGTTTGCCGCCGCAAGTGAAAATGCAGGTTTGGAATTATTCACAAACAAATTGCCCAACGAATTCACAGTCGATACGGAACTTATAGGTGCGGCGACAGCGACTTCCTTTTCTTTTTTTTGCTGCTCCCGTTCGCGCTTACCGAGCCGCTTGCGAAACCGTCGTTTTTTACCTATGTCTATTCGAGTTCTCTCTTCCAACTCTTCAAGGGTCGGATGTAGAAGTTCTTCGGGAATTTCCATTTCTTTCTCCTTATGGTGAACGCGGTGTGGATAGAACGCACCAACTAATCAATCTTAGCCGCTTGTTTTCTCTTGTGCTCATCTAACTCCGCCTTTCGCACCCTCAAAATATTCGGCGTAACCTCTACGCATTCATCATCATTTATAAATGTTACGCATTCCTCCAAACTCATTCTGCGATACGGCGTGAGTAAAATATTGTCATCACTGCCCGATGCCCGCATATTTGTCAAGTGCTTTGATTTTATCACATTCACAATTATATCAGAATCTTTATTGTGCTCGCCTATAATCATTCCTGCATATACATCAACTCCGGGTGGAATTATCATATAGCCGCGTTCACCATAAGGAGAAAGAAATGGAAATTCCCGAAGAACTTCTACATCCGACCCTTGAAGAGTTGGAAGAGAGAACTCGAATAGACATAGGTAAAAAACGACGGTTTCGCAAGCGGCTCGGTAAGCGCGAACGGGAGCAGCAAAAAAAAGAAAAGGAAGTCGCTGTCGCCGCACCTATAAGTTCCGTATCGACTGTGAATTCGTTGGGCAATTTGTTTGTGAATAATTCCAAACCTGCATTTTCACTTGCGGCGGCAAACGCAAATACAAAGGCAAAACCCGTTCTGCCAACGCTGCGGGTAGGTTTGCCGAATAAAGTAATCTCCGAAGAAATTCCTCAAACTTTACCTGATAAAGAAATTCCCGCACCTCCCCGCAAACGGGGCAGACCGCCGAAAATTAAATCTTTGTAAAATTTTATGAAATTTTTATGAAAAAACATCTACGACTTGTAATAGCAATACTCGCCATTGCAGGCATTGCAGTCTATGTTTTTTTACCAAATGAAAAGAATACTAATTGCGTTTCGGCAGATAAAGGAGTTTTAATTTATCCGTCGGGTGACTCGCTTTCAGGCGTGGGCTTTGTAAATATTTCGCCGAGTTCTTTTAACTGCTCACTCTTAAACGAAAGCGGAATTTGCGGACTCGGATTTAGATTTGAAAACGGTTCTCGAAATTGGGGCAGAATGGATTCTCTGATTTTGAATTTGAAAAGTTCGCCTGAACTCAAAGAAATTTTGGTAAAAATTCTCACAAATGATCCCAATCTTACAAAAGACGGCGACCAAAATTCCATTCGACCGCTTATAAAAGAACTTTCTGCAAATCCAAATCAAACTCGTTATTCCATTCCGCTCACATATTTTTATGTGCCGGATTATTGGTTCTCGGAACATAATATTGAAAAAAACAATGTTAAAAGTTTATTCTCCGTTAAAGGAATTGAAATTCTTTCGGGCTGGAAAAATCCCGCGAACTCCCCGCTCGAATTGCAAATTGAAAGCTTATGTGCAGAGGGAATAAGCAACACTCCCTTTGTAATTTTGGTGATATATATATGTTTGTTAATCGGAATTGCAATAGGCGTTAGAGTGAGGGAGTAGAATATTCCTATTTGCTATATAGCCATCAATATCTTGTACTAAATATTGCTCGCCTGTTGTGTGCAAAGCCCCATAATTATTGATGATATAGTCGATGACCCCATATTGATTAAAAAGAGCGATTACCCCTTTCCCGGATAATTTTTTAGATTTTTTATAGGCTTCAAGGCAAAATGCCAAATATTTTGTTGTGTTGTACATATCTACAACTCCTCAGGGTAGTTTATCGGCTCTTGTTTTAATTCCTTATCAAGCAAAATACAAAGTGTTTCAGGACTTAGATGCCATAATTTGCTTTCTTCGTTCTCAAGCATTGCGTAAAGTTCAGAATTATATACAATTTCAGAGGCAGTTTTAGCATCTACGCCCTTTGATTCTACTATATGTTGAATGACAGGAGGAATAATAATCGCTAATAGGGCACTTAATTTTTCGCTATTCATAGTTTAATGCTCCGCGGGTCAAAAGATTCAATAAAAGTAAGGGAAGCCAATGCTTTGGCATTACAAAAAACAATTTTATCATAAAGTTTTTTAATTTTTAGTGCGGATAGTGTTTGTTCTTTATTTAAAATATGTTGTTCGTATAATTGTAGGGTTGTATAAACATCATCGTTTGCTACCGGACTAATAATTACATCATGCAATTTTCCCGCATATTTTCCTCGACGGTTTTGCATCACAAAATCAAGCCATGACCTACTGGCCGAACTAAACTGCAATACATCCAATTCTTGTTTTGCTTTATCCAAGTCAATTTCATAAACGCTGACAAATTGAGAGTTTGTTTTTGTCCTAGTCATTACCTTTGAGGCAAAATCCATCGCCTGCTTTTTATTGGTTGTGGTATAATAACCAGATCCAAAATCAAGCGCTCGGACAGATTCAATAACCCTAGGCTTATCAACAATCACATTGCTTCCATGGTATAATTTCATATTACTCCCCGCCCTCCATAATTTTTATCTCCTCCGCCGTCAATCCATATAATCCATAAACCAATTGGTCAATTTTCATATCAACAAATATAGTAATCTCTGGAGAACTCCCCTCAACTCCCAAAATCCGTGCAATGATGTCGCGGTTCATGCACTCGTTGAGGATTACACTTTCAACTCTTGCACTGCCGAGTTCTCCACAACTTTCAACTATCCACTTTACACTTTCAACTCCTGCACTGCCAAGTTTCCCCACACCCTACCTGCATCGTCGCGTGCAAACTTTCTACCTTCCCCCAAATGCCTCCTTTTCTCGGTATCAAGGTTTTTCGTGAAATAAACATCGCGGAAATAGTTCCGCTTATAAATTGGAAAATGTATTTCACGGCGTGGGATTTGCAAGCCTCGCTTTATACCGAAGAACATCGAAAATTAGAGGAAGATTCTCGAATTATCTTAAAGGAAATTGTTGAACGAAAATTATTAAAAGCAAATGCGGTAGCGGGATTTTTTGAAGTTCGGCGCAAAGAAGACTCCCTTACGGTTTTAACATCCGGTGCTACTGAAAGTTTGCATTTTCTCCGTCAGCAAACCGCACAAGAGGGCAAACCATTTTTAAGCATTGCAGATTTTTTTAATCCAAGAGAAATAGACTATATAGGATTATTTGCCGCTACCGCAGGTATAGGAGCAGATGAACTCGCAAATGAATTTAGAGAAAAAAACGATGATTATTCGGCGTTTATAGTGCGGCTTCTCGCCGACCGCTTGGCGGAGGCTCTTACCGAAAAACTTCACAGGGACATTTTGGGCGGAGTCGGCATAAGAGCCGCTCCCGGATACCCCGCTTGCCCCGACCACACAGAAAAAGCGACAATTTGGAAATTGCTCGAACCAGAAAAAAATGCAGGAATATTTCTTAGCGAAAACTATGCTATGATTCCAGTTGCCTCCGAATGCGGCTACTTCATTTTGCATCCGCAGAGTAATTACTTCAAAATCGGCAAAATCGGCGAAGACCAATTGCAGGACTACGCAAAACGAAAAGGAATGAACGCGGAAGAACTGAGAAAGTGGATTGCATAATAAATGCTGATTACCGCAAAAATTTTCTAAACTCCCCCAATGCTTGAAGCAATTATAATAGGTCTTGTAGAGGGATTAACCGAATTTTTACCCGTATCTTCTACGGGGCATTTGTTAATCGCAGAATATTTTTTAGAAAGCCATAAAAGCGATGCTTTTAATGTGCTTATACAGATGGGACCAATTGTCGCATCGGTTTTGGTGTTTTGGCAAGATATTTTGAAATTCTTCACCGAGTGGAAAAATCCCGAACAAAAAGATTACGCATTGAAGTTGGCGGTGTCTTTTTTCATAACCTGTGCAGGCGGCTTTATCGCAAAAAAAATGGGTTTGAAACTTCCCGAAACAATTTTACCTGTTACAATTGCGGTAATTGTAGGGGCATTTATCATTATCTTTGCAGAGCGAAAGGCTAAGACAAAAAAATTAAATTCAAATTTGACTTGGGCGGTTGTTGTTGCGGTGGCGCTTGGGCAAATTGCGGCGGCGGTTTTTCCCGGTGCAAGTCGTTCCGGTATGGCGATTATGGGTGCACTCCTGCTCGGCTTTGCACGACCCGATGCCGTTAAGTTTGCATTTTTAGTCGGGATTCCCACTATGTTTGCCGCAGGCGGTTATCAACTCCTCGATGCCATAAAAGACGGGCAGGGTGCAAATCTCATTACGGCGGAGTCAATGGGTGCTTTTGCCGTTGCAACCATTTCCGCGTGGCTCTCCGTTGTGTGGCTTTTGCGCTTTGTTCAAACGAACACTTTTATTCCTTTTGCAATATACAGATTACTCCTCGGCGCAGTGCTTTTGGCGGTTGTGCTGTAATACCAAAAACACGCTGGGTGACCACCGGTCGCCCGCCCGCCATTGATAATCCCCTCAAAACTCCATCAACAAGTAAGTAATATCGTCTGTTTGCTCGGTATCGCCGCGCCACTTTGAGAGAGTTTCTAATAAAGATTTGCTGAAATTAGACAAGTCTATGGGGCTGTTCTTACGGACAAACTCCACAAAATGCTCAAGCCCGTATGCCTCTCGCGCCGCATTAAAAGTTTCAA
>BNUP01000092.1 GCA_025997455.1 Fibrobacterales bacterium | reverse complement strand
CCAAAGTTTATCGCGAGCCTCTTCAAAATCGAGTGCGGTAACGGCGGAGTTTCCAAATCTTGCCGCCATCAATGCCGCCTCATTCACCAAATTTTCCAAATCCGCACCCGCAAGACCGGGAGTTCCCTTTGCTACCGACCTCACATCTACATCGGTGGAAAGCGGCACTTTGCGCTTTTCCAAATGCACTCGCAAAATCGCCTCTCTCCCAACCAAATCGGGCAAACCGACCACAATTTGCCTGTCAAACCGACCCGGTCGCAAAAGCGCCTTATCCAAAACATCGGGACGGTTTGTAGCCGCAACCAAAATTACGCCGTCATTTGGAGAAAAACCATCCATTTCAACTAACAACTGATTAAGCGTTTGCTCCCGTTCATCGTGCCCGCCGCCGAGACCCGCACCTCGCTGCCTGCCAACCGCATCTATTTCATCTATAAACAAAATACAAGGTGCATTTCGTTTTCCCGTTTCAAATAAATCACGAACGCGGCTCGCACCCACGCCCACAAACATCTCAACGAAATCCGAACCGCTCATACTGTAAAAATTAACTTCCGCCTCGCCAGCCACAGCCCTTGCAAGCAAAGTTTTCCCCGTGCCCGGAGGTCCCACAAGCAAAACGCCTCTGGGTATGCGACCGCCCAATTTATCGAACTTTTTGGGATCTTTTAAGAATGCAACCAGTTCCTCCAAATCTGCCTTCGCCTCATCGCAACCCGCCACATCTTTGAATGTCGTTTTATTATTATCGTTGTTTATCAACCGTGCCTTGCTCTTGCCGAATCCGAACAAGCCTCGCCCGCCGAGTCCGCCTCCCGCCTGCCTCGCCATAATAACCCAAAATAATACCATTATCAAAATCAGTGGCAAAAACGCAATTAAACTATTGACCCAAGTGTCGTCATCGTGTTTAACGCTCACAACTTTTCCCTTGCCTTCCCAATCCGCTATAATGGAATCGGGAATGTAGAGCATATATGCACGAAAAAATTCAACATTCGATATAGGTTGTTCTTTATTAAAAAAATTCGGTTTTGCAGGCTGTGCTTTTTCACCTGCGGACAAAAGTCGTTTTCCGTAAATCTCTATACCGTCTGCGGTTTGTTTCAAATTCAGCGAATCAATTTTTTTAGTGGGGTCTGCAACCCATTCCATAAGTTGCGTGCGGGAAATCTCTCTAACAGGGTCATTTGAATATAAACGGAGAAGCAAAACGGCAAATAAGCATATTGCGGCAATAAAAAGAAAATTCTTGGGCTTTTTCTGCTGCCCTTGAAGCGGTTTTATCCACGGGTGCGGTTTGTTTGGCGGCTCGTTTTTTTGCGGGTCTTTTTCCATAAATCCTCTTTGAGGGAAGTAATGTAGAAACTTTGCAGTGCAGGGGTATAGGGTGTGGCGTGTAGGGTGTGGGGTGTGGAGAACTCGGCGTTGCAAGGGTTGAAAGAGTAGAGAGTAGAGTAATAACTTTACACTTTTCACTTTACACTCAATTTCCCCTTCCCCCGCGTGCATTGCCGAGTTTAACAAGGGAACGCGGTGTGTGCCGAACGCCCCAAAAAAAACTTTCTACATTCCAAACCTATGACACTAACCATTATCGCAATAATTTTTGTGCTTGGCTACCTCGCCATCGCTTTGGAACACCCGTTAAAAATTAACAAAACCGCAAGCGCGCTTTTTCTTGGAACGCTGCTTTGGCTGATATGGTTCAGTTCTGCGGCAACGGGAGGCGAAGAGGCAATTCACGCCACAGGACACCAACTGTTTGAAAGTTTTGGCGAATTGGCACAAATTTTGTTCTTTTTAATGGGAGCAATGACAATAGTCGCAATTATAGAGAAGAACGACGGATTTTCAATAATCACAAATCGAATAGAAACCGCAAATGTCAGAACGCTTATGTGGGTGCTCTCGTGGATAGCCTTCTTTTTCAGTGCGATTTTAGATAACCTCACCACCACCATCGTGATGGTGACCCTAAGCCGAAAATTGATAAGCGATAAAACAGCCCGTCTCTATTTTGCGGGACTGATAATTATTGCGGCGAATGCAGGCGGTGCATGGTCGCCCATCGGTGATGTTACAACCACTATGTTATGGATTGGCGGGCAAATTTCAGCCGACGGAATTATACACGCTACCTTCCTTGCAAGCGTTTTTTCACTCCTCGTTCCTCTTGTCATTTTGACTTTCTTTTTGAAAGGCTCGGTATCGCGCACGGAACAACAGTCAAAAGTTGAGGAGATAAAACCCACCGCCTTTGAACGAAATGCACTTTTCGCTTTCGGCTTGGGCGGCTTGCTTATGGTGCCGATAATTAAAACCGTTTTCCATGTCCCGCCGTATATAGCGATGCTCTTTTCACTCGGTATTGTGTGGGCGGTTGTCGATATATTAAAACGCAAGCACGGAGATAAAACTCCTCCCAGACTCCTTTTGCACCATGTAATTAAAGATGTCGATAATTCAAGTTTGCTTTTCTTTGTGGGTATTCTGCTTGCGGTCGGCGTTCTCGGCGCAACGGGGCAATTGGAATATTTGGCAAAAGTCCTTGAAACATCAATAGGTGATATTCGGGTGATAACCTTCTCCGTTGGCATACTTTCGGCGATAGTGGATAATGTACCTTTGGTGGCGGCTACAATGAAAATGTATAGTTTGCAAACCTTCCCCCAAGACCATCTGCTTTGGGAATTTATCGCGTTTTGTGCCGGCACCGGAGGCTCTATGCTTGTAATAGGTTCTGCCGCAGGCGTTGCGGCTATGGGAATCGACAAACGACTGTCTTTCGGCTGGTATTTGAAACACATAACTCCTCTTGCTTTTGCAGGCTATGTTGCGGGGGCATTGGTATATTTGTTGCAGAGAGGCGCATTGTAAGGCGTTTATTCTTGGGAACCTCTAAAAACTCTCTTTGTAACACAATTCCATAGATTTGAGTTTTTAGAGACGACGGCGATACTGCGAGCATTCGCCGCAGGACGACATTATCATCATAAAAAACGCAGTTCGCCCATGTCGCTTGGTAACCTCTACCAACCTCTTAGGAGGTTAATAGAGGTTACTTCTTGTAATTACGGGCGTGCCCCTTCGGGTCGGGCTATCCGCTATAACCTTCGGTTGCCGCTTTTATCTCTCACGCGGGCGGGCGACCGGTGGTCGCCCCTACGGAAAGGGCGGCATAAATGCCGCCCCTACAATTCCCTTCTCTCAACTTTACTCTCTACTCTTTACTCTTTACACTTTCAACTTTTAACCCCCACACCCCACACCCTATACCCATATTTGCACAGCCGAGTTCCCCACTTTCAACTCTACTCTCTACTCTTTACACTGAATTAACTACCTTCCCCCGAATGATACACCACTTGGTTTTTTGGAAAATGAAGCCGATTGCGGAAGGGCGCACAGGGAAGGAGAATGCGGAGATTTTGGCGCAGAAGTTGAACGCGCTGAGGAGCATTATTCCGATTGCGGTGAAAATTGAGGCTGGCGTTGATTTTAGCGGTTCGGATTACGATATTGCGTTGCATTCGGAGTTTAAGACTGCGGAAGATTTGAACGCTTACCAAAAGCATCCCGCACACGAAAAAATTATTGAGTGGGTGAAGGAAGTTCGGGAAAGTCGTGCGGCGGTTGATTTTGAAGGTTAAAATCAAGAGGTAAGGATGACCACCGAAATTGAAATTCTGCGGCAGGAAATAGATAAAATTGAAGATAGACTGATTTATCTTTTGAATAAACGGGCTAAGTTGGCATTTGAAATTGGGAAAATCAAGAAGAAACGGGGACTTCCGATAAAAGATGCGGAACGCGAGAATTTAATTTTGAACAGGGTTGCTAAAAAAAATAAGCCGAATAGTCGCGGGATTCGCGGAACGGTGAGCGATGATTTTATGAGAAATATTTTTAAGAAAATTATCGATGAGGCTGTGCGCATAGAACACGATGCCGTTAGTAGAGAACTTGGAGCGTAGCGGAGTGTTGAACGGGCGAATTACAATTGTCGGTTTCGGGTTGCTTGCAGGGTCAATTGCAATGGCTGTTAAACAGGCGAATTTATCCGTTAAAATTCGTGCGGTCAGCAGTAAAGAAACTTTAGAAAAGGCGTTAGAGTTATCCCTTGCAGATGAATTTTTTGAATATGAATCCGTTGAGAAGTGGGTTAAAGATTCCGATTTGATTTTGTTGTGCAGTCCCATTAAGCACATTTTGAAAATGATAAATGCAATTGCGAAGTGCGGAATTCAAGTTGCAGGTGATAAAAAAATTGTAGTCAGCGATATAGGCAGCACAAAAGAGGAAATTTGCAAAGCGGGTTTTGCCTTGCCGAAACCGTTTGTTTTTGTGGGCGGGCATCCTATGGCGGGTTCGGAAAAACGCTCTGTGGAGCACAGCGATTCCGCTATGTTTGAAAATGCTTATTGGCTTTATTGTATGCCGTCCGCTGAAAATTCGCCTAACAACAAGCCCCCCGAAATTTTGCTTGAACTTTTGCATTTTCTCGGTTCAAGAGCAGTGCAAATTTCGCCTGTCGAACACGATTTTGTAATGTCTTGGCTCTCTCACGCACCGCAACTTATAAGCACTTCAATAGCATCGGGTTTGTCTCCTGCAGTCTTAGAAAAGCATTTGCATTTAGCGGGCGGCGGCTTTCGCGATATGACGAGAATTGCAGGTTCGTCGTGGGGAATGTGGAAGGATATTTTGGAGACTAACAGGAAAAATGTTTCGACTGCACTTGGTGTTTATGCACAAAAAGCACTCGAAATAAAATCATATTTATCCGAGACTTCTCACTGCGAAATACAAAATGAGAAAAATCTTGAAACCGCTTTTTTGCAGGCAAACCAAACTCGTCACTCTCTTGAAAACGGTAGAAATTACGCGTATTCGCTTTATGAAATTATCGTGCAAATTTCCGATGAGCCGGGTGCAATTTTGAAGGTGTTGCAACCTCTGTCGGAGCAGAATATAAATATTCGTGATATTGAACTTATGAAAGTGAGAGAAAATATAGGCGGAATTCTTGTTTTGGCGTTCAAAAACTTATCCGATGCCGACCGTGCAATTTCCATTTTGGAAAGCAGAGGAATAACAACAAAGAAGAAGGTGTAGTCTCTTGCAAGTTTAGAGAGTAAAGAGGGGAGGG
Organism: Fibrobacterales bacterium; assembly: GCA_025997455.1. GTDB lineage: Bacteria > Fibrobacterota > Fibrobacteria > Fibrobacterales > Fibrobacteraceae > BNUP01. Next base: position 3,568 of record BNUP01000092.1, on the reverse strand, counting down.
TAGAGAGTGTAAAGTTGAAAGTTGAAAGTGTAAAGTTATTATTCTTTATTCTCTACTCTTTTCTCTTTACACTTTCAAATTTTTCTGGGGCACTCTATCCACACCGCGTTCCCTTGTTAAAGAACTCTATCGGCTTGGCGTATCAGATAATGACAATAAAGAAAGCATATTACGGAAGCATTTCTACAATTCTATGAGCGATACCGTCTACAATTTCCGGTGTCATAGAATACTGCTTGTCTTGTACGAGTTGTTGCACCCGCTGAACTCTCTCATTGCGATTTTTTTCCCAATCACTGCCCGAAGAGGAATCGGATTCCTCCAAAATTTTCCGTGCAAGAGGTGAAAGCGTGAGAGTATCACCTGAACTAAGCGTTTGTGTTTGCTCGCCGTTTTGAGTTTGAAATTCGGGAGGGTCAATTTTAGCAGGCTTTACGGGATTTACCTTCGGCTTTGCGTTTGTTGCATCCGATTCTTTTGAATGCACTCCCCGCTCCCAGTCGCTCGGCATTGGCGAACTGGGGTTGCGGACTAAGTCCGCCACGCGAGATGTAATTAAGTGCGAATTCATAGCATTATCCTACCCTACTATCCTTATCGGCATTTTAGGGCAAAACTTTAACGAACATTACCAACAAAAAGTACCATGCAAAAATCGTGCCAATTTTTTAGCGGGGGGCGTTCTCCCCACTCCCTTCTCTCATTCCTGCAATGCAGAGGGAAAATTTCACCCCCTCTTAATCAACGCTTCCTGCCGTTGCTTTTCAAACACATATTGAATAATCTGCTCCTGCACGGAATGAACATCTCCGTCAAAGGCAACAGAATGAATAGTCTTTGTAGCATCGTTCCTAAACGCACCCGCAACTCGAACCACCTTCACCAACAGGTTATAAATCGGCGGCTGACCCGGCAACTCAAAAGACAACATCAACTTTGTTCCCGTCATCAGTTTCATAGGCAAAGCGATACCTACACCGCCACCCGACATATCAATAATTTTTCCGTCGAACACATCACTGATGCGACCTTCCTCAACCTTTGACACTTCAACGGGCAAACTCACATCTACACGCACCCAATTTCTCTGTTGTGCTCTGTTCAATTTATCTGTGTGCAAAAGCACCAACTCCCCGTTCTTCTCCTCGCGAATGGTAGTGCGAAAACTATACTCTGCATCACCGGCTCTGGTCAAATTCATACGAATTGAAGTTCCGGGAGCAATGGGAGCACCTTCAATGCCCGCAATAGTCCAAAATTTTTCCTCAATGTGAATTACAATAGCCATTCCCTTATGAGTTGCATTTGCGGTATCTGCGGGAATTTGCACCATACACTTTTCGCCCTCATCAAACTGCCGCGTGCAAGAAAATGCTATCTCCCTTGATAAAGGCAGAAAATTCAACGACTTCCGCAAATTTCGAATATCCGCAAGTTTATCATCGGGCAGAGCAAAGACTTTCTCGCCGTTGTAAATTTTTTCAAGACAAGTCTCCAAAACATGCGGAGATTTCAAAACAGAATTAGGCTCTTGCAGTGCCGACTCCTGAACAATCTCCGTAAGCAAATCTACCTCTCTGCCGCTTAACCTCAAAGTTCTCGCCTGATCCTTAAACTTTTTCCAAGCCACTTTCAGCAAATCCTCTCGGACTTTATTCGAGCGATAAATCTCAAAACCCACTACCACAAGCACCAAAAAGACAACAGTTCCCACAAATATTTTAATGCTTTCGGCTGTAAAGTTCTTGCTTATGGATTTATTTATCGACCTTGAAAATTCTTCATAGGCGTTAATCGCACTATCGGGTTTCTGCTTGGAAACAGCCTTCCCGTCTTCTCTTTCAACGGCAAAAGCAACAGCGGGTATCAACACCGCGAGCAAAACAAATCGCCAAAGAAAACGCTTAATCATCGCCAAGTCCTTTCCTATACTCCTTCAATTTTTCCTTCACCGCAACATCGAACAAGCCTATAATGGAGGCTGCCAAATAAGCCGCATTTTTTCCGTTCCCAATTCCAACCGCCGCAACGGGAATACCGGGCGGCATTTGTGCCACGGAATAAAGAGCATCTGCTCCGCCGAGGTACCCTCCGTCACAGGGAACGCCAATCACGGGCAACACCGAATGCGCCGCCAAACAGCCGGGCAAAGCCGCAGAAAGACCCGCTACTCCAATCAAGACCTTCAAGCCTCGACCCTCAGCCTCTTTAGCGTATCGAGCAACTTTATTGGGCGTGCGATGAGCGGAGAGCACCGAATACTCCCAAGTGATGCCAAGTTCGTCAAGCACCGCACTGATTTTATCAACTGTCGGCTTATCAGATGCCGACCCACTCACAATGCCCACCGTTACTGCCACTGCCATATTACTCCGTTAATTTATTCCTCCTACTCCGTTAATTTATTCCTCCTACTTCGGCAATTTATCCTTCACTTCGTCAATTTGCTCTTTTGTCTCCGCCATCCAGCGCGTATGCAATAACACCAACCGGGCAACCATCTGCAGCATCTTTAATTTCCGCCTCGTTCTCGACAAAACCCGCACCGGCTTTCACTGCCATTTTTTCGGGCACTTCAAAAACCGCATCACACACAGCCTCGCATGCGCCGCACATTGTACACTCGTTTTCGGTCTCATCCAACCAAACTTTGGTAATAGCCATAAAATCTCCTCTGTTAAAGTTAGAGGGAAGGTAGTTAATTTAGAGTAGAGTGTAAAGAGTAGAGAGTAAAGTTGACAGTGGGGGTGTAGGGTGTGGAGAACTCGGCGGTGCAGATAGTAGATATCGCTGCACCCCCAACCTGCCTCGCGGTTTGATTTGAGGGTGTAGTTTTTCAATTTTGCGAAAATGCCAATAAGCAAGCCGTGGTAAAACGCCTCGCTGCTGTCCAGATAACTGATGCTTTGGAACAATACTTCGGAGATTTCTTTTTCAAAAACAGCCACATCGCCCGTTAAAATGGCGTTGAACAAATTGGTAAAGTCTTTTTGCTGAATTTTTTCATCAAACCAGTCTTGTATCTTGGTCTCAAAAATATACAATAACTCCTCGTTCGGTATTTTAAGATCCAAAACAAGTTTTCTTCGTTCCATTCGCTCCATTCTCCCTGCGTGCAATGTTAAACGGGCGAATACTATTCGCTCCTACAATTTAACATCTCCTTTTCTAAAAGGGCAGGTTTTCTGCCATTGTATATACAGATAATCCTAAACTCCCCTAAAAAATACCTACCGTATTAGAGATAGCATTGAGGATGAGTTTTTGTTTTTTGTTGTACTCCGATACGATGTGGGTGCCATCGTCGTAGACCTTGCACGAATTGTTCCGCATTATCTTCAGGGCGGATTCCACGCTGTAGTCCGCTGGTAGTTGCTCATGCATCTTAGCGTAGATGACCACGGCGATAAAGTTCAGCATAAGGATTCCCCTGAATGTCGCCTCGGAATGGACGCGCAGAGGAAGCAGTCTGGCCTCTGACTTGCTCATCCCAAAAACAGACTCCGCCGACTGCCTTGTGTAGTACAAGGGCAGGACTTCGGAACATTTCAGTTTTTGCGAAGAAACC
>BNUP01000091.1 GCA_025997455.1 Fibrobacterales bacterium | reverse complement strand
TTAAGGGACTAAGTTTTCCCTGCTAAGCCCGCAAGGGCAAGAGCAGGGAAAACCGCCGTTAGCCCGCCGATTTAAGATTGCAATTTAATTTTAATGTGGCGGGCGGGCAAACGGCGTGCGATTTTGGGTTGTCGAGTTCTTCTCCTCTCCCGCCTTAGATTGACAGAAAAGAAATAAACAAATTAGTCTGCCCAGTCGCCTGTCGGCTTGGTGTCCAGCCTTCGCGGGAATGACGAGTCGCGGTCGCCCGCTATGTGTGATTGTAGGGGCGAGTTTCAAACTCGCCCAAAAAATGTGCGGGAGATTGCGGGTCAGTGCCCGCAATGACGAATTTAACAAGGGAACGCGGTGTGTGCCGAGCACACCAAAAAAAAAATTCCATTATTTATCCTTGCAATTTTAAAGGGCGGGTTAAAAACCACGCCCCTACAATTCTCTTTCTCCACTTTCAACTTTTTCTACATTCCCCTACGAGTTTTTTTGCCGACCTTGATGAGGCGGCTTTAAGAGGAATTAAGAAAGGATTTTATGCTTAAGAAAGATGACAGGGTTTTAATTCGGGCTTCATTGACCGAATACAGAAATTTATTGTTTAGGGCGTTCAAAGGAACCGATGAAGAGAAATCACAAATTGCGAGGGTTAATCGCCTGTTGCAGAATTGGAAGGTATAGGAAATAATATGGCGAGAATTAATACCGCAAAACGGGGAATTTTGGTTAGCACCACCCCTTACGACACGAGAATTGCTGTTCTTGACGATGGAGTTTTATCTGACTTGCTCGTGGAAAATGCAAATACAAACCGCACACTGGGCAACATATACAAGGGTGTTGTGCAGAGGGTTGTGCCTGCACTTCAAGCAGCATTTGTGGAAATCGGTATGGATAAGGCGGGGTTCCTTCATATTGCAGATGCCACGGACAGGGATTCGTTGTTGCGAAAGGAATACGGCGAAGACGATAAGGGCACGCAGGAAATTCCGTCTATCGAGAAGGTTTTGAAACAGGGCGATGAGATTATGGTGCAGGTTATTAAAGAACCCATTAACACCAAAGGTGCACGGCTCACCACTCATTTGAGTTTTGCGGAAAGATTTTTGGTGTGTATGCCGAATTCCAATTTTATCGGTATTTCAAAAAAGGAACGCAATTTCGATAAGCGCAAAATTTTTAAGCAATTAGTTCAAAAATACAAGGCGCGGGATGTAGGCTACATAGTCAGGACTCAAGCGCTGCAGGAGTCCGAAAACGAAATTGTAAAGCAGATGCGGAAGTTGGAGGAGAGTTGGGAAATCACCAAAGAGAATTTCAAAAATCAGCCTGCCGAGACTTGCATTTATCAGGAATCAAATTCTGTGGAGCAGTCTATTCGCGAGCATTTTAACGAATATACGGAATATGTTTATGTGGATGACCCTGCCGAATACCAAAATATTCGAGATTATCTCGGCTCGGCGAATCCTGAAAATTTGCAGAAAATTAAATTGTGGAAGGGAAACGATTCTCTGTTTGAATCCTTTGGCATTGAAGACGATTATGAAAAATCACTTTCCACAAAAGTTTATTTGCCGCGAGGCGCGTACTTAATAATAGAGCAAACTGAGGCGTTGATGTCTATAGATGTGAATACAGGTTCGCGGGTTCACGGCAGTGACCAGAGTCGTGTGTTTTTGGAGACAAATTTGGATGCGGCGAGGGAAATTGCAAAGCAGTTACGGTTGCGCGATGTAGGCGGTTTGGTGATTATAGATTTTATTGATATGGACACGGAAGAAGATAAACTTGCGGTTGTTGATGAGTTCCGCAAGGCGATTCGCTTTGACCGCACTCCGCTGAATTTTTCGGCGATTTCTCAATTTGGGCTTATGGAAGTGAGTCGCCGCCGCGTTCGCACAAATTTAGCGAGCGAAAAGCACAGCGATTGCCCGCTTTGCGGCGGTTCGGGTGTGGTGTTCAGTTTGGAGGCGACTTTGTCTTTGATAGACAGATGGCTCTCGCGCCTCAGCAAAAAAAGTAAAATCCGCAAGGTGCAAATGGTTGTGTCGGGTCGTCTTGCACATATTTTGAGCGATGATTACGGAAAGATGTTCCATTATTTGGAACACAAAAATTCCTTAGAGATTGAGTTGTTTGAGGAAGAGGATTACGCTGTTCATCAGTTCTCATTCTTAAATCCGGAAACAGGAGAAGACATAACAGAGAAATTTGCATTTAATAATTAAGGAAACCTCTAAAAACTCTCTTTGTAACACAATTCCACAGATTTGAGTTTTTAGAGACGACGGCGAACTGCTCAAATTTGCATAAAAAACTATAGTTCGCCCGTGTCGCTTAGAGAACCTCTACCAACCACTTGCGAGGTTAATGGAGGTTCTCTTAAGCGGTGATAAATGCCGATGCGAGAAAATTTAATTATGCCGATGCGGGAAATCTTAATAATGGAAAGCAGAGTGTGAATATACCGATAATAAAAGTGAGTTCGTCTTCACCCGAAGTTGCACGGTTGTCTTCTCGTCCCGTTGCGGGAGACCGCGGTGTGGAAAAATTAGTTCGGGAAATTTTGGCGGAGGTCAAAAGCGGGGGAGCGGAGGCTGCGATAAAATTTGCAAAAAAATATGACGGCTTAACCGCAAACACACTGAAAATTAGCCCTGCGGATATTAAAAAATCTGCCGCGAGTTTATCGCTTGAATTGCAAATTGCCTTAAAAAAAGCGATTATAAATGTCCGCACCTTCCACAAAAAACAGGTGGAAAAATCGTGGGATTTTAGAGGTAAAGACGGTGAAATTTTGGGACAAAAAATAAGACCCTTAAATAGAGTGGGGCTTTATGTTCCGGGCGGGGCAGGAGTTTATCCGAGCACTTTGATAATGAATGCAGTTCCCGCTATAGTGGCAGGTGTAAAGGAATTGGTTGTGGTGTCGCCCGCAAAAGGCGGTTTGCAAGCCTCGGTGGCGTTTGTTTTGCATGAACTCGGAATAAAAGAGGTGTATCACATTGGGGGAGCGCAGGCTATCGGCTTGCTCGCTTACGGGAGCGGAAACGGCAAAAGCGAAAAAAAAGGCGGAAGAAACGGCGTTTCAAAAAACGGGCAGTTTGAAATTGCACCTGTTGATAAAATTGTGGGACCGGGGAATGTCTTTGCTGCGACTGCAAAAAGGGAAGTTTTTGGTATTGTAGATATAGATATGATTGCGGGACCCTCGGAGATTGCGGTTCTTGCAGATGAAACTGCAAATGCGGAATGGGTTGCCGCAGATATGCTCTCGCAAGCCGAGCACGGTTCGGGCTTTGAGGCATCGGTGTGCGTAACAAATTCACCGAAGTTTGCAAAAGAAGTTGCAAAACACATAGCAGAGCAAGTAGAAAAAAGTCCCAAAAGAGAAATTTTAGAAAAATCGCTAAACGCTTACGGCAGAATTTTACTTGCAAAAAATATGGAGTCGGCGGCTGAAATTGTGAATAAAATTGCACCGGAGCATTTGGAAATTATTGCAGAAAATCAAGATGAATTGGAAAAATTGATAACAAATGCAGGTGCGATTTTTGTAGGTTCATATTCGAGCGAACCCGTAGGAGATTACTTTGCAGGACCAAATCATGTTTTGCCGACCAACGGCACCGCACGATTTGCAAGTCCGCTTGGCGTGTATGATTTTTTGAAACGAACAAGCATTATTCGCTACAACCAAAAGGCATTATTGAAAAATGGCAGAAGCATTGCGGCAATCGCTCATAGTGAAGGTTTTTATCATCACGCTCGTGCTGTGGAAATTCGCCTTGACACAAAACGCGGAAGTCACAGACGAGGTTAGCAGAGGTTCACTCAAACGCGAACTTGAAAATTATTGGAATAGCGGATTCCCCGCGGCGCGTGTAGTCGGTGATACAATAGAACGAGGCGATGCGTGGGTTTGGGCATCTCCCGCACTTGCAAATAATTGTTTAACCGTTTGCGCAAAAACCGATTCTGCAACTTTTGTAAAATTATCGAACTTGCAAGTCGGTGCCCCGTTTTCGCTTGCACAAATTAAAAGGGTTGAGAGAGCACTTTTGCGAACCGGGTATTTTTCAAAAAAAAACGACACAAAATTATACCGCATTGCGAACAGGAATCGCATTGTTCCTGTTTTTGATTTTGAGGACGCCACTGCTAACTATGCTGAAGCCGCTTTTGCTTACGATGCCGAGAGCAAAAATTCAAACGGATATTTAAAAATAAATTTACTCAATATTGCGGGAACGGCAAGGGATTTTTACATAGCAACTTCTCGGAGCGTTGGTGTTGCAAGCGGCAAAAGCAGAGCGGTCGGTGAGAGCACTCCGTATAATGGCACTCCGCAAACTTCGGCGGAAATTTTTTACAAAGAACCTTTTATTTTTGGCACAAACGGCTCGCTCGCTTTGCACGGAGAATTTTTAGACGGTGATTCGCTTACTCAAAAAAAAGGCGATTTAACATTCTCTAAAAAATTGAATTGGGAATGGCAATATTCTGTTGGCGGCGGAATGAAAATCGGCGAAGAAAACGGTGCGGAAAACACGAAATATTTTTCTTCACTCAAACTGACTTACGACGACCGCGACAAAATGCCTCTGCCTTTTAGCGGTTTGTTTGTCGAAGGGTCGGCGGAATTTTCCAAATTTGTTTTGAGCGGAGTTAAAGGTGCATATTTGCAGCCGTTTAGCGATAATTGGACGCTGCTTTTGTCCGCACAGGGTTTTGGTATGTTCCCTGCAAAAAATTATGATAAGGTCGATTTATTCGCACTCGGCGGTCAGGAAAATTTTCGTTCTTTGCCTGTTAAAAGCATTTATAGTAGAACCTTTGGGTTAAGTGAAATCGATTTTGAGTGGCACGGATTTTCCAATTCCGTTTTGCATATTTTTGCACTGCCGGGTATATATAGGAATAGCAGTTCATTTAATGCAAATTTTAACGGTTGGAGCAAAATTTATGCCTATGGTTTTGGTTTTGAGCAGGGTGTTTCCTCTGCAAGTATTGCACTTTATTATACGCTTTCGGGGAAATTTGCACCTATAGACGGCTTGTTGAATTTGGGTGTTAAGGTGGGGTTTTAGGGGGATATGGTGCACTCTATCCACACCGCGTTCACAATTTTCACTCGGCGGTGCAGGGTGGCATAAATGCCACCCCTACCCACTTTTCACTTTACTCGTTCAACTTTTTCTACCTTCCACGCTATGTTTCAAGGATTTATACCTATTATCGCAACTATGTTGTTTTGCACCCTTGCATTTTCACAGGGTGCAAAGAAAAATGTTGCTGTTTTGCCTACATCTCTAATGTCTCTAATGGACGAGAATGTTAAATTATCTGCGGGTGAGCAGAAAGTGCTCACCGACCGCCTTCAAGAAAAAGCGGTTGAGGCCCTTGGCGGCAATTCGGGTTTTGTAATAATTACACAAGAATCAATAATGTCTCGTATTGGCACAGACAATTATGAAAAAGTGCATTGCTGTGTCATTCCCGCGCAGGCGGGAATCTAAAATGCAGTAATGAGTCAAAATTGCATGCTTTTGATTTGCAGAAAAGAAATAAGCAATAATAAATCACTACTGCATTCATTTCGCTACCTTAGGGGGGGGAGGGTATAGTTAAGCCGCTGCTGATAAAATTCTTTTTGTTCCTGCGATGGAATAGCCGTCTTCTTTCAAAAGGGTTTGTATTTTGCGCAGGCGGTCTATTGAGTCGGTGTTGTATCTGCGTTGGTGACCTGTGGTGCGGTTTGGTTTTAAATAAAATTCAAATTCCTTTTCCCAAAAACGCAAAGTATGCGATGCGACTTGCAGCATTTTTGCGACATCGCCAATTCCGACAGGGACATCCATTGTTCGAGCATTTAATGCCGCCCGAAACTCTTCCTCTTGCGTTTGATGGTATATCATAATTGACTGTATTGCAAAAAGCGTGCCACTTGTGTGTCGCTATGACGGGTTGAAGGGAAGGAATTGCAAGCGGAGAGAAGGGAGATGGGAGAGGGGAGTGTAAAGTGAAAAGAGTAGAGAGTAAAGAGTAGAGAGTAAAGAGTAAAGAGTAAAGAGTAAAGAGTAAAGAGTAAAGAGTAAAGAGTAAAGAGTAAAGAGTAAAGAGTAATAACTTTACACTTTTAACTTTTAACTTTCAACTCTCCACACCCCATACCCCACACCCTACACGCCACATTTTCTACCTTCCCCAAATGAAACAATTTATCAAGATGTTTTTTGCCTCTGTGCTTGGGGTGTTTTTTTCGTTTTTGCTGCTTTTCGTTTTTGCAGTGCTGTCTGTTGTGGCAATAGTGAATTTTGCGGGTTCGGAACTTAAAAAAACGCCAAAGGATTCGCCTATTTTGAAAATTGATATTTCCGGGATTATAACGGAGCGGGAATATTACGACCCGTTGAATTTGATTTTTCGCAATTACGATATAAATTCTCAAGGGTTAAACGATATTTTAGATGCGATTGCAATAGCGAAGGACGACTCGAAAATTAAGGGAATTTATTTGCGTACGGGGTTGGTGCAGGCGGGTGTTTCCGCTATGGAAGATGTGCGAAATGCACTTTTGGATTTTAAGCAAAGCGGGAAATTTGTGGTTGCTTACGGGGAAATTATTTCGCAGAGGGCGTATTTTGCGGCGAGTGCGGCTGATAAGATTTTCTTAAATCCTCAGGGTATGTTGGAGTTAAAGGGTCTCGGCTCAATGCAGCAATATAACAAAGGCGTGTTTGAGAAAATGGGAATTGAAATGCAAGTTTTCAAAGTGGGGAAGTATAAATCGTATATTGAACCATACATATCCGATAAAATGAGTGATGAAGACCGCGAGCAAAAATCTGCATATCTAAATTCGATTTGGAATATTATGATTGCGGGTATCGGTGAGAGCAGGGGAATTTCGGCGGATTTGGTTAATGAATATGCAGACGAATACACGCTTTTTTCCGCACCGGAAAATTTGGTAAAATACGGTTTAATAGATTCGCTTGTTTATGCGGACGAGGTTGAAACTTATTTGAAAAACTTAACTCTGATTGAAGATGATAAAGATTTGAAGTTTGCAAAACCTACGGATGTGATTGCGGGAAATTTTGAATTACCGAGCGGTGCGGCTGTGCGAAATAAAATTGCAGTTTTATATGCGGAAGGCAGCATAGTTAGCGATGCGGAAGATAATATGTTTTCTGGAACTTCTATAAGCGCGAAAAATTTTACAAAAGAGTTGAAAAAATTACAAGGCGATTCATCGGTTAAAGCGGTGGTTTTTCGGGTAAATTCGGGCGGCGGTTCGGCTTTTGCATCCGACCAGATTTGGCATTCGGTTCGAGAACTTGGAAAGGTGAAACCAGTTGTAGCATCGCTCGGTTCTTATGCGGCATCGGGCGGTTATTATATAGTTTGCGGTGCGAATAAAATTGTCACTTCGCCGAGCACGCTCACAGGTTCAATCGGGATTTTCGGGCTGTTTCCGAGCGGCAAGCAATTGGCAGATAAATTGGGTGCAACTTATGACGGTGTTGCGACTAATAAAAGGACTCTTTTCGGTGAGCAGGCTTTGACTATCCCCTTTTTGAATGCGGGAGTTTTACCTGCGCGTCCGCTTGACGAAGATGAACTCGCACTTTTGCAGGGTTTTGTTGAGCGCGGGTATGATGCGTTTTTGTCGCGGTGCAAAGAAGGTCGCGATGTTGCAGGGCAGTCGATTTCAAAAGACAGTTTGAATGAGATAGGGCAGGGCAGGGTTTGGACTGGAACTGATGCAGTCCGTTTGGGACTCGCCGATACACTCGGCAATTTGGAAACCGCAATTGCAGTTGCCGCCAAAATGGCAAACTTGGAAGAGTATTCTGTTGATGAATACCCGACGATAAAAGACCCGACTGCGAAATTTTTTGAAGAGGTTTTCGGTTCGAGCAAAATTCATTTTTTGGAGTTTGTTTTGGGAAAGGATAACTTTGAAAAAAGAAGATTGCTGAACGCACTTGCCAAATATGATTACAGACAAGCGGTAATTGACTGGCGTTAAAACTTTACTCCCCTCAAACAGCCCTGAGGGCGGAATAGTTGGGGGGACTAAAACTTTACCCCGCGAACTTCGCCCATAATGTATGAGCCGAGTAAAACAACATCGGCAATTGCACTCAACTCTTCAAGAGCAATGGCGACCCATTTTTGCGAAGGATTTCCCGCAAAATCGGCGTAAAATATATATTCAAAGGGAGAACCGCTTTTGGGGCGACTCTCTATTCTGATTAAATCAACATTCTGTTTTGCAAAACAACCCAAACATTCGTGCAACACTCCCGCGGCGTTTTGCTTAATGGAAAATGCAATTGAAGTTTTATTATGTTCGGGTTTTATCTCCTGCCCGCCTTTTTTAATCGCCAAAAATCTTGTGAAATTTGAACCGGGAAAATTTGCCAACGGACTTTTTAACACTTCCAAACCGTAAAACTCCGCAGCAAAAGAAGAAGCGATGCACCCCGTGCCTCTCAACTGTTTTTTAGCGATTCTCTCCGCCGCTCCCGCCGTATCAAAAAAAGGCTTTTTCTCTAGTTTAGGATGCTCGTCAAAAAAAACGGAGCATTGTTCAAGTGCCTGCTGGTGCGAAATTACCTTTTGCAAATCCTCTATTCTCTCACCTTTAAGTGCAATTAAACAGTGATCTATTTGCAATTTTAACTCGCCGATAATCGCGGGTCTGCACTTCAAAAGTAAATCATAATTTTCT
>BNUP01000090.1 GCA_025997455.1 Fibrobacterales bacterium | reverse complement strand
AAACGCATTCTTTAATTGATAAAAATCATACTGTTTATTCGGGCTATTCTTAAATGCAAAATTTATTTCTGCCTGTAATTCCTTAAACGCCTCCGCTCTTTTTTCGTTATCCAAACCGTCAAGCCAAGACTTAAACTCCGCAAAACCTCCGCCATTCTTTTGATTTCTAAACCAATCATCAAATTTCGCCTGCTTTTCTACTTCTTCACTTTTTGTCTCATTTGCCGCCTGCTCTTTCGTTTCGCTGTTTGGCTCACTATTTCGAGTGGCATTTTCCGTTTTGGAAAAAGTCGGCATTTCCTCGCCGCGTAGAATAATCTTTTTTAAGTCATCGCTCATCAACTCCGCAACATTAAGAACCAAATCATCGGGCACGGGAATTTCTTTCACAACTTCCGCCATAGGCTCATCTCGTCCAAGCCGGTAGTTCAAAGTCTGAGTAAAAAGTTCCCTATCATTGGGAATTTCTTTTCCATTCTCTGCCGCCCAATCTCTAACCCATTCCTTCCACTATTTGCGTTTCCATTGTTCGGTTCTCCTGTTGTTTGTGCCCTACAATAGCGTTGTAGAGCGGGTTAATGTTGCAGATTTCCCTTCCATCCAATCGTCTATATCTATTGTGCGGAAGTAATAAAACTTCCCCAGATTCGAATAGGTTATCTCCATTTTGCGACAACTTTTAAGCAAAGTATTCTTGCTCACATAGCAGTATAACGACGCATCTTCAAGCGGCAAAATACGCCTGTGGCATATTGCCCAAAGCCGCACAGCCTCTATCTCCGCAAGTTTAATCTGCTCGGTCGTCACTTGGAAACTCGCGGATTATATTAGATGGTAGGGGAGGGGTAGGGTTAATTTTACATCTTGAAACTTCAAAATTAATCTTTAAATTTCGTTTTTTGCTATAAATATCGTATATTTCTTCATCCGTAAGAGATAAAAAGATTTTGTTTATATTCAAAATTTCTCTTAAATCCATAAAAATTTCTTTCCCGTTAAAAATAACAGAAATTTTTGTATCTTTATCAGATATGTTATTCATAAAAAAGAACCGCCTTTTCCTAACCGCCTTATTTTTTTTAAAGGTTGCTCGTAAGGCGGTTAGACAAACGAGCAACCTAATTTTAGCCGATAATAGTTATTATGTTAAGTAGAAATGTAAATAACCCTCCCCAAGTCATCACCATTGCAGGCTTTGACCCAAGTGCAGGTGCTGGAATTTTAGCAGATATAAAAGCCTTTGAACATTGCAAAATTTACGGAAAAGCGGTTTGTACCGCCTTGACAATACAAAACGAAAACAAATTTTTGAAACCGAATTGGCTTAGTTGGGAACAAATAAAGGAACAGTTGGAGATTTTGGGTGAAAAATACGGAATGCATAATATGGACGAACGCGTAACTCCAAATAATAAAACGACTTACATCAAAATAGGACTTATGGAAAATCCGCTTATTTTGGAGAAAATTTTTAAGTATTTACAAAAAAAATATCCATCCGTTTTTATAATTTGGGATCCTATATTAAAAGCGAGCACAAATTTTGAGTTTCACAGAGAAAATGCCGTAAGTTGGCGTAAAATAATGAGTTATGCAAATTTAATTACCCCAAATTTACCAGAGGCGGAATTTTTGGGTATTGAAAAAGGACATCCAAAAGTAGCGGTTTTGGTTAAGGGCGGGCACTTAAAAATAAAAAGCGGGCACTCCCCTTCCGCCGATGAAAACTCCAAAAGCACTGATATTTTATACTTGCCAAACGGTGAAATTGTAAAATTTTCCTCCAAAAGAATAAATGCCGAAAGGCACGGAAGCGGCTGCACACTTTCCGCACTAATTCTTGCAAATTTAGCACAAGGAAAAAGTTTGGTAAATTCTTGTAAGTCTGCAAAACATAAAGTGTTACGACTATTTAACTGCAATTTCGGCGGAAAATTGGGAGTCTTATGGCGATAAGCGAAAAAACCGAAATTCGCTCAAAAAGGTGCTTTTTGAAAAGCGTTTTCCCAAAAGCATTCTAAAATCTCAGGAATGCTGTCAAAATATAAACCGGTTTCTTTATCACTCAAAAGTTTATATGTATTTGAATTTAAAAATTTTTCCATAGCGAAATCTAAGGAAACATCAAACTTTTCGGCAGTTTCCGCCACAACAAAACCGGTTATGCTGTCTATTGCACCGTTAATTAAATCATCAGTTAATTGCAACTTTATAACTCTCCTTGAAAGCCAAGTGTTTAACCGCTTTTTCAGTTCTAAATAAAATTTGATTATATAAATTTTCCGTTTCTAACAATTTTACAGCCGTCTCTTTTGCCTGCAAGGACGAGGGATTTCCGTAAGTACCTATCACAAGTTGATTCAAAACAAGACCAACTACATCATCTGCAACCGCACCTATAATTATATCGTAATTGCTCGATGAAAAATTTTCGTGGATAGATTTTACAAAACCCCTGTTGAATAAAATAAAATTCAGCCAATCCAAATCCGTGTTTTCAAATCTCAGAATTTTAAGACTTGGTTCAGCGGCAGTTAAGGCGTTATGAGTAAATTCAAAAACGCTGACAAATCCGTTTTTTGCGTTAAATCTTTTTGCTTTTAACTTTGCAAATTTTTCCGCTTGAATTTTTGAATTGGTTGTGTAAAATCCCTTGCCGAAATCTTTCTTAGAAATGCCTGCGGATAAATCTATCCTTGCCACGCTCATATTTGAGCCGTGAAAAAACAGCCCCGACAATTCAAGCGGCGGCATTTAAACTCCAGCCCTGTTCGGCAATATATTTTCCCAAGTCATCCACCGCAAAATCAAAATCGTAGTAATGCAAAAGTTCATAGTTTCCGATTAAAAAACTTACCGCCTTGTATTCATTTATCGCTTTTGCAAAATCACTTTCCGACAACTTATATTTTTTGCGGAATTTTGATAAAACAAACGCCGCCCAAGTTGCTATAGATTGATTCTTGCTCATACTAGGTAATGTAGAAAAAAATTTCCGAAAAGCGAACTATTTTCCACTCCCCTATCGTTTTAAAATGAAACGCATTTTTTGCAAATATTTGTTTCAAAATGAAACAAATATGTTTGTGAGTCACCTACCGCAAGCGAAAAAATTCCGAAATTCGCTCAAAAACGCGATTTTGAATATAAGGCACGGAAATTGCTTTTTATAAAAAGAAAAACCAAAAAATGAGGACTTTATGAGCGATATAAAAAAATAGACGACTACGCTCCTATCTATGAATCAATTCCACTCTCTGCGGCAAACCCACTCACGGGTAAGAACATTCTTGACCAAAAATTTCCACAGGAAGTTGAAAAATTAATCGCACAAGATAAAGCGGTAGCAGATCAATACAAATATTTAAGAAATTTTTTATTGGAGATTGCGGAACACCATTTAGCAATGGCGGAAAAAGCACAAAATGAGCAAGAAAACTATGAATTAACTTATATACATCCAAATTCAGACGGCGATGTCTTATATCAAGGTTTTTATAATTACGCAGGAGATAAGCATACTATGGGAAGTCAGTTTGGCAAATTACTTCAAAAGCATAATCCAAAATTGATTGTGCATTTGCATCCATTAAAGGATGAAAAAAAATATTTAGCACCTGTTTCTACTATGTTTTCCTCTGGTGATAGATATTATATTGAGAGAGACGACAATGCTGTTTGGATTGGTATTGAACCGCATAAAGGTGCAAATGGCTACTATATAGATACTTACATTTCCAAAAACAAATGGGGAAGGGTTATTAGGAACCCTTATGAAGGAGAAGTTGTTCCGGGAAAACACTGGGAAAGAATAGAGAACAAGGAAATTAAACCAAAATTTCACAATGGGTATAAAAAATAGTACCAATGACATATTGAGAGGATTTTTATGCACTTTAAAATACTCGCTCTCTTTTTGTTCTTACTCTCTTGCGAAAGAGAATCGTTGCAAATAACGGTAGAAAAAAACGATAATTTAATCACTTACAAATGTTCAAATAAAAACGGTAACTTATTGGAATATGAAGTGGAAAAAACAAATGAACGCATTAATAATTATTTTAATGAAGATTATTTTATGAGAGTATCTAAAGGAACATTACGAAAAATTGAGATATCTGGTTAAAATAAACGATAAACAAGAAAAATTCTCTGACTCTCATAAAATGGAATGGTAATTTATCAAAATGACTTCACTTCTCCGCACTATTTTGTGGAAATGAATTCCGATTGAGGTTTTTGGAGTTCCTAAAAAATTTCTATATTCAAAGAAAAACGGAGATTTTATGTCTAAAATAAAGTTTGTGATTGCAGCAGTGGCTGTAACTTTTGCTATCGGGTATTCTGCCGATGGAGTTAAAATTGGCGAGCAGGTTTGGGCGCCTAAGAACAGCGACATAAAAGTTAAAGGCAGCACTTGCTACAACGATGATGCTGAAATGTGCAAAAAATACGGTCGCTTGTACACTTGGAAACAAGCAAAAAAAGCGTGCCCCAAGGGCTGGCACTTACCGACTGACGATGAATGGAAAACGCTTAAAAGCACGCTCGGCAACCCCTCAAAAGCCGCTACCGAACTTACGGCAAAAGAGGGTTGGAACGATTACAAAGGAAAAAAAGTTGTTGCCTCAGATATTTACGGTTGGAGTGCCTTACCCGGCGGAATGAAGATGAACAAAGATAAATTTTACGATGTCGGTAAAGCCGGTTATTGGTGGAGTGCAACGGAATATGCGGAAGACACCGCACCGAATTGGAAAATTGAAAACGATAATTCTGCATTCATTGAGTATAACCACGAGGAAAGCTTTCTTTCTGTCCGTTGTTTGAAAAATTAAAGTTTCTACATTCCCCCTTATATTGTGAGGTTAAAATGAAATGGTTTTGCATTGAAAGCAAAAAGAAACGCTTGTATCCCGAATCGAGAATACAGTTCGGCGAAACAGAAGAGGGAAATGCCGCCGCATTTCCGCAAGACGGAATTCGTATTAACTTGAGAATGACATTTCAGGAACTGCTTAAACTGATACAAGAAAGCAAAGATTTGGTGATTCACATTTCTTAGGCAATTGAAAATCTCCCGCCTTCAAATCCTAACTTGGGACGGTGCAACCGACAAACACGGCTCGCCGAGAAGTCATATTTTGCAGGTGAAAGAACTTTTGGATGCAGGAGCAGATTGGATTCAACTTCGGCAGAAAAACGGAACTGATGAGCAAAAAATTAAAGTGGCAATTGAGGCGGTGAAATTGTGCAAAGCATACAACGCAACAATTATCATAAACGATTGTCCCAAAATATGCCTTGAAAGCGGTGCCGATGGCGTGCATTTGGGTTTGAGCGATTGCTCTGTTGCACAAGCGAGAGAAATTATAGGAAGTAGGGATAGGGAAATTCCCCCCATTAGCACTGAGGGCGTCTTGAATGGGGGGAGGCGAGGCGGCAGTGTTAAAATGCCGCCGAGCAGAGGGGGGGGTATGCAGAAAGTTCCCCCCATTAGCACTGAGGGCGTCTTAAATGGGGGGAGGCGAGGCGGCAGTGTTAAAATGCCGCCGAGCAGAGGGGGGATTATAATAGGCGGGACTTGCAATACGCAACTCCAAGTATCTCAACGAGTTACAGAAAATTGCGATTACATTGGGCTTGGACCATACAGATTTACGGGCACAAAAAACAACCTCAATCCGACTCTCGGCGAAAGCGGAGTCAAAAAAATTACCGACCTTCACCCCCCCACTCCTATAATCGTCATAGGAGGAATTTCTCCAAGCGACTACCCCACTCTCAAATCTCTTGGAGTTTGGGGTGTAGCGGTCAGTTCCGCCATAGTAGGTGCGGCAAATATAAAAGAGGCATATAAAGAATTTGTTATGTAGGCACTGAAGTCGGAAAAATCACTTCGTTTATGGACAGATTATTTTTCTTTGCACGGAACAACAAGATATGTCTTTGAAGCATCAACAGAATTCCAATCCAAGTAAACTATATTCTGCCCCTTAGAAAGATTTCCTTCAAACACAGACCACTTGAAATTTCCAAGAGCATCGGTCAGGTCTAATTTCAAATAGTCGTCAGAGCCTACTAAGCGAATTCCCCTACCACCCACCGCCCAATGTTGCGTTTTTCTTTGTCGAACTCTATTCCGAGTTTAACGATTTTTTTGCCTTGCTCATTGTATGAGAGTGCATAGTTTTTATCGTTAATCTGTTGAAGGGCTTCTTCTGCCGTACCGTTTGCCTTAAATTCTACCACATACACAAAATCATCAACTTTCAACACCGCATCAATCCTGCCAATTGCCGTGTGTACCTGTGCCTCACAATAAACTCCGAGCATTCGCAGCGTAAGCAAAAATATCAATTCATAATAAGATTCAACCTTAGATGCTTCATCATAAGGAATATTATTGTAAAACGGACGCAACGCCTCAACAAAATTATCTACTTCTCCTGCCTCCAAAGAATCGATCAGTTTAAGTACAAAGGGAGTTTTCTCATCGTTTTTTATGTGGATATATAAATCGGCTAAACTGCTCGCAAAACTTGTGCGCACTTCGTCATTGGGATAGCCTAAGTTATAGGTACCCCGTTTTTCGTTATATCCTATAATGGTAAGGTAGCCCGATTGATAAAGCACAGGCACAGCATCCATATTTTCGGAATCGAATTTACGAAAGTCGTCATAAGAGAGAACTTTTTTTTCGAGATTTAAGACATTAATATTTTGCTGTTTAATGAGTTTTATTAGGAAAGTAGGGGTGCCGCTCTCATACCAATAGGGAATAAATTTTCCTTCACTATTAAAGTGGTGCAATAAGCCAAAGGGATTATAAACCGTGAGAGGTTTTTCTGAAAATCGGTAGCCGTTGTAAAAGCGTTTTAATTTGGCGAGATATTTTTCTGTTCCCCGTTTCCCGCTCTGGTCGTTGAGCGAAGCCGAAACGCCCGTTCCCCTTGAACATTCCTCAATCTCCTCCTTAAAATTTTCTTCCAATTCTTCTTGCGTAATACCGCAAATATCGGCATAGCGAGGATTTAAGGAGAGGTCGGTGAGGTTGTTTAGATCAGAGAATATGCTAACCTTAGAGAACTTGGTAACGCCTGTGAGAAACACAAATTTTAGATGTTCATCGGATGCTTTGAGCACGCCATAAAAACCTTTGAGAGCAGAACGAATTGCATCGTGAATATCTTTTTTATCTATGCTGTCGAGCAGAGGCTTGTCGTATTCGTCTATGATAACCGCCACTTTTTCTCCAAATTGATTGTGCAAATCTAAAATCAAATTGCTGAACCGCACCGACACAACATCGCCCCGTAATTCAATATCGAAACCGTTCGCCGTATTAAGCAAAATATTATGGAGTATCGACTCAAGAACTTCGGAATCTTTGGAAAAATCGCCTGAATTTAACGCAATATGAATCACCGGGTGCTTTTTCCATTCCAAAGGGAGCGAATCAATGGCAAGTCCCTTAAATAAATCTCGTTTTCCCTCAAAGAGTGCGCCAAGCGTGGAGCACAAAAGCGATTTGCCAAATCGTCTGGGACGGGAGAGAAAACTAACTTTGGCGGAAGTTACCAACTCGTGAATGCGAGCAGTTTTATCCACATAGTGGTAACCGTCCTCACGGATTTCAGAGAATGTTTGGATTCCGAGCGGGAGTTTTAGGGGCATTGAGACAATATAGAAATTGTTAGACTAGTTACATGATACTTTTCATTTGCTTATCGCCATTACGGAATTACTGTTGAACTTGCAAGTTGGTCTATGGTAAATGAACATTCTCCACTTTCAACTTTACACTTTTAACTCCTGCACTGCCAAGTTTCTCCACACCCCACACCCCACACCCTATACCCCAATTTTTCTACCTTCCCCCTATGGCTTCTTTTGATTGGTTGAAAAATAATCCTTATCCCGGTCGCGGGGTGGTGCAGGGGGTGTCGCCAAGCGGCGATTTTGTGCAGGTTTATTGGATAATGGGGCGGAGCGAAAACAGCCGCAATAGAATTTTTTTGCAAAACGACGACGGTTCGGTGCGAACTCGTGCTTTTGACGAGGCAAAGGTTTCTGACCCAAGTTTAATAATTTACTTCCCGTATCGCAAGGTTAAAAAATCACACTTGTTGAAAAAAAATGAATTCACGCACATAGTCACAAACGGCGACCAAACCGACACAATCGCGGAATTTTTGGGGAAAGGTAAAAGCGCGGAAGAGGCACTCAAAACCCGCACCTACGAGCCAGACCAACCGAATTTCACGCCGCGAATTTCGGGCGTATATTACCCGAACGGTGCCTATGCTTTGTCCATTATAAAAAATGAGAACGGGCGCAGTGCATTTTTCATTGAACGCGAGAGCGGAATTAAAGGCACGGGAGAAATGCTCACAACTTATGAGGGCGATTCAGATCCTCTTGTGTCTTTTATAGGGTTGCCAAAGCAAACGGAAATTTTCGCTACACCAACCGAGACTCTTAATGCGTATTGGGATTCGCTAAACCCCGCATTTCGCGTATCCATTCTAGTGAATTGGATAAATCCTCAAAACGGCGAAAATGAGATTTTTATAAAAAACGGAAATTTATAGGCGTTTTATGCAAATTACAGAGGCTGTAGAATTTTTAACTAAAATCGCAAAAAATAGCGATGCGGAGCAATTTGATATTATTGCGGGCAGTTCCAATAGCAGAGGAGTGTCGGTATTTGAAGGTGCTGTGCAGAATGTGGAAGTGTCTGACTCCTGCGGAATCGGC
>BNUP01000089.1 GCA_025997455.1 Fibrobacterales bacterium | reverse complement strand
CCACGCCAAATATGCGTTTGAATCCAAAGTCGGTGTATGGATTTACGAAGCGTTCTTGGGTTGAAAGGTGAAGCATATATGGGAAGGTAGAAACTTTGCAATGCAGGGGTATGGGGTGTAGGGTGTGAGGTGTGGAGAACTCGGCAGTGCAAGAGTTAAAAGTTGAGAGTGTAAAGTGAAAAGTTATTATTCTCTACTCTCTACTCTTTTCACATTTGTTACGGCAATTCCTCTGCGGTCATCTCTCCGTTTTCTGATTTTCGCATAAGGTCTTCGTAGAGTTTTATTTTATTTTGAATTTCCATATAAAGTGCAATTTCGCCTCTTGCGGCACGGAGTTCATTTTTTGACTTTGAGATAAGCATTTTGAGAACACCGCTTGAAAATTCCCGCAGAGCGTTTTCTTCAGTCCATTTTTCATCGGGAAGTCTCCATAAAAGTTCGCGATGTTCGGGCGGGAGTTTTTCGTAAAGAGTTTTGAGGTCAATTTCTCCGCTCTCTTCATAAAGTGCATAGCCGTAATCTAAAAGTTCACCCAAATATGAAGAAGTGAATAAAGAAGGGTCGCAATGTGCAAGTGCCAAGTTTTGCAATTGCGGATTTTTGAAAATGAGATTTACGAGGCGAATTTCGTTTCCGGGAATTGCATTGTAGTTTATTGTTGGGGGAGGGGAATATTTGCTATGAGTGTCATTATCAGGCTTGACCTGATAATCCAAAAAATGCGATGATGAATTATTTGCCATTGCACTCTTTGGATTGGCAGAAAAGAAAGAAAGAAATAAGTTAGTCTGCCCAGTCGCCTGTCGGCTTGGTGTCTCGTGTCGGGGCACGAGTATGACATTTGAATCGCCGCCATCGCTGTGCGGGTCAGTGCCCGCAATGACAGATGTTGGGGCGACCATCGGTCGCCCGCTATGCAAGGGTGAATTCCCGTTCCCCCCATTAGCCCTGAGGGTATCTTGAATGGGGGGAGGCGAGAATCGTGCTGTGAAAGCACGGTTCGGCAAGGGGGGGTTATTTTTATACGGAAGTGCCCTTGAAACATTAAACCTCTCCTGCAGCAAATTTAAATATTGGTTGCGAAGTTCCGCGTTATTCATAGTTGCAATTAAATTTTTAACTTTTGAAACAAAATTTGCTTTCTCCTCCGCACTGTTCGGGTTGCTCTGTAATCTCAAATATTCGAGCCAGTCCGCCGATTTACCGAGTAAATTTTTGAATGCCTCCGCACCTTCTTTTTTTACCAAAGAATCCGGGTCAATTTTTTCACCGCTCTCGCTCATCAAGTTGACAATATTCACCGCAAAACTCTGCGACAGCAAAACCTCAATGCACCGCCCCGTTGCCCGCTGCCCCGCCGCATCTCCGTCCAAACTTATAAATGCATTCTTTGTGTATCTCGCCAAATTTCTACATTGCTTATCGGAAAGTGCAATACCCGAAATTGCAACGACATTTTCAATTCCCGCCTGAAAAAGAGAAATGAGGTCAAAATACCCCTCAACCAAAATCACGGAATTTTCCTTTTGAATTGCTCTGCGGCTTATATTGAGACCGTATAAAATTTCACCCTTACTGTATAATTCGGTTTCGGGAGAATTCATATATTTTGCAGGACTGTTTCCGCTCAAATCGCGCCCGCCAAAACCCACCACCGCACCCGATAAACTGCAAATGGGAAGCATCAGGCGGTTGTAAAATTTATCGAGTATTTTTCCGTTTATTTCGTTTTTTCCGTTTATTTCGTTTGCAAGTCCCGCCTTAATCACCGCCTCCGCCTTAAATCCGTTTTTAATTGCAAGTTCAATAAGTCCGCCTAAAGGTGCATATCCAAAGCCGAATAAATCGCGGGTCTTTTCGCTTATCTCCCGCTCGTCTAAATATTTTTTTGCGAGTGCGGATTTGCTCAATTCCTCTCTAAAAAAATTCTGTGCAATCTCGTTCAATTTGCGAATAATATCTTTTTCTTCAAAATTTTCGTCTTGCTCCTGCGAAAGCGATGGCAGGTTAAAACCCACAACTCCCGCCACAAATTGAACCGCCGTGCGGAAGTCCATTTTCTCGTGCTCCATAACAAAACGGAACACATCACCTCCCGCACCGCACGCAAAGCACTTGTAAATTCCCATACTCGGATTCACATTCATACTCGGATGCTTGTCATCGTGAAAGGGGCACACTCCCAAAAATTTTCCGCCGCTTGCCCGTTTGAGAGGCACAAACTGCTCTATGATTATGCTTATATCCGCAAAGTCTCGGAGTTGCTTTATTGTGTTGTCATTGTAAAACTGCATCGTTCCTTCTCAAAAAAATGGATTGATTATTACACAATAATTCATCGTTTTGCCAATTTGCAGGATTATTAACTATGTACTCTGATATAGTTTGATACGATTTTTCATCACGGATAATATGCTCGTAATAATTGAGTTGCCATAATTTTTCACCCATTGTATTATGTAATGCGTTAATTTTGCGAGCAGAAAATGTTTTCAATCCGCGAACGATTTCCGGCAAACCATGTATGCGTGATTTTGATCCCGTAGGGGCGGGTTTGAAACCCGTCCTTCCAATATTCGCCGTTTCGTTTTGGGCGGGTTTGAAACCCGCCCCTACAATGGCAATTATACAATGTATATGATTTGGCATAACAATAAATGCATCCAATTGAACATTTGAATAATGTTGCGGTAATTCATTCAAAACCGTTTCAACAATTTGTCCTGCGTCATTCAATATCATTTCACCGTTTGTTATTTCACCAAACAAATATTCTCGGTTTTGAACGCATATTGTAATGTAATACAATCCGTTTTGCGAATAATCGTAATTTGATAACCGTATGGAACATCGATTATATATATTATTCATCAGTTCCACCCCTCTAAAAACCGTTGCAAAATCACAGCCGCCGCCGCTTTATCTACCCGTCCTTTGTCCCGCTTATCTTTCTTTTTGAGATGTGAGGTTGCGGAAAGCGCGGTTATTGTGCTGTAAGATTCATCTTGCAGGTGAAGTTCAATAGTTGGGAAACGAATTTTTAGATCGCCCGCAAAAACAGAAACGACCTTTTGTTTTCCTTCGGGATTTCCGTTCGGATGAATCGGCATACCCAAAACAAAGTCCGTAATTTTATTCTCCGCTACAAGCCGCGAAAGTTCCGCCCACAAATTTTTTTCCAAAACATCTATCGTCTCCCGCGGAAACGCAATGCCCACCTCTTCGCTCGCAAATGCTATTCCCACCCTTCGTTCACCGTAATCAATTGACAGAAATTTCCGCGGCACACACTCTGTTCCTTCCCTCTTCCTTTGCTCGGTATAGGGCTTTATCGGCTTCTTCTAGCAAAAGCGAATAATCCTCATCACTTCCCTTCTTGGGAATTACGGCACAAACGCCGATACTTATTGTAAATTTTGTCTCTTCATTGCCTTTGGTTAAAATAACCTCTGCCTCGCAATTTTTCCGCAAATTCTCGGCAACCGTAATCGCTCGGTCTATGTTAGTTGCGGGCAAGATAATGGCAAATTCCTCGCCGCCAAAACGAGCCACAAAATCACTGCTCCGTTTGAGTGTCCTGCTAAAAATTTTTCCTGCCATTTTTAGAAGTTCATCTCCTTGTAAATGTCCGTAGGTATCGTTGTAATTTTTAAAATGGTCAATGTCTATCATTAAAAATGCCACATTAACATTATCACGCATCGCTCTGTTCCATTCAATATGAATTTGCTTATCGAAACTCCTGCGGTTAGGAAGTTTTGTGAGCGTATCGGTGACTGAATTGTATTCCGCCTCATCTTTTAAGCGTGCGAAATCCGTAATGTCGTTTATGTGGAAGAATATTTGTGAAAAGTTTTTATCGTGAATTTTGCCCATTCGTACATCATAAGTTCGCAAGCCGTTACCCAAATCTAATTTTACATAACTGCTGTAAGAGTGTTTTGAATTTAAAATTTTACCAAATGCGTCTTTGGTTGCACCGTCTGTAAATAAACTTAAAAAATCTCTGCCGGTCAAATAATTAGGGTTTTCGGTATCACCTAAAATCTGCACCGCACTTTTACTCATATACTTAACTCTTTTGTCTGGGTCAATTAAAATTAAAATGTTCGGCGTTGTTTGCATAAGTGCGTTAAAAGATATAAAAGCCTTTCCCGCCTCATTCGACTTATTAGTGGCAAAAAATACCAAGATATAAAACATTACGCTAATGCATAATGTTAAAATAATGTTCATAAAAAACGCGTTCCCCACTGTGGCAGGCGGCAGAAGAATTACAAGAAGCAGGTTAATTATTTGCGTTAGAATGGTGAATTTGAAATAGTCATTCAGATTAAAATACAATGCGGAAAATGTTGCGATAAGGCAATAAACCCCGACCAAATAAACAAAGGAACTCATAGCAAACGATGCCGCCAGATACCCCAGATAACAGATTAACGGCAACCAAAAGCCCATACTTTTTATGTTTTTTTTCTGCAAAATATATATCAGGACGAACAGAGTTGCCACCGCTACTCCGGTTATCGCTATATCTGCATATTTTTCGCTGATAAACTCCACCAACATTCTAAAAAAGCCAAACACCATTAAAATCAGGAGGATTATCCTGTCGGTATATTTTCGGTATTGAGTTTCCAGCACAGATTCATACATATAAGGGGGAAGGTAGAAAAAGTTGAACGAGAAAAGTGTAAAGTTATTATTCTTTATTCTCTACTCTCTACTCTTTTCACTATCCACTTTTTTCTACTTTCCCTTTCAGAAATATAGGAGTTTGCTATGTCCTTTGAATATGAAGAAAACCTGCAATACGGAGTTGATACAACCGAATACGAAAAAATCGCGGATGCGGCTGAAAGCGGTGTTTCGATTGCCGAGTTTGACGGTAAAAAAGTTTTGAAGGTCGGGCACGAGGCTCTGGTAAAATTGACTGAGGCGGCATATTCGGAGGTGAGTTTTCGCTTGAGACCCGCCCATACAAAACAGGTGGCGGCAATTCTAAGCGACCCTGAGGCGAGTCAAAATGATAAATTGGTTGCACTCACTATGCTGCAAAATTCCTGCGTGGCTAATAAAGGCGTTTTGCCGTTTTGTCAGGATACGGGAACAGCGGCGGTTTTTGTGAAAAAAGGTCAAAATGTTTGGACGGGAATAAACGATGCAGAGGCAATTTCGGAGGGCATTTACAACGCATACACCAAACTCAATTTGCGATACAGTCAAATTGCACCGCTAACGATGTTCGATGAGACAAATACCGCTTGCAATCTCCCCGCGCAGATAGATATTTATGCGGCGCAGGAAGACCATTTCGATTTTTTGTTTGTAGCCAAAGGCGGAGGCTCGGCTAATAAAACTTATTATTTCCCGATGACAAAGGCACTTCTCACTCCTGCGAATTTGGAGAAGTTTTTGAACGAAAAAGTTAAATCGCTTGGCACTGCGGCTTGCCCACCGTATCATTTGGCGGTTGTAATTGGCGGCACGAGTGCAGATGCGAATTTGAAATTGGTTAAATTAGCGAGCACCGGTTATTTGGATAATTTGCCCACGAGCGGTTCAAAAAACGGGCGAATTTTCCGCGACTTGGAAATGGAAGAAAAGGTAAAATTACTCGCACAAAAATCGGGAATCGGTGCGCAGTTCGGAGGAAAATATTTGGTTCACGATGTGCGGGTGATTAGAGCGAGCCGTCACGCCGCGAGTTGCCCCGTCGGCATAGGTGTCAGTTGTTCGGCAGACAGAAACATAAAAGGCAAAATTTCCGCAGAGGGTTTATTCCTCGAAAAAATGGAGCACAACCCGGAACAATATTTGAAGGGTGTAGATTACGCAACTATCGGTCTCGGCGAACCGGTTCATATTAACATAGACCGCCCCATAAAAGAAGTTTTGGCGGAACTCTCAAAATACCCCGTAAAAACCCCGCTTTACTTAACGGGAACAATGCTCGTTGCCCGCGATATTGCCCACGCAAAATTGGCAGAAATTTTAGAGAAAGAAGGCGACTTGCCAGATTATTTTAAAAAGCATCCCGTGTATTATGCGGGTCCGGCAAAAACTCCGCCGGGAAAGCCAACTGGAAGTTTTGGTCCCACAACTGCGGGCAGAATGGATTCTTATGTTGCAAAATTCCAAGAAAAAGGTGCGAGTTTAATTATGGTCGCAAAGGGTAATCGCAGCCAAGAAGTAACCGATGCCTGCAAAAAATTCGGAGGTTTTTATCTCGGTTCAATAGGCGGACCAGCCGCACTCCTCGCCGACCAGAACATTTTGAGCAATGAGGTTTTGGCGTTTCCCGAACTCGGAATGGAGGCAATTCGCAAAATAACAATTAAGAATTTCCCTGCATTTATTATTGTAGATGACAAAGGGAATGACTTTTTTAAGGGGTTAATTTAGTATGGCGAATTCTAATTTGATGAGTTCCGTCACCAGCGAGCCGCAGGCGAAGCAACACACCGCGTTCACAATTTTGGCAGTCGCCTGCCTATCGCTTTTATTTTCATCTTGCTCCTCAAAAACTTATACGGGAACTCTAACCGAAAAGTGCGTAGCCGAATACAAAACCGCAGAGGAAAAATTTAAGGCGGGAAAGTATTACAGCGTAAAAGAGGATTTGGATGAAATTCTGCAAAATTGCACGGGAACGGGCGTGATGGAAGAAACGCATTTTCTCTTGGCGGAAACGCATTTTCATCTTGAGGAATGGTTAGAGGCGAGAGCGGAATACGGTTCATTTATCAACTTTTTTTCAGGTTCGGTTTATGCAGAAACGGCGGCTTACCGAAAAGCGGTCTCGGCATATAATCTCTCCTACAAAGACAGCCGCGACCAGTCGAACACAATGTTTGCTATACGCGATTTTAACCGATTCGATGCGGAGTATCCAAACTCTGCACTTGTAGATTCTGCGTGGCTCTACTTAGACAGTTTGAAAAATCGTGAGGCGGAAAATGAATTTCAAATCGCACGGCTTTATTATAGAATGGAAGAGCCGGGGGCATCTGCGATTTACTTAAAGGAATTTTTAGATGAATACCCAAAAAGCCCGCGTCAAAAAGAGGCTATTGTTCTTTTGATAAACAGTTATACGGATATGAAAGAATTTGCGGCGGCTCGCTTGTATTTGGAACGACTTCGTTCTGTTTATGCAAACGATAATGAAATGATTGCAAACGCTCGAACACTTGATGAAAAAATTGCAAGCGAGGAAAAAAGCCTTGAAAAGAAATTGGAAACCGAGCGAAAGCAAAAACTAAAAAAGAGAGATGACGGAGTTTAATAAAAGAAGGTGGATGGGAGTTATCAGCCATTGTTGCGGTGTGTATTCCAGAGTGTATTTAACCGCACAAGGCACTTGGGCAGGCAATTGCTCCCGCTGTGCGAGAAGGATAACGGTGTGAGAAATAATCACCCCTTGCAGAACCGCACTTTACCGGCACGGTTCTTGCCTCCCCCCGTTCAAGACGCCCGCAGGGCTAACGGGGGAAAGTATTATGCCCCCCCATCGCTATCGCACATAACGGGCGGTCAATGGTCGCCCCTGCAAGTTATTATTCATTTTACTCTATTCTGGAAACCTCTAAAAACTCTCTTTGTAACACAATTCCACAGATTTGAGTTTTTAGAGACGACGGCTATCCTGCGAGCATTCGCCGCAGGACGACATTATCACCATAAAAAACGCAGTTCGCCAATGTCGCTTGGTAACCTCTACCAACCTCTTAAGAGGTTAATGGTGGTTACCTTCTCTCTACTCTCTATAACTGTGATGTGCTATTCCCAAGAGGCAATCCCCGACACTCTTAATTTTGCAAGTCCTGATTCCTCTTTGGGGGCGAACCCGCAAATATGGTCTGTAGAGGCGAATAGCAACTCACCCCTACTTGACACATTAAATATCTCCGACATTGATACAACCTCCGCCCCCGACACCACAATAAAACGAGGCTTGCACTTTTTCATATCGGCAGGCACACAATTTATCAACTTCACCGACCGCGACAAATTCCAGTCCCAATTAGATGCCAAATTCACCCAAGACTCAATTGACTACCTTGCCGACATATCCGACACTTCAAATGCCGCCTTACGCGTGCTCCCACAAAAACAAAATTTTCAAAAAGTTAATTTATCATTCCCGCTTACGGCAGGCATTTTTTGGCAATTCAACGATTTTCATTCGGTAGCACTCGGCGCGAGTTTCCTCTACGACAAAGAATCGGTAGTTCTCTCAGACAAATTCGGGCAAATTTCAAATTTGCACTACACAATGCAAGCCTTTCCCGCCTTTGTAGAATACCGCCTGCAAATTTCTCCAAATTTAATCAGCCTCGCCAACGGCGACTATTTCAGTTTATTTTTTCGCTACTATTGGTTGTTGCCCCACACGGAAATTTATTCAACTTGGGGAAAAATATCTGCAAAATTCGACCCGCTAGGCAACGGCTACGGAATTTTCTTAGGCTATCGTTTTTGGGAATGGAACACTCTCTCATTCTGGGGCGAACTCGGCTACTCCTCGATAAGTGCAGAATCAAACGACTTACTTTTTGGCGAAACTTCCGCTTGGAATTTAGGCGGCATTTCCATATCGCTTAGAGCGATGTTTTGAGGATTATAATAACAATGTTCTGTCCATAACGCAAATTCAAATGTTTTATTTGGCAATTACTGTAATAAACGGTGTAAAAATTATTGAAACATTCAATAAATCCGGTATTTTTCTTTTGAAACATTGTTAATGTTGAATTTGCTCCGTGAGG
>BNUP01000088.1 GCA_025997455.1 Fibrobacterales bacterium | reverse complement strand
GTATAAACTTATAGAGTAATCCTTTATAAGATACACGGGAACTTGTGCGAGAAGAGGTTTAATGTTCTTGTTGTAAGCCATCTCGTAGTATTTCATAAACAAATTATCGCCTATGAGCCAGCGGAGTTCTTTTTGTGCCGCTCCGCCTGCCAAATACAAACCGCCAAACGGTAAAAGCAGCGTAGAAATATCGCTTGCGTATCGTGCGAGCATTTTTACAAAGAGACGCAACATCGATGCAGCGGCAGGGTCTGAATCCGATATTTTGGAAATAAGTTTGGGACGGTCGGTCGGTTTTGCTTTTTCAATTTCCTTCCAAGCATCGTTCTGCGGAATACCGCGTGTGTCGCGCCACCACTCATATATACTTTGAATTCCCGTTCCCGAAACCAGCACCTCAACATCGGGATACGCGTTTAACTGCTTTCGCATATAATCGCGGAAACTCTGACTATCGTCGTCAAAAGGTGCAAAAGTCAAATGACCGCCCTCAGACGAATTAGGAATATAATCCGTGCCCGTCCAAGTGAGAAAACTCGCTCCCAAACCGGTTCCCGGTCCTATCACCGCTTTTGTAGTTTGTCTTGGTTCGGGGGTGCTGCCGTCAGTATGCTTAAGGACAAGAATTTGTTCGGGGTTATTCACATCGAGCGTGGGAATGCCATACGAAATCCCCAAAAAATCGTTTATAATGCGAATTTCTAATCCGAGTTCTCTTGAAAGTTCGTTGCCGTCAATATCCCAATCGAGGGGGGGGTTGTTAAAAGAACGGCTAACGCGTGCCTTAGACTTATGGTTTAATGCTTAGTGGTACGCGAGCCGTTCCGTTTCCCCCGTTAGCACTTAGTGCGGTAGAAACGGGGGGAAGAATAGCCTCGCCGTCAAGGTGAGGTTATTCGAGGGGGGGGGTTGTTAAAAGAACGGCTAACGCGTGCCTTTATAATCTGTATAAACAATGGCGGCAATGCCGAGTTCCCACCCCCCCATTCCCAAACTTGCAATTTTTAGTGCCAAAAATCACACTTTTTTGCATTTTTCTCGATATAAAGCGAAAATTTTTTTTCTATATTCCTACACGCGATAACAAAATGGAGTTTTTATGGATTGGAATAAAGCGTTTGACCGTAGATTGGATTTTATAGCCAAATATTGCAGTTTGGATATTCGAGTGCCGCTTGAAAAAAAGAAGGCACTGCATTACCTAAACCAACAAAAAGGCTGTTTCCACGCGTTTCAATACACCAACAAAATACTGGGGTTGTTCATATTCTTAGACGAAGAAAACGATATTGACGGTGCTCTTTCCCTGCTCTCCTCCGATTTAAAAAGTCTGGGCGATGTTTTGCTACGCACTTCAAACCCGACCAACCCGTTCTTTTTGGCGATTCGCGAGGAAGTCCCCACTTGGCACACAGCCGATTCCGACGATGAAAATGCGGATGATGCGGAGGTAGAATCCGATATAGAGGGAAACCCGCAACGGTTGGAGATAACCATTTTGCGCACCGAAGGCGGAAAGGATATTACCGATTCCGAAATGAAAAAAACGAGAAATGACCTGCGCAAAAAATTAACCTCGTGGAAAAACGAACTCCGCATAATAGCCGAAGTATCCGCAGATACCGACACAATAGATGGTGAAGAAATTGAAGACGAGCAACTCCGCCTTTCCCTTGAAAATGCACCTTTGAGAATAAAGAGCAAGAGGGGCGAGTTATTCGTGGGTTTTGTGCCCATTGAGGAGATTTATAATTATCATTTGGAACTTGGCAGGCGACACAGGGCAAAGCACAATATGATGATTGTGTCTTCAAACATAAGAACTTATCTCGGTTCGCAGACTCACACAAACGCGAGTTTGCTCGATGCATTTTTGGGTATGGAAAAGAGCGACACAATAGAGGAATTTCCCTTTTTGCACAACGGAATGACCCTTACGGGCGATAATCTACTGTCCGAACAAGTATCGGGAAAGTGGTTTTTATCCATAGACCATCCGAAAATCATAAACGGAGCACAGAGTTTATTCACTTATGAACAATATGCCTCTCGCGTTGATGAACCCGTAAATCCGCTCGTTTTGGTGAAAGTTGTTATTCCTTATCCGTCTGAGAATGAGGAGCACGATTCGGGGAATTTTGTGCGTTTGGTGACTATGGCGAACAATCGTCAAAATCCGGTTTTCAGTTATCATTTGCGTGCCGCCGACGATTTGCAGTTCTTTATTTGGCAAAAAATGCAGGCTGAAGGTTTTTATTACATATATAAAGAGGGAGTTCGCCCAAAAACGCGGACGAGAAAGTTAGAAGTGAGAATGCGCCCCGAACTTTCAAAGACTATGCTGTTGCTCGATTCCAAAATTTCCGAAAGCAGAGCAAGCGACCAAATTTTTGACCAAGAATCGCTTTATCAGCGGTGTTTCGGCTCATTTTACAGGCAGACAACCGAGCACGAGAGTCCTTTTGTTCAACTCTGTATAATTTACACTAAGGCTTGGCAGTTACTTGGGCGGTTGCCGCTAAAAATTAAAGCGGTAACTCCGGGACAAGGAACCAGAATTGAACCGAACAAGGATAATCCGCTCACCCGCATAACTTGGGCAGGCGGAAAACTTGAAGATAAATTCGCATTCCGTTCGGCTATTCGCGATGTTGTTGTGGCTCTCGCTCTGCGTTATTGGCTGCAATACGGAAAACCTTTCCGCGATTTTAAAATTTTGCAAGATAACGAAAATGAGTTCAATACTTCAATATCCCGCTTTATAGGGCGCGTGGTTGAGGGTTTGCTCTCAAAGACTATGGTCGCCGAATATAAGGATAATCCAAAGCACTACGACACCATAAGCGTTATAGATAACGAGACGGGTGAAACCGTTGAACGCCGCATTTACAAGGGTTTTGTGAATACCGCTGTGTATACGAACATTTTGGAAAAACTCTGCAGTGCAGATAAAGAGTGGAATAGGTGCAGGGGCGGACTCGACGATATTTGGGATTAACTTAAAATGCGTATTTTCTTAACTAACGATGACGGAATTTCAAGTTCCAATTTGCTCGCACTTGCGGGTGCGGCGGTTGCGTGCAATGTGGGGGAAGTTTTTGTGGTTGCACCGCACAAGGAACAGAGCGGTGTGGGGCACGGTTTTTCTTATTATCGCTCACTGCATTTTGAAAAGGCGGAAAATTTTCCATGCGAGGCACATTATTTAGACGGGACTCCTGCCGACTGTGTGAAGTTTGCTCTCAAGCATATTTATAAAAATGTCGCTATTGACCTTGTGATTTCGGGTGTGAATAACGGTGATAATGCGGGAGTTGCATCGTTTTACAGCGGAACGGTGGGTGCGGCGCGGGAGGCGGCACTTTGGGGTGTGCCTGCAATTGCGGTTTCTCTGCAAAAACAGAGTGATGAGGCGTTGGATTTTGCACTTAAATGGGTTGCGGAAACTTTGCGAAACAAGCATTTTACGGATATGCCAAAGCAAACTCTGTGGAATTTTAATGTTCCGCCCTGCACTCCCGAAAATCCCTGCAAAGGCGTTAGGGTTTCCACCACGAGTAATAGTATGTTCGACGATTATTATGTTGAAAGTGATAAATGCAAAGATTTTTTGGGTAATGAAACAGCGTACTTGGTAAATGAAGATTCGCCTGCCAATTCTTTGGAAAAAAATGAGAACGGCGTTGCGTTGCAAGGAGTTGCACAAATACAAGGTGTTGCACGGAAGTCTTATAATTTAATGGGCAACAAAGTTCCCGACACACGGGAGAACTCTGATGATTGGTGGCTTTCACAAGGCTACGCCTCGCTCAGCCCGCAACATATAAACTTAACCGATGAACGCGAATACCAACGGCTAAGAGGAATAATATCGTAAAAGCGAATTGCAATTTGCCCCTACTCCTTCCCGTGACATTGCTTATACTTCTTTCCCGAACCGCAAGGGCAGGGGTCGTTTCGCCCGACTTTGGGTATTTGGTTTATCACTTGTGAGGGTTTCGCGGGTTGTTTTCGCACACCGCTTGGAGCCTTAGCACCCGGCGGAACGGTTGCCGCCCCTGAAGTTGCTCCCGCAGCAGCACTTGAAACATCCGAATTTCTATTCTCAAAAGTCATAGTCGGTCTTTTTATCGCAGGAATTGCCGCAAGCGGAATACTTTGTCCATTAACCTCAACACGCACATTCAAAATACCCATAACCGTATTTGTAGCGATGGTCTCCAAACACTCTTGGAACATCTTAAAACCTTCCGCCTTATAAACAATCAGAGGGTCTTTCTGTGCATATCCGTGAAATCTTGTAGCCTCGCGGAGTTGATCCATTCCGTATAAATGGTCTTTCCACTGCGTATCTATGGAGTTCAAGAGGACGGTTCTTTCAAAGCGGGATAACTCCTCCGCTGGCAGCATAGCAGAGATTTTTTCATATCGCTCATTGTAGAGTTTCAGAACTTCATCTAAAACCTGTTCCGCGTTCATACCCGCCAAATGCTCGCCTTCAGGTTTATACTTAAAGCCCATAGTATGTGCCAAATCGGTCTCCAAACCGTCCATATCCCAAGTTTCTGGATAAGAATTTGCAATCACATATTTGCTTACCTTAATATCTGCCGCATCTTCAATCCTGTTGGAAATTTCCTGTTTCACTTCCTCGCCCATCAAAATTCTGCGGCGAAGGGAATAAATAACCTTCCTCTGCTCATTCATAACATTATCATAATCGAGCAAATGCTTACGGGCATCAAAATTTTGCCCCTCAATTCTGCGCTGTGCATTGCGAACACTTTTTGTAACCCAAGGATGTTCAATAACATCGTCATCTTTTAAGCCGAACCTGTCCATTATCCGTTTCACATTATCGCCGCCAAAAACGCGCATTAAATCGTCATCGAGCGAAAGATAATACTGCGACGAACCCGGGTCTCCCTGACGACCGGAACGACCGCGCAACTGATTATCGATTCGTCTGCTCTCGTGCCTTTCTGTGCCGAGAACATGCAATCCGCCGAGTTCAACAACTCCGGGACCAAGTGCAATATCCGTTCCTCTGCCCGCCATATTTGTTGCAACCGTCACCTTTCCCTTGTGCCCCGCAAACTGAATAATCTCCGCCTCGCGCCCGTGATTTTTTGCGTTCAAAACATCGTGCGGAATGCCCTCAATTCTCAACAATTTAGACAACTTTTCGGATTTTTCAACGGAAATAGTTCCCACCAAAAGCGGTTGCCCCTTCTCGTGCCTATCTTTAATATCTGCAACTATCGCTTTCCATTTTGCATCGGCAGTTTTGTAAATCTGGTCTTGCATATCGTATCGAATGCAGGGTTTATGCGTTGGGATAACCCAAGTAGACATATTGTAAATTTTCAAAAATTCGGTTGCCTCCGTTTCGGCAGTTCCCGTCATACCGGATAATTTTTTATACATACGGAAGAGGTTTTGAAATGTAATAGTTGCAAGAGTTTGGTTCTCCCGCCTAATCTGCACATTCTCTTTTGCCTCTATAGACTGGTGAATGCCTTCCGAATATCTGCGACCTTCCATAAGGCGACCGGTATTCTCATCGACAATCACAATTTCACCTTCGCGAACTATGTAATCGACATCTTTCACAAAAACATTATGCGCCTTTATCGCCTGCAAAATATAATGCACCCAATCTGCGTGTTCGCCGTAAAGACCCGTAATTCCCATTATGCTTTCAATGTGATTAACGCCCTTATCGGTAATTTGCACATTCTTATATTTCTCGTCAATCGTATAATCTTCATCGCGTTTCAGACGAGAGACCAAATCGCTCGCTTTGCGGTATTTTTCTGTGGCATCTTCTGCCGCACCTGAAATTATAAGCGGAGTTCTCGCCTCGTCAATCAAAATAGAATCCACTTCATCGACAATGCAATAATTCAAAATTTTCTGAACCAAATCGCCCTGCTGAATAGCCATATTATCGCGCAGGTAATCAAAACCGAATTCGTTATTTGTGCCGTAAGTCACATCGGAATTATAACTCTCCCGCCTTTGGTCATTGTTCAAACCGTGAACTATTAAACCCACCTTCAAACCCAAAAATTTATACACGCGACCCATATTTTTGGAATCTCTTTCCGCCAAATAATCATTGACGGTTACCACATGCACTCCGTCGCCGCTTATCGCATTTAGATACACCGGACAAGCCGCCGCAAGCGTTTTACCCTCGCCAGTAGCCATTTCCGCAATTGCACCCTCGTGCAAAATTAACCCGCCAATCAACTGCACGGGAAAAGGCATCATCCTAAAAGGCTTAAGCGATTCTGGGTAAAGTTCCCGCACTTCCTCATAAAATTTCGCGGAGAGATGAATTTCCCAATCGGGAGTTCCCCCTTTTAAAAGTTCCTTCGCAGCCTCTGTTTCGCGCTGTATCTCTTCGGTCAATTGAGAAAAATCAAACTTATACTGCTCATCAAAAACATTCAAAATACCGAGCCGCCTATCACAACACTCCTGACAAACCGCAAAAGCATCAACCTTCAAATCCTCCAGAGTTTCACCCTTTGCCAACCGCTCCCTAAATTCAGCGGTCTTTGCCGCAAGTTGCGAATCGTGCAATTTAGCATATTCGGGAAGTTTGGCTTTTATGGCATCTAATGTTGGCTGCAAGCGTTTAACTTTGCGTGCGTGCGGCGTGCCGAACATCTTATAAAGCAATTTATCTACAATACTCATATTAGAGGGAATATAGATTTTTTTGTAGGGGGAGGTCTCCCCCTCGCTACAACCTTCCCTTCAACCCGTCATAGCGACACATTTGGGGGTAATGTAGAAACTTTGCAGTGCAGGGGTATGGGGTGTGGCGTGTAGTGTGTGGGGTTTTGGAAGGGGATACGGGAATTGTAGGGGCGTGGTTTTTAACCCGCCCTTTTAGAATTGCAAGAGTTGAAAGTGAAAAGTGAAAAGTTGAGAGTGGGGAGAAGGGAGAAGGATATGGGGAATAGAGTGTAAAGTTATTATTGTCCGCCATTGTTTACACAGATTATCTCGATTTCTTTTTAATTGGGCGGCTATACTTATTCAACGAATAATTTTCAATCTTCAACTCTATAAACTTGCAAGTTGGTCTATGGTAAATGGACATTCTCCACTATCAACTTTCAACTTTCAACTTTACACTTTCAACTCTTGCACAGCCGAGTTCCCCACACCCTACACGCCACACCCTATACCCCACCCTGCACCGCCGAGTTTTCCATTAACAAGGGAACGCGGTGTGTGCCGAACGCACCATATTAGAACAATAATGTAAGTTTTTTTATCATTTATTACACATTTGTATATAATTATGCTTTAGCATACGCAAAAACACCACAAAACGCTATCAAAATTATTTGGAATAGATTTTGCTAATTACGGAGGCGAGGTAATGTTTAATGTCAATAATTATTCGTCCTGCAATGCCAAGTGATGCCTTTGAGATTGTGGAAATGTTGAAGGATTTTGCAGGAGAAGGTGGGAAGTCTGTGTCCGTTGGGAGCAAGGAAGTTTGCGAATGGCTCGAAAGTGAGGTCATTTACGGATTGATTGCGGAGGTTGGCGGCGAGGTTACCGCTATGGCGGTTTATTATTACGGGATTTCAACTTTCAGGGGCACAAAAAATTTATTTGTTGAAGACTTATTTGTAAAACGAGAATTTCGCAGAAGGCATATAGGTTCCGCACTTTATCGAAAATTGGTTGAAATAGCAAAAACGCACAGTTCATCGACAATTCGATGGTTGATAAGAACGCACAACACTCGTGCAAATGAGTGGTACAAGTCAATTGCCGGCGATGTTGATGTCGACTGGGGCGTGTATCAAATGAATGTGATTAGCGGAAAATGATCAGCGGTCTATTTCCGGTATCACGGGGTCAAGCGTAGCCATTATTGTGACCAAGTCCGAGACCTTGTGCCCGCGACTCATTTCGTTTAATGCCGCGAGGTTTGCAAAACTCGGACTGCGGGTGTGAATTCTGTGCGGTTTGTCGCCTTTTTCCGCGACTATATATGTGCCGTAAATTCCCTTTGCATTTTCGGTTTGTGCGTAATAAGTTCCTTGCGGAAGTTTATAACTCGGCTTTGGTGCACTGCGATACGCACCCGGCGGAAACTTGGCAATGCACTGTTCCAAGATTTTCATCGACTCATAAATTTCCTGCATACGAACGATATACCGCGCGTAACAATCGCCTTCGGTTGCCGTGGGCACATTGAAATTCAGCGAACTGTATATTGAGTATGGGTCGTTTTTGCGGACATCGTAATTTGCACCGCTTGCACGGAGAACGGGTCCCGAACAACCGAGTTCAATTGCTCTTTCCTTTGAA
The DNA here is from genome assembly GCA_025997455.1 of Fibrobacterales bacterium. Classification (GTDB taxonomy): domain Bacteria; phylum Fibrobacterota; class Fibrobacteria; order Fibrobacterales; family Fibrobacteraceae; genus BNUP01. The sequence continues at coordinate 691 of BNUP01000088.1, read as the reverse complement.
AGCACTCCGATTTTTTGCGAACGGAACAGCACTATCACATTTTTTGACAGAAGAGTTTCGTAGTCGTGCATTGTGGGTTTCAAATGTTCCAAAAACTTTTTAACCCTCGGTATGAAGGTGTCGGGGACATCTTTTGTTGAACCGCCCGGACGGAAATAGTTCATTGTGAGTCGTTGTCCGCAGACCTCTTCAAAAATATCGTGTATCATTTCGCGTTCTTTGAACCCGTAAAGAAGTGCGGTTTGTCCTCCCAAGTCGCCGCCAAAGCAGGCATAAAAAACCAAGTGAGATGCAATTCGGTTTAATTCGCAGAGCATAACGCGAATGTATTCCGCACGGTCGGGCACGCCTATTCCCATCGCTTTTTCAATTGCAAGGCAAACGCAGTGATTATTTTGGTGCGAGGTGAGGTAATCTTGCCTATCGGTGAGGTGTATGTATTGTATGTAAGTTTCGCTTTCCGCCTGTTTTTCAAGTCCGCGATGTATGTATCCGAAGTGGGGAACTACCTCAACTATGGTTTCACCGTCTAAGCGAAGCACCAAACGCAATGCTCCGTGCGTGCTGGGGTGTTGAGGTCCCATATTGACAAAAAACTCTTCCGTTCCGTTTGAAAGAGGCGGTGTTTTGAAGCCGGGCGGCAGTGGGGTATGGGTGGTCATTGAGGGGGAAGGTAGAAAATGCACTTGGC
>BNUP01000087.1 GCA_025997455.1 Fibrobacterales bacterium | reverse complement strand
AACAAGCACCAACGGTGCTCGCGGGATGAGTGGTTGGCTCGGCACGCAAATAGACAGAGCGGTTGCCGCTTATGATGTTTCAAACGGTAAAAACGAACTCTGCTTAACCTGCAACTTTAAACTCTCCCCTAAATCTTGGGCAACAGATGAAAACTCCATTGATGCAGGTCTCGGCGAAGATGAAGATTTAATAGAGTTCTTTGATGCCGAAGTTAAAAACGGAATAGCGCACTTCTCCGCAGTGGGAGTTACTCCTATTGTTGCAGATACATTTGCATTCTTCTCGGTGAGAGGACCTTCCTCAAAACAAGAAACCGTGGCGCAGTGGGATTCTCTCTTGTTTAGAAAGCCCATTGTTCCTTATCCCGTTGGTGTTGAACTCTTCGATGTAAATGGCGACGGTATCGGCGATTCTCTTAGAATTGCATTCAACAAAAAGTTCCCGAAAAACGGCACAATTCTTGACTCATTGCCCAATTTTATTGAAGTGTTCTGGGATCCCGATACAACGCTTGGTTTTGGCTTGGGAACAAAAAATGACAAGAACGAATACACCAATGCGGGTTTAGATTCTGCTACAAATGCGGATTATTGGACAAGCGAAGGTCGTAAGTTTGAAGACGATTCTATTCTTGTGATATCAGGTGCGGAGTTCAGCAAAAAGATAAAAACCGCAGGCAACGCCAACATTCGTTCGTGGGCAACATTTGCCGATGATGAAAACGGCGGAATTGTGATAAATACAGGTTCTGCCCGCAAAATTGAAGATAAAATACCTGCAATAGTGGTTTCGGCAAAGTATAACGGCGGTGAAGGTTGCGGAAACAAGGTGAGCAATCCCTGCAACGATAAAATTACCATTGAACTTTCCGAGTTGGTTGTAAAAGACGGCAGCGTTAGCGATGATGCGGTTAAAGTCGGTTTTGCCTACAAACTTTTGGATAGGGGAAAAACCGCCTACGATGTTTATTCTGGCGAAAGAGACAAGCCTACCCGCATAAGTTGGTTCTCGGCAGGAACTCCAATTCCCGCAACCGCAGGTGATTCCATTGTGTATTTAACCTACAAAGCCTATAAAGACCCAAGCCAAGACACCACAAATACGCCCGTTGCAGGCGATTCCGTGAAGTTTGCAATTCCGCATTCTTTGGTTGATTTGGCGGGTAATTCCTCGAATCCAAATGAGCAGGGAAGAAGAATTGAGGGTAGAAAACGCTTTACTGTGGATAAAATACTCATTGCAGATGTAGATCCGAGCAAAGACAGGCTAAAAGATGCACTCGGTAATACAAACAGTATATATCCGGGTTTGGAACTTGACCCAAGCACGCTTTTCTCCGATGCAAATCCTATAGAATATTTGCCCGTGCCCGAAGGTTATTCTGTAGATAGCACTAAACTCCTCTATCCGGGTTCTGTGGGGCAGGTGTTTAAGCCCGATATTGAGAATACCGTTGCCGATTTGGAACAGGAGAACGGTTTGCCCGCAGGCACAATTTCGGCAGATAAAATAAGTTTAAGTGCAAAGGCGTATTATCATACGAATTTGGGTGATTTCGTTGTGAAGCGCGATTTGCCTCCTATAAGTTGCAACGACCCGATTTTCAAAATTGACGGACAGGGTAATTGCAGAACAAATCGTAGCGGCATTTATGTGGCTTGGGATTTAAAAGACCAAAAGGGTCGCTATGCAGGAGCAGGTGCATATGTTGAGGTGTATGAGTTCTATTGGAGCGTGAATTACAACGAGGGCAAAATTAATATCAATAAGAAATTTGATAACACCGAAAATATAGATATGTTCGGCGTTAGAAGGTTGAAGAAGAAATAGGCGTTATCCAGATTCCCGCCTGTGCGGGAATGACGGGTAGGGGCGACCAATGGTCGCCCGTTGAATGGTGGTGTGTAGGGACGACCCTGTGTGTCATTCCCGCGAAGGCGGGAATCTGGGATGCGTGTGTGTGGTAGGGGCGGGTTTTAAACCCGCCCAAAAAAATGTGCATTTTAACAAAAAGAGGTGTTCAATGAAAAAGTCTTTGTCTTTATTGTCTGTGGCTGCTGTAGCGGCGTTCTTCTCTGCTTGCAGTAGCGAATCAGGAAACAACAACGATGATAGTTCATCGGGGTCAAGTTCAAGTGCGTATGTTCCGCCTGTTGTGGAAACCGACAGTGTTGAAATTCGCAATTTCACTGTTGAACTCAACAGTTACCTCGTAACCATAAGCGGTTCTGTGAGAACTCTACCAACAGACACGAGTTTAAAAAAATTAGACTCTGTTCAAATTGCAAGCGACTTCGCCATAAACTATAAGAAATTTACACCAGCCGACAGCATAAAAAATTATACCATAAAAGATGCAGGCGGAGATGACATTGCCATAGACATTCGCAACGAAAGCATAAGTTGCGGCGAGCACAATGTTTGCGTGAATGCTTGGGTGCGCGGAAAAAAGAATGCGGCGGCGAGCGAATGCAAAAAATTTACCAAACCTGCAGATGTGTATTGCGTGGTATCGAGTTCAAGCGTTGCCTCAAGTTCGAGCGTTGAGAGCCGTTCCATAACCAAAATAAGCGGCATAGACCAAGCCAAAATAATCGCATCCGACTTCACGGGCGGGGTGCTTAAAGGCATAAAGTTGAGTGCGGGTGAGGCAATTGCAACCTACACAGATGCCGATATTTATACCTACGGAAACGGTTTATCTCTCAAAACAAACGGCGGTTACAAAATTTATGAATACTTCGATATTACCTCTTGCGTAAATGCAGAGGATTACACGCAAGGAGCGATTAAAAGTTCAGGTGTCGGTTGCGTTATAGCAAATCCGAGCAAAACAGGGGATTTTATCTTCACAGGTTCGGGAGATGATGACCTAGATGTTTCCAAATCGAGTTATTACTTTGTCGCCGCTCCGGGTTATGCCGAAGGTCAGTGGACTAAATGGTATTTGATTTTGGTTGAAGTCGATGATAAGCAGGCAACCGAACATTCGGTTCTAATTACCGCTTGGAAGGTTCAGTAGTGTGCCCACTTTACTAATTGAGAATGGTTTTAGGTTTTATTTTCAATCTAATGATCATTCTCCACCACATATTCATATAATAGGGAAAAGCGGAGCAGTAAAGTTTTCGCTCGGAAATGCGGTAGAATTGATAGAAAATAAAGGTATGACAGTTTCAGATTTGAAGGATGTGAAGAAAATTGTATTGAAGAATAATTTATATTTTTTAGAAAGATGGAATGCCTTTTTTGGAGATTAAGAATGACAATAGATAATATTGTGCGCGTTTGGCTAACCGATGATGCAGCACATATTCAAACGGCAGACGGCAGAACTGCCTGCGAGTATTTTTCAAATTATCCACGATTGGCATCTGCAGAAAAAACGGACTTATTCCATTATGAAGTGAACGCTTTTGGAATTCGCTGGGAAAAATTAGATGAAGACTTAGGTTTTGATGGTTTTTTGAGAAAATCGATGGATATGGTTTCTTATGCCAAATAACAGCAAACTGCAAATCGGACAACTGTTCATTCAAAAAGGTCTCATTGACGAAGACCAGTTGGCGCACGCCGTTGGCGAACAGAAACGCACCGGTTTGCATTTAAGCAAAATTTTAACTCGACTCGGCTTTGTAAGCGAAGAACAGATGACCGGTGTTCTCGGCGAACAGTTGCAGACGAGTGAGCACAAAAGAATTGGCGAATTGCTCGTTGAAAAAGATTACATTACCGTGGAACAGCGGGACAAGGCACTTGAAGAGCAGAAAAAAACGGGTTTGAGGCTCGGCAAAATGCTAATGCAACTCGGCTTTATGACGGAAGAAAGGTTAATTGAAATTCTTTCGGCGCAGTTGGAAATCCCAACTATAAATTTGAGTGAAGTGTTTATTCCGGGTGAAATTCTGCAACTTTTAACAGAAGAATTTTGTCGTTCTTACAAAGTTGTTCCGCTTGAAGTTAAAGGAAAAGTCCTAAAACTCGTTATGCACGACCCGTCGAACCAACGCACGCTTGACCATATTAGGTTTAAGGTGCAAATGGAAATTGACCCCGTGATGGCAAACGAAAAGGATATTATAGACACCATCAATCGAGTTTATGCGGGTTCATCGAGCGGCGAGGCAATGGTTGCACTCGCAAAGTTAAACGAAGACGAAGACCTGCAAACAATAAATAAAGAGGAAGAGGCGGCGGCGCAAGAGGAGCAACTCTCAGATGAAGAAGGTCAGCAGGTTGTTAAATTGGTAAATTCAATTATTCAAGATGCCATTGCCCGCAAGGCGAGTGATATTCATCTTGAACCTCAGGAAACTTTTCTTAAACTGCGCATTCGTATAGACGGCGATTTAATGGTTATGCCGCCCATTCCCGGACGGTTGATGCCGCAAATTTTATCTCGCGTAAAATTGCTTTCCCGAATGGATATTGCGGAAAAGCGCAAGCCTTTGGACGGCAGATTTACCGTGCGCGCTCGCGGAAAAGAGGTAGATTTGCGCGTTAGTTCTTTCCCCGTGAGTTTGCGCAAAAGAGGAACGGTAGAAAAAATTGTTATGCGTATTCTCGACCCGAATTCTGGTCAAATTGACTTAGACCAAATGGGATTCCGCGCTCCCGTGTTTAGAGAACTCGATTATACTATTCATTTGCCAAACGGAATTTTGTTGGTGACGGGTCCTACGGGTTCGGGTAAATCTACAACGCTTTATGCGGGCATTCGCAGAATTTTAGATAATACGCTCAACATTACAACAATGGAAGACCCTGTTGAAATGAACATTGAGGGCGTGAATCAGGGACAAATCAATAACGCGGCGGGCTTTTCTTTTGCGGCGGGCATTAGGGCAATTCTCCGCCAAGATCCCGATGTTATAATGATTGGTGAAATGCGCGATAAAGAAACTGCATCTATGGCAATTGAAAGTGCATTAACGGGTCATTTGGTTTTTAGCACGCTCCACACCAACGATGCGGCGGGTGCATTCCCCCGTCTTTTGGAAATGGGTTTGGAACCGTTTTTGGTATCTACTGCTATTAAGGGAGTTTTGGCGCAACGACTTGTGCGTAAAATTTGCGTTCATTGCAAGGAAGTAGATAACACCATTAGCCCCGAATTGAGAAAGGAACTCAACATTGAGGATAAGGTTTTTTACAAAGGCAGGGGTTGCCAAAAATGCGATACCACGGGATATAAGGGCAGAACCGGCATTTATGAATTTCTTGTGCCGAGTGAAAAAGTCCGCAACTTGATTTTGAAACGCGCCTCCGGCGATGAGATTAAAAAGGTGTGCCTTGCACAAGGTATGAGCACGCTTAGAATGGACGGTATGGATAAGGCTCTTGCGGGTATTACCACTTTGGAGCAGGTGTTGAGTTCGTCCGAAAAAGACGAAGACCGCAATGTGATGGATTGATTATACCCCACCCTGCACCGCCGAGTTTTCCATTAACAAGGGAACGCGGTGTGGATAGAACGCACCAAAAAAGTGAAAAGAGTAAAGAGTAAAGAGTAGAGAGTAAAGAGTAGAGAATAATAACTTTACACTTTTAACTTTCAACTTTACACTCTATTACCCACGCCCCTACAATTCCCTTCCCCACACCCCACACCCTACACGCCACACCCTATACCCCACCCTACACCCCTGCACTGCTGCGTGATTTTTCTACATTCCCTCTCCGTGAAAAACAATATTTCAAATTTGGCAAAAGTGCTCAATGAGGACTTGAACGAGTCGGTTGCGTTTCGTGTGCTTTCGGAGCGGGGGAAAAAAATTTACTTTCCGCATAAAGGGATTCTTGGGCAAAGTGCGGAGGCAAAAAGTGCCGAAATAAATGCCACTATAGGAACGGCGTTTGAAAATGACGGAACGCCGCTTGTGCTTTCTTCCGTTCAAAAAACAATTGCATTGCCGGAAAAAGAATTGCAAAGTTCATTCCTTTACCAGCCGAGTTTTGGGAAATTACAGTTAAGAAGAAAATGGGCAGAGAAGATGCTCTCAAAAAATCCTTCGCTCAGCGGCAACACGAACGAAGGCACAACCGTGAAATTTAGCGAGCCTGTGGTTACCGCAGCTCTCACACACGCGCTTTCGGTATCGGCATCGCTTTTTGTGAATGAGGGCGACACGGTTTTAATTTCGGATTTATATTGGGATAATTACGATTTAATTTTCGCCGAAAGTTTCGGTGCAAAAATTGAATTATTTAACACTTTCAAAAACGGAAACTTCGATACGGAATCTTTGAAAAATGCATTGGCGGAAAAAATTGCAGTTGCAAAAATTAACCAAAATGCAAAAAAAGTTATTATACTTTTGAATTTTCCCAACAACCCTACAGGCTACACAATAACCGAAAAAGAGGCAGACGAAATTGTGAGCATATTAAAAAGCGGTGCGGAAAACGGCTTGGATTTGGTGGTTCTGCTCGATGATGCCTACTTTGGATTGGTTTATGAAAAAGGTATTTTCACGGAATCTCTGTTTGGAAAAATCGCAAATTTGCACGAAAATTTACTCGCCGTAAAATTAGACGGTCCCACAAAAGAGGACTTCGTTTGGGGTTTCAGGGTTGGGTTTATCACATTTGCATTTAAAGGTGCAAGCGACAAACAATTAAAAGCCTTAACCGATAAAGCCGCAGGAACAGTGCGTGCAACTATTTCAAATGCACCGTCACTTTCGCAGGAAATTTTATTCGCCGCATATAACAGCGAAAGTTATGAGAACGAAAAACAGGAGAAATTTAACACTCTTAGGAAACGATACGAAAAGATAAAAGAGATTTTGAAATCGCATCCCGAATATTCAAAAAATTTTGAGGCAATGCCGTTTAACAGCGGATATTTTATGTGCGTTAAAGTTTTGGGCGTTGAGCCTGAGGCGGTGCGGCAGGAGTGTTTGAAAAACGGCGTTGGCGTTATTGTGCTTTCGGGCTTAATAAGAATTGCATTTTCTTCTGTGGCAATTGACAAGTTGGAAGTGTTATTTGCAAGGTTGAACAAAGCGATAACTGCATTAAAAGGTTAAACTCAAAGCCACACTTTGCTTTTTTTTCCTGCGACTTCCTTAACGAATTTCGGAACTAAGTATCCGGGAAGAAGTTCTTTTAATTTTTTAAAAATTTTTGTTGCCGTTAAAAGAGGCACTTCAAAATGTGCAGTGCCTTGTGCTCGGTCTAACTGATGAAGATAATAGGGCATAACAAATTGAGAGAATAATTTTTGCGAGAGTTCGGCAAGAGTTTGAGCGTTGTCATTTACGCCATTAAGTAAAACGCTTTGATTTAAGACCGTGATTTTATTTTTGCTTAAAAAGTTAAAAATTCTTTTCGACTTTTCATCGAGTTCATTCGGGTGATTACAATGCAGAACAAAAATCAGGCGATGTCCTAAAATTTTTAGCATTTGCAAAAGTTGCGGAGTAAATCTTTCGGGTTTTGCAATTGGCATTCTTGAATGTATCCGTATATTTATGTGTGCGGGAATTACATCAAAAAAGTTTTGCAGTTCATTATCGCTTAGCATAAGAGGGTCGCCGCCGCTTAAAATTACCTCTTTTATATTTGGGTCGTTCGCCAATACACCACTTAGTTTTTGAGGCAAATTTTTAATCGGCGCATTTTTTTGATTTCTGCGAAAGCAAAATCGGCAGTGCAATGCACAAGCATCTGTTACCAAAACCAAAATTCGCCCTTTGTATTTGTGCAAAATTCCGTCTGCAATTTTTGCTTTATTGTCGCCCACCGGATCTGCGGAAAAACCTTTTATGTGAATATACTCTTTTGGCGAGTATTCCACTTGCGTTCGCAAAGGGCAAGGATTCTCCTCTATAAATTTTGAGGCGAAATGCGGAGTGAATAATTCAAGCATCGTTATCTGAAAATAGCAAAATTTCTTCTATGTTTTTTTTATCGAGTGCAAGCATATAGAGACGGTCTAATCCGAGCGCAACCCCGCAACATTCGGGTATTCCTTTTTTAACCGCTGATAAAAAATTTTCATCGATTTTAGGAACGGGTTTACCCGTTAATTTTCGTTTTTCGCAATCCTCAAAAAATCGTTTTTTTTGTTCCTCATAATTTGTCAATTCCTCATAACCGTTGCAGAGTTCCACTCCGTTTATATACAATTCAAACCTACACGCAATACCGTTTTTTATCTTTGAGAGTGCCGCTCTTTCGGGCGGATAGTCAATTAAAAATTCCGCACATCCTTTTCCCAAAGTAGGTTCTATAATTGTTGTGAGGGCGTAATCCTCAATTTCTTCGGAAGTCCAATTTGAGTGCTCAAGTTTAAGTTTGTCTAATGGAACATTTTCAAATGCATTTTTCCAAGTAGTTCGTTTAAGAGGCAAATTAAAACCCGTTATGCAATTTACCAAATCTACAATTTCCTTTTGCATATCTTCTGCAGAAAAGCCGATGCGATACCATTCCGCTATGTTAAATTCGCTGTTGTGTCGCTCACCGCTTTCACCTTTTCTAAACGCGTGCGTTAATGAAAAAATATCACCGAAACCGTTTGCCAAAAGCCGTTTCAAAAAAAATTCGGGACTGGTTGCTAAATATTTCTCGTTAGTAGGCTCTGAAGAAACTTCATGGTAATCTATTTGGGGGTCTGTGCCGCCTGCCATTGACATTACGGGAACATCAACTTCCAAAAGCCCGCGTTTCTGAAAAAAATCACGAACTCTGTAATGCAAGTCTTGCCGCCTTCGCCAATTCTCCGGTGTCATTAGGGGAAGGTAGAAAAGTGGGGTGTGGGGTGTAGCGTGTAGGGTGTGGAGAACTCGGCAGTGCAGGAGTTGAAAGTGTAAAGAGAAAAGTGTAAAGTGTAAAGTTGAAAGTTATTATTCTCTACTCTTTTCACTTTACTCTTTCAACTTTTTCAATTTCCTCGGCAGAAAGTCCAGTTGCCGCGATAATAACGCTCATCGCTACGCCTTCAGCCTTGAGTTTGCGGGCTATTTCTTGTGCCTTACGAGTCTCACCCTCGTGCCTGCCTCGTGCCTCGCCGCGAGCCTCGCCTGCAAGTTCGCCATCGCTCCTCGCCTTGTCAATCTTTGTCCTAATTGCACTCTCCCAATTCAGTCTGCGGTCTAAATCCCTATCGTAGCGAAGTTTTGCCTCTGGTGATAATT
>BNUP01000086.1 GCA_025997455.1 Fibrobacterales bacterium | reverse complement strand
CCGTTGTTGGCATAGACAACTACTCCAAATACGGGCAGGTAAAAAAATCTTATGATGCAAATCCTAATTATGAGTTTCATCAAGTCGATGCCAAAGATGTTACTCTAATGAAAGAACTCGCAAGCGATTGCGATCAAATACTTGCGGCGGCGGCCATGATTGGCGGCATATCGTATTTTCACGAACAGGCTTATGAACTGCTTGCCGAGAACGAGCGTATTTTAGCCTCTACATTCGATGCGGCAATTGAGGCGCATAAAAATAAACACCTGCAAAAAATCACGGTTCTAAGTTGGAATAAAATCAACACCCACAAACCTTTTGCCTACACCTCAGATGCACCCTATAGATACGATGTTCAAAAACGAGTCCCGTCGGTACAAAAAGCCGCCGACATTTTGGGCTTTACCGCAGATACCAAACTCGACACAATTTTAGACGAAGTGATTCCTTGGATTGTGGAACAGGTGAGGGTAGGGGGGATTTAATTTTTTACTATATTACCCATATAGGGAGTTCAAACTATGATGAAAGAAATGACAATTGCCGTGGATGAGGACATTTATGTAGAGTTAAAACACATGATAGAAAAAAATGCTATCAATGATTTTTTGGGATCTCTTATGCGTACGCATTTAGTACAGAAAAAAACTAATGTTGCCCGCCGTAGTTTACAGTCCTTTTATGGAGCATTTCAAGATGAGCCAATTCCCGACAAGGTAGAGATTCGGAGACGATTTCATGAAAAAAGTTTTAATTGACATCAATGTAATTCTTGATTTTTTGAACAAAAGAAATTTTCATGAAGTTGCCGCACAAGTTATTGTACTGTGTGTTGAGAAAAAATTGGATGGATATGTTTGTGCTCATGAGATAACAACATTGTCCTATTTTTTAGAAAAAACTTATCGAAATAATAAAAATATAAATGCTATGATAGTTGCTGTTTTAGATTCTTTTACGGTAATTCCTATTGATGAAATGATTTTGCGTACAGCACTTCGTTCTGCGATAACCGATTTTGAAGATGCTGTAATTGAGGTTAAGTTCTTTGCAATATGGACTTGATTTTATTATTTCACGGAATATTCTCGATTTTAAAGAATCTCGAATACGGGGATTAACTCCGGAACAATTTCTTGTAGATTGGAACAAATGAGGGTATTGGAGAAGCGGTAATGCACTCCCTAACCATCGTCATTCCCGTTTATAACGAAGCCGAAAACATTCGGGTTGCTATTGAAAAAATAGAAAGCGAGATTACGGTACCGCATACCATTTCTATTGTGTACGATATGGACACAGACACAACGGTTCCGGTTGTGCAAGAAATGGCAAAATCGTTAAACAATATTACTCTTCTCAAAAACAAATACGGGCGCGGCGTATTGAATGCCATAAAAACCGGGTTAGAAGATGCCACAACGGATTATGCAGTGGTTACGATGGCTGATTTATCTGATCCTCCAAGCGTAATTAACGATATGGTTAATCTTGCGGAGGCAAAAAACGCCGACATTGTTTGCGCATCAAGGTATATGAAAGGCGGCAAGCAAATTGGAGGTCCCTTTATTAAAGGGCTAATGTCTAAAATTGCGGGTTTAACCCTGCATTGGTTTGCGGGAGTGCCCACGCACGATTCTACCAATAGTTTTAAGTTATATCGAACTTCTTTTTTGCAAAAGCAGAAAATTGAAAGTTCAGGCGGTTTTGAATTGGGACTTGAATTGGTGGTTAAGGCATACGGGCAGGACTATACAATTGCCGAGACTCCTACTACTTGGACTGACCGCGTGGCAGGGAAATCGAATTTTAAATTGCTTGCTTGGTTAGGAAATTATTTGAAGTGGTATTTTTATGCTTTTAGTGTACCAATAAAAAAATATCGTATTTCATTTATAAAATATTTTGTGGCGGGGTTTATCTGTGCTTTAATTGATTGGTCTATTTTTTATGTGCTTAATTATTGGGCACATATTTATTATTTATTTTCGGCGGCTTGTGCGTTTATTATTTCCGGAACGATTAATTATTTTTTGTGCAAACAGATATTTATCTCCAGAGGGAGAAAGCAGATTGTTGATTATTTTCTTGTTTTATTCGCAAGCACAATTGCTTTGTCTATAGATTTAAGTGTTATGTATTTATTGGTCGAGCAACTTGTGATACCGCCAATGCTTGCAAAAATATTGGGGACAGGTACGGCATTTATTTTCAATTATTTATCTCGGCAATTTTTTATATTTTCGTCTGAAAAAAGGTAAAAAATGAAACAAAACCTAGTTTATTCAACCGCAAAAAGCAACTCGATGGCGAATCTAGCAGCGTATAACACCCGCTTAAAAATGTATCGCAAACTTTCCCAAAAAATAAACCTTGAGGAATTACAAACTGTTATTGATGTTGGAGCGACTGCCGATCGAGCACAGGTGTCGTCCAATTTTTTTGAAAATTTATATCCTCACCCGGAGAGAATCACCGCTTTCTCAAACCAAGATGCCTCATGGATGGAGCAAGAATACAAGGGAATTCGGTTTGTTCGGGGGACTGCTCTCGATATGCCTTTTGAGAATGACTCTTTTGATTTGGTGTTTTCGTCTGCTGTTATGGAACATGTGGGGAATTTTGAAAACCAAATTTGTTTTGTGAAAGAATGTTTGCGAATTTCCAAAAAATATGTTTTTATTACAACGCCTAATCGGTGGCATCCCATTGAACTGCATACGGCTATTCCGTTGTTGCATTATCTGCCAAAAAACATTCATCGCAGTATTTTGAAAATACTTGGGAAGGAATTTTTTTCTAAAGAAGAGAATCTGAACCTTTTAACAAAAAATGATTTACGCCGTATTTGTGAAGGTCTCATTGAGGTGAAAAACATAAGCCTTCAAACAGTGAGTTTTTTGGGATTTCCGTCTAATTTGCTGTTGTTGTTGGAAAAGTAATTTTCTATATTATCAACCGTGGGCATTTATCTAAATCCAGGCAACGCCAAGTTCGCAACCTCTTTGCGTGGAGAAATCTATGTGGACAAAAGCGATATAATATCAGTTCTAAACAAAAAACTGGGATCTCCGCAACGGTTCCTTTGCGTTAGCCGCCCACGGCGCTTTGGCAAAACCATGGCGGGCGAGATGGTTGCAGCCTACTACGGCAAGGATTGCGACTCAAGGGAAATGTTCAAGGACTTGAAAATTGCACAAGACCCGTCTTTTGAAACGCACCTTAACAACTACAATGTGATTTTTTTGAACATCCAAAAATTTTGGAGCAAAACCTACGATCTCTTAAAAATGAAAGAAAATTTGCAAAGTTCTATACTTTGGGACTTGCAAGAACAATACTCTAGTGTGCGCTATTTTGATAAAACAGACCTCACCCGTTCGTTAAGCGATATTTTTGCGCAAACAGGTGAAGGTTTCATTTTTATCGTGGATGAATGGGACTGCTTGTTTCGCGAGGTCAAAGGCGAACCCGATATTTGGAAGGTTTACCTCGATTTTTTGCGGAACCTGTTCAAGGATGCTGAGTATGCGGAGATGGTTTACATGACAGGCATTTTGCCAATCAAAAAGTATGGCTCGCACTCCGCACTCAATATGTTTACTGAGTACTCTATGACCGACCCTTTAGAACTTGCTGAGTTCGTTGGCTTTACCGAGTCCGAGGTCGAGAGTTTATGCAAAAGATATAATATGGATTTTGACGAGACCAAAAGGTGGTACGATGGCTACCGATTCCCGGAGGTGGGGAGTATCTATAGCCCAAAGTCGGTGGTCGAGGCTATGTTGCATAAAAAATTTAATACTTACTGGAACAAAACGGAAACTTTTGAGGCTCTTAAAATTTATATCGAAATTAACTTTGAGGGATTAAGGGAGTCCGTTGTCCGCTTGCTCGCTGGCGATAGAATCGTTATCAATCCTAATAAATTTTCAAACGATATGGTTACATTTGGGAGCATCGATGATGTATTCACGCTTTTGGTGCACCTTGGATATTTGGGCTACGATAGTGAGAACCAAGAAGTATTTATCCCCAATAGCGAAGTATCCACAGAATTTGTGAATGCCATCGAAGGGGCGAACTGGAAACCTGTGGTTGATGCTATAAAAGCCTCCGACCAACTGATACAAAACACTTGGCAAAAAAACGCAACTGAAGTAGCGGAGGCAATAGATACCGCACATATAGAAAACGCATCTATTTTATCATACAATAACGAGAATTCACTCGCTTGCATCATTTCACTCGCTTATTATAGTGCAAAAAAATACTATACGATTATCCGTGAATTGCCCACAGGCAAGGGCTTTGCCGACTTGGTGTTTTTGCCTCGTCCAAACCATGCAGACAAACCTGCAATGGTGGTGGAACTAAAATGGGACAAAAGCACCGATAGTGCAATTCAGCAGATTAAAGAAAAAAGATATATTGCGGGTTTTGTAGTGGCGGGTTTCAAAACTGCCCCTCCCGGACAATTATTGTTAGTAGGTATCAATTACGATAAAGAGACAAAAAAGCATGAGTGTGTGATTGAGGTGGCGTAAAAAATTTGAGTAAAAATCTCATTTTTTAAAGGTAACCACTATTAACCTCCTAAGAGGTTGGTAGAGGTTACCAAGCGACATGGGCGAACTGCGTTTTTTATGTTGATAATATCGTCCTGCGGCGAATGCTCGCAGTATCGCCGTCGTCTCTAAAAACTCAAATCTGTGGAATTGTGTTACAAAGAGAGTTTTTAGAGGTTTCCTAAATATAGTAAATTTTCTATCTTCACAACTATGGGCATTTATCTAAATTCGGGCAACTCCGAGTTCGCATCCTCTCTGCGTAGCGAAATTTATGTGGATAAAAGCGGGTTAATATCTGTAACAAACAAAAGACTTGGGACAAAACAACGGTATCTTTGCGTTAGTCGACCCCGGCGTTTTGGTAAGACCATGGCGGGAGAGATGATTTCCGCATACTACAGCAAGGACTGCAACTCAAGAGATATGTTCAATGACTTAAAAATTGCACAAGACCCGTCTTTTGAAACGCACCTTAACAGGCACAATGTGTTTTTTTTGAACATTCAACAATTTTGGAGCGAAACTAATGACATCCTAAAAATGAAGGAACGAATACAAAAATTATTACTTTGGGACTTGCAACAGCAATACCCGGACATATCTTATTTTGACAAAACAAACCTAACAGATTCATTAAGGGATATTCTTGCACAAACCGGTGAAGGGTTTATTTTTATTATCGATGAGTGGGATTGCTTGTTCAGGGAGGTTAAAGACGATCCCGAACTTTGGTGCATCTATCTTGATTTTTTGCGGAACCTATTGAAAGATGCTAAATATGTAGATTTGGTTTACATGACCGGTATTTTGCCGGTAAAAAAATACGGCTCGCAGTCGGCACTCAATATGTTCGACGAGTATTCAATGACGGATCCTTGGGAATTGTCTGAGTTCGTGGGTTTTACAGAATCCGAGGTTGAGGCACTATGCAAAAAATATGGCAGGAGTTTTGACTTGGTCAGGCAATGGTACAACGGCTATTGGTTCCCAAAAATTGGCAATGTGTATAATCCTAAATCGGTGGTTATGGCTATGCTCAGCGGTCATTTCAATAATTATTGGAATAAAACAGCGAGCTACGAGACTCTTGAAATCCATATAGAAATGAACTTTGACGGATTAAAAGATTCGGTGGTAAAAATGCTTGGCGGAGAGCGGGCGAGGGTGGATATACAAAGTTTTCAAAACGATTTAGAATCTTTTAAATCCAAAGATGATGTTTTAACCCTGCTCATTCATTACGGATATCTTGGCTACGATATAGAAACCGAAACCGTATTTATTCCGAACAATGAAATATCCTCCGAATATGTGAACGCCATCAAGGGTGCCCATTGGGAAGAAATTGTAAAAATGTTAAACTCCTCTGACCAACTGCTCCAAGATATATGGCAAAAAGATGCAACCGCAGTTGCAGATGCAATCGATTCTGCACATCTAGAGAACGCGTCTATCCTGAAATACAATGACGAAAATTCGCTTGCCTGTGCTCTTTCTATTAGTCTTTACAGTGCAAAAAAATACTATACGATTATCCGTGAATTGCCCACAGGCAAAGGCTTTGCCGACCTTGTGTTTTTGCCTCGTCCAAACCATGTAGACAAACCGGCAATGGTGGTGGAACTAAAATGGGACAAAAGTGCCGATAGTGCAATTCAGCAAATTAAAGAAAAAAGATATATTGCGGGTTTTGTAGGGGCGGGTTTCAAAACTGCCCCTCCCGGACAATTATTGTTAGTAGGTATCAATTACGATAAAGAGACAAAAAAGCATGAGTGTGTGATTGAGGCAAGATAAAACCGGGAGTATGGTCAAGATGAAAATTTTAGTCACAGGTTCGGCAGGTTTTATATGCGGGTATTTGGTAGAAGAATTATTGCAGTGCGGGCACACCGTTGTTGGCATAGACAACTACTCCAAATACGGGCAGGTAAAAAAATCTTATGATGCAAATCCTAATTATGAGTTTCATCAAGTCGATGCCAAAGATGTTACTCTAATGAAAGAACTCGCAAGCGACTGCTGAGGATATACAGAATGACGATTCCCTGCAATGCTAAACGGGCGAATAATATTCGCTCCTACAAGGGCGGGTTTTCTGCCATAGTATATACAGATTATCACAATTTCTTTTTAATAGGGCAGATATACTTATTCAAACCCGCTTCCCTTCAATTCCACTTTCAAATTTACACTTTTCACTCTCAACTTTTTCTACCTTCCCCTTATGCCCGCAAAAAAAACACCGACTTCTGCACCCAAGCAACTCATTCGTTTTGTTTGGGCGATAAAACGCATTTTGCGTAACAAAGCGGATTACGGCATTTTAGAGGGCTTTTTGTCCGAGTTATTCAAAGACGACATTAAAATTAAAGAGATTTTATAGAGCGAAGGCAACCAAGAATTTCCTGAAAATAAGTTCAATAGGGTAGATATTTTAGTCAAGAACAAGAAAAATGAGTTGTTGCTAATTGAGATACAAAATGATTCTGAGGCGGATTATTGGTATCGAATGCAATTTGGCGTTTACAAGACCATCACAGATATAATAGTAATCTCAGAAGAACTCCCCAAAACTTTATATAGTAAAATAAGGAGTTCTTCTGAGACGATGGCGAACCACTTAAATTTGCATAAAAACTCGGTTCGCCCATGTCGCTTGGTAGGCTCAAATTACCTCTTAACGAGGTATTCAGAGCCTACTATAAAACTTGGCAAAAAATACAAAACAATGCCAAAGGTGTATTCCATAAACATCGTGTATTTCGATATTGGGCACGGCGAGGACTATGTTTATCGGGGCAAGACGGAGTTCAAGGGACTTCACAAAGACGATTTGCTCGAACTCTCGGATAGGCAAAAGAAATTCTTGGGTAAGGAGACTGTTTCCGAAACATTCCCCGAATATTTTTTACTGAAGATAAACGCATTTGATAACAAAACAAAAGACAGGTTGGATGAGTGGATTTATTACCTCAAAAATGATGAGGTTTTGAGCAGTTTTAGAGCAAAGGGTCTTGCAGAGGTTCGTGAAAAATTGCAGGTTGATAATATGCCTCCTGAAGAACGCAAAAGATATGAATACCGTATAGACAGGAATGTGTTTGACGAAAGTATCATTGAAACTGCAAGGATGGAAGGTGAGTTTGCAGGCGAGGCTCGCGGTGAGGCAAGGGGTGAGGCTCGCGGCAGACAAGATGGTGAAGTTCGCAAAGCACAGGAAATAAGCCCGTGCAATGAAACTCGAATGTATACCCATTGCCGTAATAGCCAAAACGACCGGTCTCTCCAAAGCAGAAATTGAGAGGATATAGGAAACCTCTAAAAATATTTGAAAATCCAAACGAAGATTGGTTGGACTTTGTATCTTATTATGAATAAAAAAATGCAGTTCAAGGCAACTTTAGAACGCGGTGTGGATAGAATACACCAAAAAAAATTTGCAATGCTAAACGGACGAATACTATTCGCCCCTACAATCCCCCATTCACTTCATCGCATTCAACGCACTGCCCGCCTTAAACCATTTCCACTGTGTTTGGTTGTAGGTGTGGTTAAGGGGAATTTCTTCCATTGCGCCGTTTTTGTGATGGAGCAAAAGTGTGAATTGGCTTTCGGGTGTCCAATTGCGGAGACCCAAAATTGTAAAGGTATCATTTTCCAAAATTTTATCGTAGTCGGATTTATCGGCAAAATGCAAGGCGAGCATTCCCTGTTTTTTGAGGTTGGTCTCGTGTATGCGAGCAAAACTCCGTGCAATAACCGCTCTAACACCCAGAAATCTCGGCTCCATCGCGGCGTGTTCTCGGCTTGAACCTTCACCGTAATTTTCATCGCCTATAATTATACTCGGAACTTTTTCAAGTTTATATTGCCGTGCCGCATCGGGAACGGGCATTTCTTCACCGTTTGGTTGAAAATGCACTTTATTTTTTTCGCCGTTAAACGCATTTGTCGCACCGATGAGCAAATTTCCCGAAATTCGTTCCAAATGACCGCGATATTTTAACCACTCTCCCGCTTTTGAAATGTGGTCGGTGGTGCATTTTCCTTTAACTTTTATCAAAAGTCGAGCGTTCAAAATATCCTTGGAATCCCACGCGGGAAACGCCTCTAATTTTTGCAGCCGCTCACTTGTGGGGCTAATTGCAATTTCCGCGGCGACATTCGGAGCACCCCGTTTTACATCACTGCCGTTTGAAATAGACGAGTCTATAAATCCGTTTGCCGGCAATTCATCTCCCCAAGGCGGTGCGAGTTTTTGTTTTTCGCCCTGCTCGTTAATTAAAAAATCCGTATCGGGGTTGAACAAAAGCGAACCGGAAAGAGAGGCGATAACCGCCATTTCAGGGCTTGCCACAAAAGCGTGAGTTTGTTCATTGTTATCTGCTCTTCCCACAAAATTTCTGTTGAAAGAATGAACTATGGAATTTTTTTCACCCTGTTTTTCCGTGCGTTTCCACATACCTATGCAAGGACCGCAGGCATTGGTAAAAATTGTTGCTCCGAAATCGATAAACGACCTCAAAATGCCGTCTCTCTCGGCTGTTGCACGCACGCTTTCCGAACCGGGGTTTATGTATAAAGGGGCTTTTGGTTTTATTCCCTTTGCCGCGGCATCGCGCACAATTGAAACTGCCCGCGATAAATCCTCATAACTCGAATTTGTGCAACTGCCTATTAACGCCGCACTCACTTCGGGAACGCTTTCAAATTCATCAAGCGATTTTTCCATTTCGCTCACTTTGAAAGAGCGATCCGGACTGAAAGGACCGTTGTAATACGATTTTAATTCCGATAAATCTATCTCAATAACCTTATCAAAATATTTTTCTGGTTCAACTTCAACTTCGGCATCACAGCG
>BNUP01000085.1 GCA_025997455.1 Fibrobacterales bacterium | reverse complement strand
GTTCAATTTTTCGCTACTCCTATCATACACGCCCACAAACATAGTTACGAACATATCGGAATCATTTTGCCCGATAATCGAATTGTTAATCGAATCGGTGATTTTCACGGGATCATCGAAGGTTCGGTATGCGGCGCGGAACAGTGAACAGGCAACGGTCATAAACAGCGCGGCGGGAACACCCTTACCCGACACATCGCCTATGCAAAAAAACAGTTTATCATCTTTTATTGAAAAGTCGTATAGGTCGCCCCCAACTTCCTTTGCAGGGTGCAAGTCAGCAAAAATATCAAAACTCGTACTGCACGATTTTTCCGTGCTCAATTTCCCTGCGATATTTACCATTACTTCAAAATTTTTCGGGAGCATATTCATTTGAATAGTCCGTGCAATTTGCAATTCCTTTTCCACAGCCTGCTGTTTTGTCAGCGTAAATTTTAACTGCTGAATGTAATCTCTAAGCGACTCCTGCATAAACACAAAAGCCTTAGTGAGTTTGTCGAACTCGTCTCTATGCGAAATAATCGGAACTTCAACATTAAAATCACCGTTTGCAATTTGATTTGCAATATCTGCAAAAGTTTTAATTGGTGCGGCAGTTGAACGAATCACTAAAAACACAAACACAAACAGAACCGTCAAACCCGTAACCATTGTGAATATTGCAGTTTTAGACATCTCAAAAAGAACTTTATCTATCTCGGATTGCGGAATTTGCATAAATATTTGCCAACCTGTTTCCGGAATTATCGCACTGAACTCCATTTTTTCCACGCTGTCGGGAAGTGCCTTTGAGCCGCCCGCCAAGAGTTCGCCGTTCCTGCTTATGAGTTTTACGGTTGCTCTGCTGTTGAAATCTGCCGAATCTATTAAACGCGTAAATCGAGAAAGTTCAATGTCGCCGGTAACCACTCCGTAAAAATTATCGCTTGCATCATTGAGAACTTGGGAATAAGTAACCATAAAGGTATTGCCGACTCCTTTATCGAAATACGGTTCGCTCCAATAACTCATATTTATCCGTTTCGGAACCGTATACCATTCCTGTAAAAAATAATTGTTCGTATCATTGCCGGCGTTGTCAATTTCGTAAATCTCCGAATCTTTATTATACATATACGGCATAAAATATTTGCTTTTTTTATGCAGATAATACGGTTCAATTGCAATACAGGCACCGTAAATATTGGGATTTGTCTTCAGCATAGAACGAAGAGTTTTCTTAAAAGTTTCGGGGGTGCTCAAATGCTCCTTTGCTATAAAAACCGAGCGATTTACCGATGCCTCCACACTTGCTATTGAAGTTTCAATATGTGCTATCGCCGCGTTCATCTCGCTCTGTTTTCTCTTAAAAATTTCGCTTTCCAATTCGCTTTTTGCCGATTGATAAAATATTAAAAACGCAGAACAGAACACCACGCTTATAATCGCAATGATAAAAATACTCAACGCTGTGGAAAAAGAACGCATAGTTGTAGGGGAATGTAGAAAATGCACTTGGCAGTGCAGGATGGGGTATAGGGTGTGGCGTGTGGGGTGTGGAGAGTTGAAAGTGTAAAGTTGGGAGTAGAGTTTGTAGGGGCGTGGTTTTTAACCCGCCCGTATCATTGTAGGGGCGAATAGTATTCGCCCTTTTAGAATTGCAAGGGAAAATGATGGATTTTTTTTGACAGCAATAAATAAAATAATCAAACAATAGTCTCTATTCTACGCTGTCCAGTCGCTTTGCTTGGTGTGGTGCGCTCGGCACACACCGCGTTCCCTTGTTAATTTTACTTTGCATTGCAGGGTGGGGTATAGGGTGTGGCGTGTGGGGTGTGGAGAACTCGGCAGTGCAGGCGGGACACCAAGCCGATAGGCGACTGTACAGACTAACTTATTCATTTTTTTTCTGTCAATCTAAGGCGGGAGATGGAGGTAGTGTCATACTCGTGCTCCGCACGAGAGAACCTAATTTTGAGTGCTATCGCTATCTTGCACGGGTTTGCCTATGCTTTTGAAATTGCAGTCGGTTCTAAATTTTGCCAAGTCGATGAGTTCTTCTTTTGGTTGCGTGCATTTTGGTAAAATCTTTTGCAATTTTTGAAATGTTTTTGGTAAATCAATAGATTTACTCTCAGGATAAATTGCAACCGATACATTATTACAATCTATATTCATCATAAGAACATTCAAAATACTATCCATTGCAAAATAAGCATTTCCCAAATCGGTTGTGATTGCAGAATACTTTTTACCGGGATAATAGTCAACTTCACCGCCTAAAACCATTTTTTCTGCAGAATAATTATTTGCCTCTTGCCTAAGGTTATGATATTCGTAATAATTGCATTTTGTTCTTTCTGTGCGTCTACTCGGATTTCCGCGAGTATCTCTCATAAACTCAAACGCAATTTTGTCTAATTCGGAAAAGCATGAAAAAGCGTATGTATTTTCATTACGCTCTCTACTGTAGGTACACACAAAATCCCAAGTTTTAGTAAAATCGTCTTTATGCTCATTCGCATCAAATTGTGTTTTTGTGGTGATAACAAAGAAATATGCCGAGATATACTCCCTATGGTAAATTGCTAATGCTGTTATCAGTAACGCAAAAAGTAAAACCACAAGAAGTATTTTTTTACGCATAAACCCTCTATTTTAACGCTTTTCCGTATCCATTCATAAATTGATTTATCATTTTTAGTGCTACTCCAAAGCCTTGCTTGTCAATATCCGCATTAATCTTTTCTATCTTATAAAATGCGTCAAGCCATTCTTCTTCACCATAAGGTACTGTCTTCTGTATTTCTTGAAGTTGAATCCTTCGTTGACAAATATCTCTAACTTTAGGATTTGTTATTCCCCATTTGTCCATTAGCCAATCTAGATTTTCATCTCCAGTTAAACTTGTTGACGCAGTTTCTTGAGTAGATGAGTCAATTTTGTGTTTTTTGACGGTATCTTTACTGCTTGAATTTGGCAAAGAATCGCTATTTGCGACAAAGTCGAGTATATTCAGATTGTTAGTAGTATCTTTGCTACTTGATTTTGGCAAAGAGATAACTGCATCTAAAAAACTCGAACTGTATGGTGCATTTGGTTTCTCCACCCTTGTAGCATCAGGTTGTAAGAATGAATTTGTTCGCCCAAGTTTATTGAGCAGGTCAAAGTAATTGCTGTTTTCTTTTTTGTTTTCCATAGTATTACCTATTTTCAATTGTTACACTGATTATATAATAGCATAATTATATAAATAGCATATAACAGCATAATCTATGCCAAATATAAAAATGGCGATTCTATCAAAATTTAGCCATATATTTAATAGTTTGTTCCAAAATGAAACAAATTTGATAAAGAATAATGTTTCAATTTGAAATGTGTGAGGTTGTGGATTTGCTATCATCCAAAAATTTTTAACAATATTTGTCAATTACACATTTTTCTACATTCCACACTTGACAAACACAAAAAATTTTTCTAAATTCCTACTATACCACTTGGAATAATAAAATTTCAAGTGAAACCTTAGGAGTTCTTATGAACAAATTGCTCGTTTCAGGCTTAGCCATCGCATCGCTTCTGCTGTTCTTAGGCGCAAGCAATAACAAAACCATCAAAGTCGGTGCAACTCCCGTGCCACACGCCGAACTTCTCGCACTTGTGAAAGACGACCTCAAGTCGCAGGGAATAAACTTAGAGGTTGTTGAGTTCACCGATTATGTCACTCCTAACCTCGCGTTGAACGACGGGCAGTTACAGGCGAATTTTTTTCAGCACTTGCCCTATTTAGAGTCATTTAACAGAGAGAGAAAACTGAATTTGGTGTCACTTGCGGGCATTCATGTTGAACCTTTTGGATTTTATTCCAAAAAAATCAAAAACATTAAAGACTTAAAAGAAAACGCACTAATAGCCATTCCTAACGACCCGACCAATGAAGGTCGTGCACTGTTGTTGCTTGAGGCAAACGGAATTATTAAACTCGATGCAAAAGCCGGTTTGGAAGGAACTCCGCTAAACATTGTCGATAATCCTAAAAAATTGCGTTTCCGAGAACTCGATGCCGCACAACTTCCCCGCGTGTTGCAAGATGTGGATGGTGCGTTAATCAACGGTAATTATGCCCTTGATGCAAAACTCAACCCTGTGAAAGATGCCCTTTTGCTCGAAGGTGCAAAATCGCCTTATGTGAACATTCTCGCTGTAAAAGCAGGAACCGAAAAAGACCCCGCTTTACTCGCACTTGTTAAGGCTCTTCAATCTGAAAAGGTTAAGCAGTATATTTTGAAAACCTACAACGGTGGCGTGGTTCCGGCGTTCTAAAATTTGCTGAAGTAATCCCAGATTAACTCGTAAAGAGGTGGTTTGGGATTACTGAGCGACACATAACATTTGCTAAATTCTGCCGTGCTTTCTCTAAAAGACATTAAAAAATCGTATTGCGGTAATCAAGTGATCCGCGGGATTTCCTTGGAAGTCCCGCAGAATTCATTTTACGGAATTATCGGCAGGAGCGGTGCGGGCAAATCAACTTTGGTGCGCCTTATGAGTCTTTTGGAAAGACCCGACTCAGGCGAGATACTTTTTGACGGCGAGCGGGCAGATGTCTTAAAAAGTAAGGCTCTGCTTGCAAAACGACGGTCTCTCGGTATGGTGTTTCAGCAGTTCAATTTATTTTCTTCTCGAAATGTGTTTGACAATGTAGCATATCCATTAGAAATTATAGGTGCAAAAAAAGAGAGCATCGCACCGAGAGTACGCGAACTTTTGGCGTGGGTGGATCTTTCGGAAAAAGAAACCAGTCCCGTAAGTCGTCTTTCGGGCGGGCAAAAACAACGGGTCGCCATTGCACGGGCACTTGCCAACAACCCATCTCTTCTCTTTTGCGATGAACCTACAAGCGCATTAGATCCGCAAACAACCGTATCTATTTTAGAATTGCTCAAAAAAATACGAAAAGAAATGGGACTTACCGTAATTATGATTTCACATCAAATGGAAGTGATTAGCGCAACTTGCAATTTTGTGGCGGAACTCGAACAAGGTGCGATTGTCAGCGTAAAGGAGTTAAAACATGCTTGACACCGTCTCCGCCGTTTTTGCTATGCTGCTGACTCCGCTGTGCGAAACTATTTTGATGGTGGCAGGCACTACTTTTTTTTCAATATTGCTCGGATTACCGCTTGGAGTGGTGCTGAATCTTACCGACCCGGTTGGCTTAAAACCTCGCCGAATGTTAAATAATGTTCTTTCTCGCGTTGTCAATTTATTGCGTTCCTTTCCGTTTTTGATTTTGATGATTCTCGTGTTTCCGCTGTCCCGTTTGATTGTAGGAGAAAGCACGGGGACAAAAGCGACCATTGTTCCTCTTGCAATTGCCGCATCTCCGTTTGTTGCGAGAGTAATTGAATCCGCACTTAAAGAAATAGACCCGCAAGTATTATTGGCGGCACGGGTTATGGGTTCAAGTACTTGGCAAATTGTTTACAAGGTAATGATACCTGAGGCGATGCCCTCAATTGTGGCAGGGATAACGCTTACCGTAATTAACATTATAGGCTACTCTGCAATGGCAGGTGCAATTGGCGGCGGCGGACTCGGTGATTTGGCAATTCGTTACGGCTATCACCGTTTTCGCACCGATGTGATGATAGGTGCGGTGCTTGTAATTGTGGTGCTGGTTGAGGCAGTGCAACTTCTCGGCTCGTGGATTTCGGACAGGATGATTAAAAAGAGGTAGGATTTTGAGTTGAAAGTGTAAAGTTGAAAGTTATTATTGTCCGCCATTGTTTATACAGATTATCACGATTTCTTTTTAATTGGGCGGCTATACTTATTGCAACGCCGAGTTCCCCACACCCTACACCCCACACCCTACACCCCACTTTCAACTTTACTCTCTACTCTTTCAACTCTCCACTCCCCAATTTTCTACCTTCCACCACAGAGGTGTTTATGAACAGCAGTTTATTTTTGGTCGGAGCAGTGGTTCTTGCAATATTGGCTCTTGCGTTGATTTATTTTCTCGCGAGTTTCTTCAGTTTGTGGTTGCAGGCGTTGTTCTCAAGGGCGAGTGTCAGTATTTTTCAGTTGCTCGGAATGCGCTTGCGCAGGGTTAATCCGCGAATGATAGTTGAGGCACGAATTTTGAGCGTGAAGGCGGGTATTCCCGTTGAGAGTAATCTTTTGGAGGCGCATCATCTTTCGGGCGGTAATGTTTTGCGCGTGGTGCAGGCTGTTATTGCGGCGAATAAAGCGAACATTCCGTTGTCTTTTGCGGAGAGTGCGGCTATCGATTTGGCAGGGCGAAATGTTCTTGAGGCTGTGCAGATGAGCGTAAATCCAAAGGTGATTACCACGCCGAAGGTGAGCGCGGTTGCACTCGACGGCATCCAGTTGCAGGCGGTAACGCGAATTACTGTGCGGGCGAGCATACGAAAACTCGTGGGCGGTGCGGGCGAAGAGACGGTTATCGCACGCGTTGGCGAGGGTATTGTGAGTTCCATAGGTTCTGCAAAAACTCATAAAGAGGTTTTGGAAAATCCGAATATGATTTCCAAAAAGGTGCTCGCGAGCGGTTTGGATGCGGGAACGGCGTTTGAAATTCTGTCTATCGATATTGCAGATGTTGATGTGGGTCATAATATAGGTGCGATTTTGGAGACCGACCGTGCAGAGGCGGATAAAAAAATTGCACAGGCAAAGGCGGAGGAACGGCGGGCAATGGCAGCGGCGGCGGAGCAGGAGATGAAGGCGAAGGTTGTGGAAATGCAGGCGCGGGTTGTTGAAGCGGAGGTGCAGGTTCCGCTTGCAATGGCAGAGGCGTTAAAGAGCGGACATCTCGGCGTTATGGACTACTACAATTTGCAGAACATTAAAGCAGATACGCAGATGAGAACGCAAATTTCCGGTGCAGAGGAAAAGAAGTGAGTAGGGGAATGCCTTCCCCTCGCTCGCACGCTGTTGCTCACTACCCCTTCTAATTATGGAAACTCTACTCATATTCTTGGCAATTGCCGCTATCCAAATGATAGCCGCTTATTCCAAGCAAAAAAAGGAAAAGGCGAAGAGAACCGCGCCTGTGCAACGCAGTGAACCTGCACCGCGCGAATCACAACCTATTCCCGACCCGTATAGAGAACTCCGCGAAGCACTCGGCTTGCCCCCAAAAGAGGAAGCCGAACAGGCAACCGAAACGGAAGAGGACGAAACAGAAGAACGAAAATTCGACGGCAATTTGGAAAACGAAATACCGACTGCGGAAGAAATTGCAGAAGAAAAAACATCGGGCATATACAATTACAAGCAACCGTTTCAATCAATCACCGACCGTCCAAGTCCTTTTGAATCGATTTCATCCTCAACCTACATCCCAACCGTATATAAAGACCAACAGACGAAATCTCCGAGTCTATATTCTCAACATATAGACATTTCTCATACAGAACAGGGAATTTTATGGCTTGCGATTTTGAACGAACCGAGATTCAGGAAAAAGTGGTCTCGTAAATAATGCTTTCACTTGCCTCTTCTGTTGCCGACCTTGCCGTTGAGAAAATAGAACTCTTTATTCTCGCACTTGTGCGGATTTCCACGGTAATTTTTATTTTGCCCGTATTTAACCAAAATGCAGTGCCTATTTCCGTAAAAGCCGCTATATCTCTACTCCTCGCAATTCTTGTTTTTCCGCAGATGCCGCTTATAGGCTTTACCATTTCCAATTCGCCCGTGTTCTTTTTTATGCTCGTTTTGGAGCAGGTTTTTATAGGCGTGTTAATCGGGTTTGCAGCCTCGTTCCTTTTGCATTTTATCGCTATGGGCGGTGAATGGATAGCACGCGACATCGGTATTATGCAGGGAACTATGAATCCGTTTACCGAATATCAAAGCGATTTATTTTCAATAGTTTTAACCGTAATTCTGGTGGTGATTTTTATTGCAAGCGGAGGTCATTTCTTTTTTATCCGCGTGCTTTTTGAAAGTTTTCAATATATCCCTATGGGTCATTTTATTTGGGACACTCGAAGTTTTGCCGCTATTTTCATTTTGCTTTCGGCGAGTTCATTTGTTACCGCCTTTCAGTTTGCAGCACCGGTTATGGGCGCGATTTTTTTATGCACCGTTGCACTCGGCTTAATGAACCGCGTTATGCCTCAAATGCAGGTTTGGATTTTAGGTGTGCCGCTAAAAGTGATTTGGGGCACTGTGGTAATCATTTATTCCTTCCCGCTTATGGTGCAACTTTTTAACGCTAACTTTGAGCAATTGCAAAGGGCGTTATTTGCAATTTTGCGTGCGGGGTAGCGATGTTGCAGGAGTTGAAAGTAGGGTGTAGGGTGTGGGGAATAGATTGTAAAGTTGAAAGTGGAGAAAGGGAATTGTAGGGGCGGGTTTTAAACCCGTCCGTATCATTGTAGGGGCGAATAGTATTCGCCCGTTTGTAGGATTGTCATTCCCGTGCAGGCGGGACACCAAGCCGATAGGCGACTGGACAGACTAACTTATCCATTTCTTTTCTGTCAATCTAAGATGCATTGTCTACTCGTGCTCCGACACGAGTAGACAAAAAATGCAATGATAAGTCACCATTGCAAGCATTGGATTATCGGGTCAAGCCCGATAATGACAGTAGGGGTGGCATTTATGCCGCCCGCCCACCGCGCCTCAGGCATTATTTTCATAATGACAACGCGCCAATCCAAAATCGCACGCCGTTTGCCCGCCAGCCACATTAAAATTAAATTGCAATCTTAAATCGGCGGGCTAACGGCGGTTTTCCCTGCTCTTGCCCTTACGGGCTTAGCAGGGAAAACTTAGTCCCTTAAACAACGCACACTAAACCAGTAGTCGTCCTTAGCGTCGTTGTAGCTGCTCACATCCTCGCTGTAGTAGTTCATGCCCCTGCTGTAGGCGTAGCTCGCATTGTCCTCCGTAGTACTCCACCAGAAGCCGTAGTTGCCGACATAGTAGAAACTGCCACCGGAGCTGCCGTAGCCTCCGGGCAAAGCACTAAAACCGTAATCATCAGTGCCGAAAGGGATACCGTCGTAAGCATTCCACCCGCTACTTGCTTTTAATTTTGTTCCGGCAATACTTCTGCCGCCAACATAGTCGGTAAGTTTTGTCCACTCAGCATCGCTTGGCAAATGCCAGCCTGTGGGGCAAGCGGTAGTCGCAGTTGCCCAATCGTAAAGCCGTCCGTATTTATCGCAATTCGCTGTGTTATTAGAGTAACACTTACTCCCGCTCGCATTGTAGTTCAAATTCTCCGCCATCCAAACCTGCCCACCTATGGTTACGAAAGCGTAGATTTTCCCGTCACGAGCATCGCAGGCGGCGATCAAAGGGTTATATGCAGTGCCGCCGCAAAGTGCCTTTGCCCAACTTACCTCCGTTTCACCGCAAGTAAGCGTGAATGTGGATCCGTTGTCTGTAAGTTCGCAACCAACACCAGGAATTCCCGGAATAC
>BNUP01000084.1 GCA_025997455.1 Fibrobacterales bacterium | reverse complement strand
CCTCTCTCGTTTCCATAGAGGAGTTCAAGGCACGGTTCGCCGAAACAGAACGCTGTCTGCTGATACAGAAACGCAGGAAGAAACGACCACTGCAATTAGCACCCGATTAACTTCGTGCGTATGGGGGCGTTCCCCCTGCACCGAGCAACCGAGACATCGCAGGTTGTGTAGAGGGAGTGCGGAGCACGGAACTGAATGCAACTATGTATCTGCCTAAGGGCGTTGCCCTTAAAAACCCATTCAATTTACTACTTTTCCGCGAATGTCTATCGTCATTCGCCTTTTGTTTTTCGCCTCGCTTGCAGTCATCTTAATTTCCTGCTACTCATTCACCGCTACCACTCTGCCGGCACATATAAAAACCGTGCAAATCACCGATGTAGATTACAGAAGTTTTGACCCTGTAATAGCGAATCGCATAAAAGACGGCTTAACCGAATTGTTCCGCATAAACGCACCCGCAGTGAGAATTGTAAATGACAACGCCGATTCTCAACTTTCGGTAACACTCCTATCTTACAACAACCGTCCCGAAACGCAAACCTCAAATGCGGCTGTAGAAACTTACCGAGTTACAATGGGAGTGTCGGTTTCGTTTTACGACAATATCCGCAAAAAAGCAATTTATGAGGCAAAGAGTGTTCAGGCTATAGGCTCTTACGATGTGCAAAAAAACGAATCCGAAGAAATTCAAGGGCAAGAACGAGCCATTGAAAAACTTCAGGAAATTATAGTTGCAAATGCATTGGCAAAGTGGTAATTTCCTCTGTGTGAGGCTTATTCCTCTTCATCTTTTTTGATTTTTCCCGCTTTCACAACCGCTTTATTTTTCTTGGGATTTTTGACATCCAAATAAATCTCAGTTGTCTGTTCGCCCTTTACTTCCGCAAGAATCTCCGTTTTTCCGCCGCAACCATACGCACCCACAACATGACTTCCCGCATCAACACTGTTGAGCGTTAATGGTCCGCCGTCTGTGCGGTCGGCATCATCGTGATTTAGGGTAACTCTGCATTTGCTCGGATTTGTGGTGACAACTATCACGCCTGCGGGCATAACCGTTTTAATGTCTTCAATAACATTCCGCTTGTCGTCGCCGGGCCAAACATGCACTTTCACATTCACCAATTCCTTACCTTGGTCTAAAATTATCAATTTCCTAAACGCGCCCGACATAACGGCTTTCTTGCTGACCGGGCTTTTCCCCAAATCTTCTCCGTCTAAAAACACATCGCTATTGGGCGGGTCGGTGATAACGGTTATAAATGCAGGCTTGTTTCTCTGCGGAGGGTCTGTGTTTTCAAAATCACCGTCTTTTGCAATTTCCGCATAAGCGGAAAAAGCGAGAACCAATGCGGCAGGTATGGCAAATTTCAGCACTCTCATAAAAACTCCATGTAAATGACCTTATGTAAATATAGTAATTTACGAAGAACTCCCTCAAACTTTATCTCATAAAACAAGGAGTTATTCGGAGATGACGGCGAACCTGCGAGCATTCGCCGCAGGATAACATTATCACTATAAAAACACGTATTTGGAAAATGAATTTTTGCCGAATTGTTCGAGCGATGTGTAAATAAGAAAATTTCTATCTTACGCTTCTAAATTTTAGGAGTTATTTTGTCTTTTTTGTTTGTTTTTTTGGGCGGGGGGCTTGGCTCGCTTGGGCGGTATGGAACTGGACTTTTGGCGAAACATTTCTTTGGAGCGGGTTTTCCGTTGGGCACTCTTGCGGTGAATTTGCTCGGTTGTTTTGCGATTGGTTTTTTAACTGCAAAATTTGGAAAAATTGCACCGAGTGAGGAGTTGCGAAACTTTTTAATTGCAGGAATGATGGGCGGTTTCACTACTTTTTCTGCATTTGGACTTGACTCGTTGTTGCTTTTTCGAGAAGGGTCGCTCCATTTTGCGATTTTGAATGTTGTGCTGAATGTGTGTCTTGGTTTATTGCTCGTATGGACGGGTTTTGCGATTGCTAAATAATAATCCCTTACAACCTCTTTAGAAAACCTCTAAAAACTCTCTTTGTAACACAATTCCACAGATTTGAGTTTTTAGAGACGACGGCGAACCTGCAAAAAATAAACATTCTCATAGTTCGCCAATGTCGCTTAGAGAACCTCTATCAACCACTTATGAGGTTAATAGAGATTCCCTTTAGGTTCTTCAGAGATTACTACATTACCCCAATGCCCCTAAAACTCCCGCTCGGCATCCAAACATTCTCCACTATCCGTGAGGACGGATACCATTATGTGGATAAAACAGCCCGCATTCATGAGTTGGTGTCGGGTTCAGGCTATGTGTTTTTCTTATCCCGTCCCAGACGATTTGGCAAATCGCTTTTGTGCTCCACGCTTGGTGCACTCTTTGAGGGAAAACGAGATTTATTTAAGGGACTTGCCATTGATTCGCTCCCTTGGGAATGGAAAAAGCATCCTGTGATTCATATTGCGTTAAATCAGGGCGACTATAACAATGGCG
Source organism: Fibrobacterales bacterium (assembly GCA_025997455.1). Classification (GTDB taxonomy): domain Bacteria; phylum Fibrobacterota; class Fibrobacteria; order Fibrobacterales; family Fibrobacteraceae; genus BNUP01. The sequence goes on along the minus strand of BNUP01000084.1, from coordinate 7,013 downwards.
GAATAGATGCCTTGCATGCACGGTTGTATGGGGCACTGTCAAGTGCGGCTTCCGGTATAGGCGTTCCTTTGCGTAGCGAAGTTTCATCAGAACAACTTTCTGCCCTCATAGAAGATGCTCATCTTAAGTTCGGCGAAAAAGCGGTGGTTATCATAGATGAATACGACAAACCCCTATTAGATACCATCGATAAAAAAGACATCCATGAAAAAATACGAGATGCCCTCAAAGGTTTTTACGGCGTGCTCAAAGCATCCGATGAACATCTAAAATTTGTGTTTCTCACAGGCGTTACCAAGTTCTCTAAGGTGAGTATATTTTCAGATTTGAACAACCTCACCGACCTCTCCTTAAACCCTCGCTATGCCGATATTTGCGGTATTACGCAAGAAGAATTGGAAGAAAATTTTAAGGAGGAGATAGATAGTATTGCGGGTGGCGGTGTATACCTCGCTAAATTAAAACGCTTTTACAACGGCTATCGTTTTTCTAAAGAACCTCTCACGGTTTATAATCCCTTTGGCTTGTTGCACCATTTTAACAGCAAGGGTGAATTTATCCCATATTGGTATGAGAGCGGCACACCCACATTCTTAATAAAACTAATTAAACAGCAAAACATTAATGTCTTAAATCTCGAAAAAAAAGTTCTCTCTTATGACGACTTTCGTAAATTCGATTCCGAAAATATGGATGCCGTGCCCGTGCTTTATCAATCCGGCTACCTCACAATCACGGGCTATAACGAAAAACGAGGTACCTATAACTTAGGCTATCCCAATGACGAAGTGCGCACAAGTTTTGCGAGCAGTTTAGCCGATTTGTATATCCACATAAAAAACGATGAGAAAACTCCCTTTGTACTTAAACTTATTGACTCTTTAGAGGCGGGAGAAGTAGATGATTTTGTTGAGGCATTACGCCCGTTTTACAATAATATTCCTTACGATGAAGCATCTAAGGTTGAATCTTATTATGAATTGATATTTTTGCTTACGCTCCGAATGCTTGGGATTTACTGCGAGGCACAGGTACACACGGCAATTGGCAGAATTGATGCGGTGTTAAAAGTTGATGATTTTGTGTATGTTGTTGAGTTCAAGGCAAACGGCACCGCAGAAGAAGCCCTTCAACAGATTAACGATAAAAATTATGCACTTTCTTATGAGGAGTCGGGAAAAAAGATTGTGAAAATAGGAATAGAGTTCGACAAAGAAAAAAGGAATATAGGGCGATGGGTGGTGGCATATTAGGAGTTTTATCTTTTTTAGGAAACCTCTAAAAACTCTCTTTGTAACACAATTCCACAGATTTGAGTTTTTAGAGACGACGGCGATACTGCGAGCATTCGTCGCAGGATGACATTATCACCATAAAAAACGCAGTTCGCCCATGTCGCTTGGTAACCTCTACCAACCTCTTAGGAGGTTAATAGAGGTTACCTTTATTTTCTACCTTTAACACTATGGAAACAGAAAATACGGAACCAACGGTAGAGTTAACCGACGAGAGCGGCGAACTTGCAATTAAAGAACTAGCAAAAGAATATTTGTCAAAGGGTGCGTGGCAAACCCTTATGTTCCTCTACCAAGAAAAAGACAAAGAGGGAAATTTTGGCGACCCGAAGGTATCGATTCGCCGTTATCAAAAAGTTGCAGGAGTGCTGAAACAGAGAAGTAAATTCAATGTGAGCAGCAAAGCACAAGCCGAGCAAATTATTAACATCTTAAAAAAATGGTATGAGTTGTAAGTTTCTCTCATCATTTTCTGCGGACTTTCCTTACCAAAAAAAATTTCTGCCCCTTGCCAAAAAAATACTGAAGGCGGAAAGTAAAGATAAAAGCGTTAATGTGATTCTCTGCAGTGATGAAGAGCAACGGGTGCTTAACCGTGATTTTCGCAAACTCGATAAAGTTACCGATGTTCTCTCTTTTGAGTGGCACGAGCCGAATTTTCTCGGTGAGATTTACATTGCCCGCGACCAAGTTAAGAGGCAGGCTCCGCAATATGACAACACATATTTTTGCGAATTGAAACGAGTTCTTATTCACGGACTTTTGCACCTCTGCGGATACGACCATCACACAAAGCAAGAGCGCAAAATTATGAGAGAAAAGGAAAATTATTACTACCTTCTCGCCTATGAATAAATTTCGTATTATTTTTCCTCTGCTCCTCTCTATATTTTTATTCTCGTGCGAGACGGAAAACCAAACGCAACCGAGTGCACAAAACTGCCCCGCCGTTCCACCCGTTTATGAAAACGCTACAGGCGAAATTGACCCTGTTGCTATGGTAAATGAGGCGGTTCCATGCGGAGAAATTGCACTCTGGGGTTCATCAACTCCATTCTCATTAAATATGTGGGAAGATTACAATTCATTTTCCGCGAGTATAATATCAATGCTTTTTGAACCGCTTGCCGAATTGCACTCAACGGAAAATCGACCGGTCGGTATATTGGCGGCAGATTGGAAAATTTCAGAGGACGGTAAAACTTACACATTCCAAATTGACCCGCGGGCGAAGTGGAGCGACGGTAAAGCCATAACCGCCTACGATGTGCAATTCTATTACGATGTAATAATGAACCCTGCAAATCTCACGCCAATTTTCAAGGTCGGTTTATCACGCCTCGAACGCCCGCAAGTTGCGGAAGAAGATTCCCTCAAACTCACCGTAGTTGCCAAAGACGACCATTGGGGAAATTTTTGGGAGGCTGCAGGAATGGTTGCATTCCCGAAACATATTTGGGAAAATCAGGATTTTAATAAAATTCGCTTTGAATTTCCCGTGGTGAGCGGTGCTTACAAAATAAAAAGTATGAAAATAGACCGTGCTCTTGAACTCACCCGCCGCGATGATTGGTGGGGTCGCCAAAAAAATTGGAATGTGGGAAAATATAATTTTGAAAAGATTATTTACAGATTTATGGAAGATCGCACAAAAGCACTTGAGGCGTTAAAAAAAGGCGATTTTGATGCCTATCCCATTTACACATCGTCAATTTGGATAAAGCAAACAGATTTTGATGCAACTCAAAAAGGATACATTTTGAAAAATCGCGTATTCAACGATGAGCCTAAAGGATTTCAGGGTTTTGCGCTGAATTTGCGACGGGATAAATTCAAAGACCTTCGCGTGAGACAAGCACTTTCCCTATTATTAAACCGCGAACTTATGAGCGAAAAATTTATGTTTAACCAATACTTTTTACTGAATACTTATTACCCTTCACTTTGGGAAAATAACACAAATCCCAACGCAACGCTATATCCATACGCTCCCGATTCCGCACGCACACTCTTAGTCAATGCGGGCTACAAAATTAACGCACAGGGAAAATTAACAGACCCAAGCGGAAAACCTTTTGAACTTACATTTTTAACTTATGCAGAAGATGTTCGCCACACCACAAAATTTCAAGAGGACTTAAAAGCGGTGGGCATAGAATCAAACATAGAAACGGTATCTCTCTCAACATTTCGTCAGCGCATAGACGATGCGGATTTTGACCTGTGCTGGTTGGCGTGGGGGTCAAGCCGCTTAAACGATCCGGAGGCGAGTTGGCATTCTAAAACCGCAAATGACAAGGGAACTAATAATGTTGCAGGCGTTCAAGATGAGATAATAGATGAACTTATTGAAAAGCAAAAAACCGAGCAAGACCTCAATAAGCGAAATGAAATTTTAAGAAATTTAGACACTCGACTCACAGAAATTGTTCCGTATATTTTGTTATGGCAAAGCGACAACAATAAAATTATGCATTGGAATAAATTCGGCTACCCGCAATCGCTCTACGGAAAATTTAACCGCGAGGAGGCAATACCCGTTTATTGGTGGTTCAATTCCCAAAAAGCAAGCGAATTAAAACGGGCTGTTTCAAGCGGTGAGGCACTGCCTGTTCCGCCCGTTGATATTCGGTGGTAGGCACTGTCGGAGCACGAGTATGACAAAAAAGGGTGAACGCGGTGTGGATAGAACGCCAAAAAAAGTTGAAAGTGTAAAGTTATTATTCTTTACTTTCTACTCTTTACTCTCTACACTAAAATAACTCCCCTCTCCCTTCTCCCCCCCTGCACTGCTCGAGTTCCCCATACCCCACACGCCACACCCCATACCCCATACCCCAAACTTTCTACCTTCCCCCGTATGAGCCAATCTAAAGTTCTCGTAACAGAAGATGATGATGATATTCGCAATTTACTCCTGCTGAATTTGAGGCGCGAAGGATACACCGTTTTGGGTGTTGATAACGGCGAAGATGCACTCAAAGAGGTGCGGAATTTTTTACCCGATTTAATGTTGTTAGATTTGATGTTGCCCGGAATTGACGGGTTGGAGGTGTGCAGGCGATTAAAAAAATCGGGAGCGGAATTTCCGATAATTTTGGCAACTGCACTTGGTGAGGAGCACGATGTTGTTCGCGGATTGGAGATTGGAGCAGACGATTATATTGTGAAACCCTTCAGTTTGCCGGTGTTGCTCGCCCGCGTGAGGCGTGCACTTGAACGAAACCGCAGAGAAACAGTTGAGAAAACAGATGTAGCAGAAATTGGTGCATTAAAAATAGATTCGCGCAGGCACGAGGTTTCTGTGGATGGAGCAAAGGTTGATGTTTCAAGTTCTGAATTTGCACTGCTTGAATTTTTATCGGGGCACCCCGGATGGGTTTATACCCGCTCACAAATTGTAGAGGCGGTGCACGGAGACAAGTATCCAGTAACCGACCGCAGCGTTGATGTTATGGTGCTCGGACTTCGCAGGAAATTGGGCGAGGCGGGAAATTTAATAGAAACGGTGCGCGGTGTCGGGTATAGATTTGTGGAACAATGAGGTTGTTGGTAATGAATTGGCAGACGATTAAAAATTTGAATAAATATTATACGGCTTTTTTCCTGAGCCATTTTTTGCTTTGCGGGTTAATAATTATTATAGCGTATCTGTGCGGTTTGCAGGGAGGTGCGTGTGTTGCGTTGCTACTTCTTGCACTGATTGTTTCGGCAGTTTTTTCTTATGCGGCGGTGAGATTTTTTATGTCGCCCGCGTGGGATAAATTTACAAAGATAGAGAAGAGCCGCTCGCGATTTGTGGCAAATGTCAGCCACGAATTGAAAACTCCCATAACTTCCATTAAAGGTTTTATTGAAACGCTTATGCAAACAGAAATCGGCAAAGATGCGGAGTCTGCAAAATATTTAGATATTGTGTTGAGGCAGAGCGACCGTTTGAATGCAATAGTTAATGATTTGCTTATGTTGTCGAGAATTGAAGAGAACGAAAAACAACCCGAATTTAAGTTTGAATATATTCCCGTTTATGATTTGTTTCGCTCGGTTATACAGCAGGTTGAGGCGATAAACGAAAAGCATATAAAATTTGAAATTGAGATTTTACCCAGTATGCTTGTGTATGGCAATGCGGGTTTGTTGGAGCAGTGTTTTTTGAATTTGGCAACTAATGCTTACCGATACAGCGACCCCGAAAAAACGGTGTATTTCCGCGGAGACAGGCAGGGGAATACGGTTCGTCTTTCGGTTGAGGATGAGGGTTATGGTATTGAAGAAAAATATTTGCCGCGAATTTTTGAGCGATTTTACCGCATTGACAAGGCACGGAGCCGCAAGTTAGGAGGAACGGGACTTGGGCTTGCAATTGTGAAACACATTGTTTTATTACATCGCGGAAAAATTGATGTTACGAGTATGGTCGGGCACGGGAGCAAGTTTTTTGTGTTTTTGAAGGGGAGGTGAAAAAATTCTTTGGATTGCTTTGGGTTGCACCATCGCTGGTGACGATGTGGCAATTCGCCGTTGTTATTTATCCAAAGATTGTTTCAGTTTTTCAATCCACGCACTAAAACTTTTACCCTTCAACATATCGATGATTTTTTGATTAACCTCGTCATCGCTCAATTTCCTTTGAAAAACAAAAAGTTCTTTATCGGGCCACGAAAATGTTTCAACGGTTTTACCATCTTCACAATGAATTAAACGCAAACCGGAGGAATAGGCTATTTTTATTTGTCCTGCGGCTGATGATGAAGAGGTGCTCGCTTTATCGAGTTGCAGTTTGAAATTGTTACCGTCGCATCTGCCGGAATTTATTTTTACCCCTTCTTGTAATTTTTCTTTAATTGTAGTTGCAATCTCGCTATTACCCGCCGCCCAATACAACTGAGGTTTTTTGTTAGATGCCGCAGGAGCCGAAACCTTCCCTTCTGATTTTGTCTGTTGAACCGCTACGAGTTTTTGTTCCGCTTGTTTTGTGGCGGCAACAAGTGCCTCAACCGAATCGTGTTTTCGTTTTGCCTCTGCTTGTGCAGCCGCTATAGCAGACTCTGCATTTTTATTTGCCTCTTCTACCGCCGCTTGAAATTCGGCTTTTTGTGATTCTGCGTTTCTGTAAGAAACATAAGAGACAGACCCTATAACAATCAACAATGCAAATAATAGTCCTGCGATAATTGGCTTTTTGTATCTCACGCCAAAGGCTTTTTTGGATACTAAAAATGTTCCTGTCAATTTGCCGTAAAGGGCTTCAAAATATTTTTGGGAATGCTCCAACGAATTTTTACGCAATATGTCTGCTATTGCATTTGGTAAAACGGAGGGGTAGGTAAAACCGTCGAGTGTAATTGGTACAATATTTTTTTTGAACTCTAACGCAAGTGCAATTTCGTTATAAACCCAATCCTCTTTTAACTTTTCATCGGGTTTGGGAGTTAAGGGTGTTTTTAGAATATAATAACCGTCTCTGTCTTTTTTTGCCTCGCCGTTTTCGTCTTTTTCCGCCTCATACAATCTGTTGAAAAGTTCTTTGTTCATTATTAAAACAAAGTCTTTGCATTCTTTAATACGATCCACGAGGGAACTGTCAAAATCGCCGCTCCTCAAAGTATCTATATCAAACGAAACCGAATAGCCATCGCTACTCAGCCTGTCATAAAGGTGCTTTGCCGTATCATAACCGCCTTTGCGCCTATACGAAATAAAAATGTCATAGTTTTT
>BNUP01000083.1 GCA_025997455.1 Fibrobacterales bacterium | reverse complement strand
CTTTTGGAATTTTTAAGGAATGGAACGCCAAACAACCATCATCTATATTATGGCATTCTCCACATTGGACACAATTTTTGATTGATAGACCATCGCTAAAAGAAATACAATTATTTTTACAGTTGGCTTCGCAAACGCCACAAGCAATGCAGCAAGCTGATTTATGGAATACTTGCTTTAATCGTTTGGATTCTGTTGGGTATTCTTTGATGTATTTTTGCGGAATTGCAACTTTGTATCCATTTTTTGTTTCTGAAACAGCATAAAAATCATTGACTCCTGTTGGAGGTTTAAATGTTTTAATCCATTCCTTATAGTTTGTTTTAGGATTAGTAATTTCTATTTCAAGATACGAACTATCATTCGTTTCCGAATAATTAAAATTGTTATCCGTTAGGTCTCGTCCATTGTTTCTGCCGCTCCACCCTCCGTTTGAAACATAATTTTCACGAGTTTTGTCATCACCAATATTTCTACTATTGAAATGATTGATTATATCGGCATATTTTTTAATTTCTATAGGATAGTTCGCATTTCTAAAAAAGTCCGCCTTACCACTACCCATAGGGCAAAGCAAACAACCGGCTCGCATACAACCTTTTTTATACGCATCGTTTATAAGTAAGCGCTCTTTATAAATATAGAGCCATATCTCTGCCGAAGTCCATTCCAAAATAGAATTATGACTATATTGCCCTTTTGCTTTTTTTCCAAAATTTTCGTATTCGTATTCGCTCCTTGCTAGGCTTTCGTGTGCCCTAACCCCAACAAAAGCTAACCCTCTAAAATCTGCCTTGCCTAAAACTTGCCGTAGTTTAAGTACTTGCGGCGTCGATTTATGAACAGAGCAACACCATCTCAGCACTCTTGATGGTGGCCCAAATAAATTCCAACTATTTTTCGGCTCAAAATGGGATTTGGCCCTGTAAAACGCAATACCATTTTCTTTACAATTTGCCTCCATTTTTTCTGCGAGAGCATAAGTATCAGGGAATTCCATCTCGGTATCGCCAAACACTACTACAAAAGCATCTTTTGGGAGCGATTTTTGTACCAAATCAAGCAAAACCAAAGAATCTTTGCCTCCGCTAAAAGCAACATAGAATACATCCACCCTATTTTTGTATTTTTTATATGCTTCAAAGATTTTACTCACCGTTATTTGTTTGATAAGAGTAAGCATTTCACTGTTTTTTTGAGCCATCGTTTTAATATCAATAGCGCGTAGTTTTTGTTTGCTCGGCTCAAGTTCTTCGATAATTTCTAAATTTGGTTTTTCGTATAAATTTCCACCCTTTGTCTGTGCTACTTTTTTACCTCTATACCAGTACGCATTAGATTCCGCCCACATATAAGGCAAATCATTTTGCTTGTCGTATTTCGAATATTTATCAAATCCTAACATATCAAGTTCTTGACTATAAACCGGACGAGGTTCCTTGCTAAATTCAGACGGAGTACTATTCAATAGAATACCGCCAGTTTCAATATCGTAGGTGTAAGAATACATTTAATTATTGCCTTTTAGGTTATATATTTTTTTGACCAATGGTAACCAATTTTCAATCACTTTTATTTCTTTATATTCCCATAAATTATCTTTATGAATTTCATAAAAAATGGAAATGTCTTTTTCTGTTATCAAAGTGCTGTTTTTAAATATTGTTTGTTCATCATTTAACAATTCTGTGAAATTTTCAGCTAATTTTCTGGATTTGCCGCCGGATTTAATGCTCGCCCTTAGGTGGCTTTCTATTTCTTTTAAAGTACTTTTACTATATGTACAGCCTAAGTATGTTTTAACATTCTTTTTTTCTTTGAAAGAAATATCAGGGTTCAGCGCTTTTAGCACAATTTTTAACAAACTTTCGGTATAAATATGAAATTGCACAACCTTTTCCATCAAATATTCGCAATCAATCTTTTTTTGGTGTTCCGAGTAAATTTCTATAAGATATTTTATGCAGGCGACATTGATATAGAAAAAATTATTAGATTCATATTCAACAATGTTTACTTTTTGATTAAAATATAATTTTAGAGAATCCTCATCCCCTAAAAATTCTTCGCCAAATTCATTCTCATATTGTTTTTTAAAATTGGATAATCCGATAAAATCTAGCCTTAATCCATCGGCAAAATATTTTTCTAAAATTGTGTCAATTTTATCAAATTGGCACGCTTTTTGCGGGGGGGGGGGCAGTGGATAAACTGTTTGTAAGTTGTTTGCGTTTCCAGTCATTTTAACCCCGCCCCTCAAACTCCGCAAGTTTCTTGCGTAAAGTTTCAATTTCACTGTCCTTCTCGGCTATTGCACTATCCTTCTCGGCAAGAGCACTGTCCTTCTCGGCAAGAGCACTGTCCTTCTCGGCAAGAGCACTGTCCTTCTCGGCAAGTATCATTATTTTTTCTGCAAGTTTCCTACCCACATCACCATACGAGAACTCATAGTAGCGGCGGTAGTACGCTTCCTCGTCCAGTTCCTTGCGCTCGGCAGGGTCGGTGCCTACATAGTGTAAAATATTCACGATATCCTTAATCTCTTCGCTTACAATTGGTTGCTTAAAATCTTTGATTTCTTTTTCTTTTTCTGTAAAACCTGTTTGCTCAAATACACCCAATAATTCACCTAGCCGAGTGCGTACTTTTTGCTTTGGGATGTTTGAGATGAGTGGCACCTGCACCACAAAGCTATCATGGGTTAAGTTTTCCACAAAAAGCGTTTTGCCTGTAACGGGCTTGTTTTCAATGAGGTCTGTATATTCGCGAGAAACTTTTAAGCAAGCAGTATTGATGCCCGGCAAGCAAAAATCAAGCACATAGATAGTGGTGATAGGCAAAAATCTATTTTCGCCGCTTGTTTGGTCTTTTTGGCTATATTGGTCGCCGAGGTAGCGCCTAAACCGCCCAATATCGGCTACGCTGTTTGATTTTTGCATTTCGATGAGTATGGTTTTACTTTCGCCGTTTTCTGTAGCGATGGTGGCCTCAAAATCGAGATGCATCATTGTAAGATTGCCATCGTCATCGAAACGAGTATGCTCTTTAACCCCCGGTTTTGCCGACAATACTGTTTCGCCTAAAATTGTGCCAATAAAAAAACAAGCAACTCGTTCGTTTTCGAGCAGGCGTTTAAACGCTTTATCGTAAATAGGATTCGCAATGATCATAGTACAAATATAGTAAATTGAAACGCACTTGCAATGGGGGGAAGGAAAAAACTCGGCAGTGCAGGGTGGGGTATAGGGTGTGGGGAAACTCGGCAGTGCAGGCGGGACACCAAGCCGATAGGCGACTGGACAGACTAATTTGTTTATTTCTTTTCTGTCAATCTAAGGCGGGAGAGGGGAAGGGTGAACGCGGTGTGGATAGAACGCCACAAAAGAGTTGAAAGTGTAAAGTGAAAAGAGTAAAGTTATTATTGCCGCCATTATTCATACAGTTTATCTCAATTTCTTTTTAATTGGGCGGCTATACTTATTGCCGCCATTATTCATACAGATTATCTCAATTTTTTTACAAGTGGGCGGCTATACTTATTGCCCGCCATTATTCATACAGATTATCTCAATTTTTTTACAAGTGGGCGGCTATACTTATTGCCCGCCATTATTCATACAGATTATCTCAATTTTTTTACAAGTGGACAAGTGGGCGGCTATACTTATTCAAAATCTCCATCCACCGTCTCCCGTCTCCCCGCCTGTACAGCCGAGTTATCCATCCGAATTTTATAGATTACCGCAATGAGTGAAATTGAACAGGAAGAACAGCAAAGCGAATTGCCGCCTATTGAAAGCGTGGAGGAATTGTCTTGCATAATTCAATCTCTGATTTTTGCTTCTACGGAAGTTATTACACTAAAAAAAATAAAAGAGGTGTTGGGCGATTTTTTAGATAATTCACAAGTTTCAAGCGCATTGCGCTATGCAAACGAACAGTTGGCACAAATTAAATCTCCGTTTGAAATTGTTGAAGTAGCAGGCGGCTACCGATTTCGCACGAGAAATGCATATTACCCTTGGATACGCAAACTTTTTCCCGATAATAATCCTCGAAGGCTTTCACTCGCCGCACTTGAAACGCTTGCGATTATAGCATACAAACAACCTATAACAAAAGCGGGAATTGAGGCTGTGCGCGGAGTTTCCTGCGACGGACCTATTCACAATCTCTTAGATAAAAAGTTTATCGCACTGGGCACCCGTGCAGACACAATAGGCAACCCATATACGTACATAACAACGCAGGAATTTTTAAAATACTTCGGTATAAACAGAATACCCGATGATTTGCCGCGATTAACGGAGTTCAGCGATATTTTAAACAGCGACTTTTTAATTCCGCAATACCCCACACAAAATTTGCAAACGGAGCAATCCAAAATGCAATCCTTAGAAAATACCGACCAATTGGAAATTCCTTTGGAAGATGCAGATGAGATTGCGGGTCGGAGTCAGCAATGACAATATTATGTGAAAATTTTGATGAGTTGAGGAACACGCAATGACACCTCTGATGAAACAATACAACGAAACAAAAGCGGCTTATCCAGACTGTATTTTGTTTTTTAGAATGGGCGATTTTTTTGAACTATTTGACGACGATGCTCTTGTAGCCTCAAAAGTTTTGGGCTTGGTTTTGACGAGCAGAAATCAAGGTGAAGAAAATGCAACTCCGTTATGCGGATTCCCGCACCACGCGGCAGAGAGATATATTCCAAAAATGCTTGCAGCGGGTTATCGCGTTGCTGTTGCCGAGCAGATGGAAGACCCAAAGTTGGCAAAGGGCATAGTTAAGCGGGAAGTTACGGAGGTAATTTCTGCAGGGACTTCGTTTAGCGAAAATAATTTAGAGGCAAAGCAATCGAATTACATAATGGCGTTTTTTGAAAATGCCCTTGCGGTTGCCGATATTAGCACGGGTTATTTCGCAGTCGGGGAATCTACGGCGGAGAATATAGAGAGTGAAATTGCAAGAAAAAGTCCAAAGGAAATTTTAACGCAAACGGGAGCGAAAATTCCCGCAAATATAAATGATTTAATTAAACTCGGCAGAATAATGCACACTCCGCTTTCGAGCGAGCATTTTGAAATTGATTTTTGTAAGAGCGTTTTGAAAAATCATTTTACGGAGGAGACTTCCGTTGTCGGGACAGATTATTGCATTTGTGCAAGCGGAGCACTTCTATTTTATCTTTTGGAACAGAAAAAATCAGGTCTCAGTCATATAATAAAAATAGATGAAATTCCTTGGGGCGATTATATGTCGTTAGACCCGGCAACGCATAGGAATTTAGAACTAACTTCTCCCTTGCACCCCGAAGACTCAAATAGCACGCTCCTTTCCGTTATGGATTTTACAAAAACCGCAATGGGCGGGCGCAATTTAAGAGAATGGATTTCGCACCCTTTAATTTCCCTGCCGAAAATTACCGAACGATTAGAGTGTGTTGAAGAGTTGGCGGGCAATCCGATTTTTTTGGAAGAAGTCGGCGAGGCGATGAAACCAATTCCGGATATGGAGCGGGCGATGGGTCGCGTTGGCAGCGGAAGGGCAAATGCAAGAGATGTGCAAGCACTTGGGAAATCTCTAATGCAGGCGGAATTTTTAACTCAAAAGTTAAATGAACTTAAATGTCAAAAATTTGCAGAAATTGCACTCAAACTTTCAAAGGCAAAAGGTAAGGGACAAGAAATTTGCAGAATATTAAAAGATGAATTGCCGCTTACCGTTCGTGAGGGAAATTTAATTCGCGAAGGTGCAAGTGAAGAAATTGAGAAGTTCAGAGAGGAAATTAAAGCGAAAAAAAATTGGATAGCAAGTTTGGAGAGTTCCGAAAAAGAACGACTCGGCATTCCGTCTTTGAAAGTAGGATACAACAAAGTTTTCGGCTACTATATAGAAATTACCGCCACACATGCGAATAAAAAAATTCCGCCGGAATACATTCGCAAACAGACTCTCTCAACAGGCGAACGATATATCACGCCCGAAATGAAAGAAGTAGAATCGTTTATTTTGAATGCCGAAAGTTCGCTATTCGATAAAGAATACAGGGAGTTTTGCAATTTGCGGGATACCGTACATAGTTGGCGGACAGATTTACAAGTAATAGCGAGTGCAATTTCGGAGTTGGATTCTTTGTGTTCGTTTGCAAGCGGTGCACGGAGATACGGTTTTTCAAAGCCGATAGTGAATAACGGAGACAGGATAAAAATTCTAAGCGGAATACATCCCGTTCTTTCATCGCAGAGCGAAGTTCAATTTATACCAAACGATATAAACATAGCCAATTGCGAAACGAGATTTATGCTTATAACCGGTCCTAATATGGCGGGAAAATCCACATATTTAAGGCAAACCGCGTTGATAGTTCTGCTCGCACAAATCGGTTCTTTTGTGCCTGCAAAGAGTGCGGAAATAGGTATTATAGACAGAATTTTTACAAGGGTCGGAGCGAGTGACAGGCTTGCACGCGGGCTTTCGACTTTTATGGTTGAGATGACCGAAACCGCAAATATTTTGCAAAATGCAACTCCTAAAAGTTTGGTTCTCTTAGACGAAATTGGGCGGGGAACGAGCACTTTTGACGGACTTTCCATAGCGTGGGCTATTACCGAATTTTTACACGATACACCCGAACGCGCGGCAAAAACAATTTTTGCAACGCACTATCACGAACTCACAAATTTAATAGATAATTTGGAACACGCAAAAAATTTTCAAATTGCGGTGAAAGATACCGGAGGAAAATTATTATTTTTGCGGAAGGTTTTAACGGGTGCGTGCGATTCGAGTTATGGGATTCATGTTGCGGAAATGGCGGGCGTTCCCGCAGAAGTTGTTCGCAGAGCGAGACGAATTTTATTGCGCCTCGAAAAAGAAAAAATTGATCCGAGCGACAGTGCGCATAAACCTAAGGAAGTGCAACTCTCATTTTTTGAACCGCCGCCTATGAGCGAAAATACCGAACTTATGTTAAGGGAATTGAGAAATGCCAAACCCGACGAAATGACTCCGATTCAGGCATTGCAATTTTTGAATGAGATAAAGGCAAATTATGTTGATAATAGCAATCTCTGAAGAATAAATAACGCGAGATAAACTACATACTAAAACCGCATTCTAAATAAAATTGCCGGAGATTGATTTTTCCGCTTTTGTAAATGTTTGCAGTCCAGCGAAATGTAAGTGACGGAGAAAGGGAAATCGGCAAAGTAATTTTGCTTTCGCTGCGGAGTTGATTATTGCCGAAGGAGTTTGAAAATTTTAGATTCTGCATTTTTTTGTCCCAACCGATTTTTGTTTTCAGAGGATATTCCGCTCGCGACCAAAGGCTATCCGTGCCGTTTATTGCGGGCTTAAAACCTGCGGAAATTCCCATCCGTTTTTTGTTCCAATCAAAAGACAGTCCCGCTCCTTTGCGATTTCGTTTTGCAGCAAACAAAAAATAAATCGAATCTCTGTTGTTTTTTACACTTGCGATTTCGCTTATTTTAAAATTCCAATTTTCTATGCGAATGCCTTGCGAGGAATTAGCGAATAAATTCTCTTCCGATAAACGAAAATTTCCGTTTGCAAAAAATAACTTATCAAAAAAATTTTTATTATACTTGCCGAAAATATAAATTGAATCTCTTCTAAACAGCCATTCTCCGCCCAATTTCAAATCTTCAATATTGAACTCTCCCAAAATACCGAGATTTTTACCTTGCAGCGTTCCCGCTTTTGCATAAACATATTTATGTTTATATGCACCAAAACCTCGCATTTCTCCGCTTTCTTTTACTTGCCCGCTTGCTGAAAATTTATTTACCCTTGCACTTGCCCCTGCAAATTTATTGCTTAACTTCCCGCTTGAATCTATATATGCACCGTTTCGCAAATGGACATTCCAAATTTTTTTTTGTTTTTTGGGTCTTGCGGCAGACGACTCAGATATGACTTCGGAATTATGAACACACCCTGTCTCTTTTGCATCATCTTCCCCAACGAATAATTCGGCAAGAGCACACCACAATTCGGCATCGCTTTCCAAAGCATCGAGTTCCGTTTTTTGTTGATTGTCAATTTTGCCATCGCTTAACCACCAATAAGAAAAACCGGTATCTGCAAAAGCAAAAGACAATAAAAAAATAAGTATGCAGAATATTTTCACACCGTTTAGACGCTTCTAAACGGCAAAAATTGATCTGAAAATTTTATTTTTAAGGCACGATTTGCGATACACCTCTAACAGCAGAATAGTTTCCCAAATAAACAGAACCTTCAAAATCGTTTATCCGTGCATTTTCGCAAAGTATGGATTTGCAGATTTTTGAATTTGAAATTTCACACTCATCCGATACAATACTATTCTCAATTTTCACATTTTGCAATTTGCAATTTTTACCGATGCTCACAAAATTTCCGATTTCGCAATTTACAATTTCACTTCCTTCGCCAACGGAATAATGCGGGTCTGAATTTTTGAGTAAATACTTATTACTCTCCAAAAGAATTTCAGGAGTTCCGCAATCTAACCACTCGTCAATGCCTGCAGTTTTGAATACACACCCGCTTTTTAACATACTCTCCAAAGCATCCGTCAGTTGAAACTCACCTCTTGTTCTGCGATTATTTGAAATTAGTTCTCCAAGCGCCTGCGAAAGTTCTGCTGCGTTTGTAATCGCATAAATACCTACCAACGCCTGATTAGATACGAACTCGGCGGGCTTTTCCACCAAAAATTCAACTGTCCCGTTTTTGTCGGTTTTTGCAACACCAAATCTCTTTGGGTCTGCGACTTCTCGCGTATATAATATGTTGGTCTGCAAATTATTTAACTGCGAAAAATCCGCCTCAAAAAGTGTATCGCCCAAAATTATTAAAAGCGGTTCGTTCCCAAAAAAATCCTTGCAAAGGTAAATCGCCTCACCCAGCCCCTGCTGGTTGCTCTGCCTCACAAATCGCGAAGGTAAATCCGAAAACTCCCTGTGCACATATTCTTCAACGGCATCGCCCAAATACCCTACCACAAAGATGTATTCCGTTATGGGCAATCCTTCAAGTTTTTTTAGAATATGACCCAAGATACTCCCGCCCGCTATGGGCAAGAGGCATTTAGGTGCATTGAGAGTAAGAGGGCGCATTCTCGCACCAACGCCAGCAACCGGTAAAACTACTTTCATAAGCGGAAATTAGTAATATGCAGCAATAGTCGTTAAGCGACTATGACTTGCCATTATTGTATTTGTCATACTCGTGACTTTGACACGGGGAACACGAGACACCAAGCCGATAGGCGACTGGGCAGACTAACTTATTTATTTCTTTTCTGCAAATCCAATGCTTGCAATTGAGATTTAATAATACTTATTGTCCGCCATTGTTTATACAGATTATCACGAATCCTTTTTAATTGGGCGGCTATACTTATTGTCTGCCATTGTATATACAGATTATCACGAATCCTTTTTAATTGGGCGGCTATACTTATTGTCTGCCATTGTATATACAG
>BNUP01000082.1 GCA_025997455.1 Fibrobacterales bacterium | reverse complement strand
CAATAAAAAAATCTATATTTACCGTTATGCAAAGACAAAACACAAAAGAAGTTGTATGCAACGGTGACAATACCGCACATTCGTATAAACAAGTTATTAACAATTTATTGACAAGTCCCCCCCCCCCCGCAAAAAGTGTGCCAGATATAGCCTAAAAATACAAAAATTTTGCTTATTTTTTTTTGCAGTTTTCGCACTTTTCTTTGTATCCTTCAACGAACCGCCAGCCGATAAAACCGACCTGCTCACCCGCTCTTGGGTTGTGCAAAAAATAACCCTCGATTCGGCAGGCGGTTCGTTGCAGGATACAAAGAAAAGTGCGAAAACTGCACAAAAAAATAAGCAAAATTTTTGTATTTTTAGGCTATATCTGGCACACTTTTTGCGGGGGGGGGGGGACTTTTCAATAAATTGTTAATAACTTGTTTATACGAATGTGCGGTATTGTCACCGTTGCATACAACTTCTTTTGTGTTTTGTCTTTGCATAACGGTAAATATAGATTTTTTTATTGAAATGCGTTCAATAAAAAGCAGTTTTGTATTAAAAATTGCATTTTTATGTGATGTTTGGAGAGGAAAATCACTCGGCAATGCAGGGTGGGGTATAGGGTGTGGCGTGTAGGGTGTGGGGGAACTCGGCTGTGCAGGAGTTGAAAGTGTAAAGTTGAAAGTTGAAAGTTGAAAGTGGATGGAAGACCCACAAGTAGCAATTGCAATTTTTGGATTTGCTATCATCCACAATGTAAAGATAAATCCTCTGTTTGTGCCCCCCAGATAGGCAGAGAATAAACAAGTCAGTTAGTCTGCCCAGTCGCCTATCGGCTTGCCGCCTGCGCGGGAATGACACTCCCCCTTCTCCCCGCCTGCACTGCCAAGTTTCTCCACACCCTACACGCCACACCCTATACCCAACTTGCAATTCAGAGGTCATTTTAGGGTGAACGCGGTGTGGATAGAACGCCCCAAAAAAAACAATATTTTTGGATTCTGCAACCGCATGCAGAATGACAATCATACAAACGGGCGACCGATGGTCGCCCCTACAACGATACGGGCGGGTTAAAAACCACACCCCTACAAATTCTACTCCCCACTTTAACTTTACACTCTACTCTCTACACTTTCAACTCTTTGCACTGCCGAGTTCCCCACACCTCTCTCCCCATTTCCCATTTATCCCCCTAAAATCTCCGTTTATCATAGAAATTCGGCAGAAATCACTTAAAACAACAATCATTTACCTATTTTTGTGTTGTTATGAGAAAATTTTTTATTATTTTATTCTTCGCCATCGGGTTTGGCTTTTCGGGCGAGTCGCTCTCCTTGAAAAACGCCATTAGCGAAGGATTAAAGGGAAATTTAGATATTCAAAAGGCAGAACTCGGCTCAGACGGCATAGACGCACAGGTTAATGCGGCGTTCCGTTCTTACCTTCCGCAACTAACGGCAAGCGGCACGGTAACCCGTCTTTGGGCAAACGACCCAACCACTATGCCAAACTACCCGTCTTGGATAAGCGCCCTTTCGGGAGGCACGGCATTAGACCCTGCAAATGCAATGTTGAGCATTCCCATAAATTGGAATGTATCCGGCGACCTCACACTTACTCAGTTTATATATGTTCCGCAAGCATTAACCGGAATTTCAATGGCAAAAAAAGGCAAAGAAATAGATGCACTCGGCAAGCAGGAATTAAAAGAGGGAATAATTTACGGAATAGCGATGCAATATTGGACAACCGTGTATATGGAGGAGAATTTGGCTATACTAACCAAAAGTTACGGCAATTTAAGCAAAACTCAACTTGTAATCTCTGCAATGGTAGAGCAAGGTATAGCAAAGAAAAGCGATTTGAATACAATGAATATAAATTTGTCATCTTTAAGCACACAAATTGACAATTTGAGCGTTCAAATAAGCGGACAAAAAGATGCACTTTTGCAAATTTTGGGTCGTGCTCCCGGTGCGGAAATAGACCTCACCGACCGCTTGGAAATAACCAAAACGCAGAACAATTTTGAAGGCGATCCGATTCAAAGTTCCATAACATTAAAGAGAATGGAACAGCAGATTAAACTGCAAGATATGCAAATTGACCTCACGGGGCAGGAAATTTATCCTAATGTCGCGTTATTTGCAACTTACGGAACTCAAGCGAGCCGAGAAGATTTCGATTTTTTTTCGAGTCCCCAAGATAAATTTAAGGATAACGGCACGGTCGGCTTAAAGGTGTCTGTTCCAATTTTTGACGGAATGTCTAACTCGGCAAAGCGAACCAATGCACGCATTCAAAAACGCCAACTTGAACTCGAAGTGGAAAAAGAGAAATTATCATTGCAGGCATCGGTGGCAAATGCAAAAGCGGTTTTGCAGAACGCTCACGCCTCCGTTGAAAGAAATAGAGAGACCGTTCAACTCTCCGAAGAAAATTACTCTATGAAGGAGTTAGAATACAAGGAACAAGTTGCACCGCTCACCGATTTATTAACTGCCGATAACAATTTGCAAACTGCACAATCGAATTTAATAAATGCACTTTATACCGAAAAATCCGCAGAACTCGCTCTGCAGCAAATTTTAAGCACTCTTCACAAAATGGCGGAATAATATGAAAAAGACTCTCCTGATAATTTTCTTGGTTGTGGTTCTTGTAGGTGGTGCATTTGCCCTGCTTAACCATAATAAAACTAAACGCTCCTCCGAGTTAGCCGCTCGCCAAGCCCTAACGCTCGAAATACCCGTGACTACAATAACTGTGGGAGCGAGGTCTGTTGAGAGATCCATTAAAGTGGATGGCATTTTGGCGGCAAAAAGGCAAGTGACCGTTCTCTCCGAAACCCAAGGACAGGTAGAAGCGTTTTACCGCGAAGTCGGCGATAAAGTTTGGGTGGGAACTCCGCTTGCATTGGTGGATGCCTCGGTGCTCAGTTCGCAACTCGCTACCGCAAAGGCATCCCTGAACAACGGGGAGCGCGATTTGGAGCGGTTCTCCAATTTGGCTGCTCAAGGTGCCGCTACACAACAGACTGTGGATCAACTCCGCTTGGCTGTGGAGAGTTCCCGTTCCACGGTTGTTGCTCTCGAAAAACAGATGGCAAACACAACAATAAAAAGCCCGCAAAACGGCGTGGTGGTCTCCCGATTTATAGAGGTCGGTTCTGTGCTCGGCGGCGGTGCACCCACTTATAAAGTTGCGGACATTTCAACCTTAGTTATGAATGTAGGTTTAACCGAAAATGAAATTGTGCAGGTAAAAAACGGTATGCCTGTAGTTGTTCATATAGATGCTTTGAGTAAAGATTATCCTGCAGAGATAGCCAACTTAAATGTGGCGGCGGATTTGAGCGGCAGATATAATGTGGAAGTTCAATTGAAAAATGTGCCGAAAGACGAACTGCGGCTCGACCTTGCAGGTTCCGTAACTTTCACTCTGCCTAATTTGGAAGGCGTGCCCGTGATTCCCCGCACCGCACTTGTCAATGGTGTAAAAGACCCCAAAGTTTATGTTGTTGAAGGCTCCGTTGCCCGTTTGCGCAGGCTTACCCTCGATGTGGTTGAAGGCACCAATGCAGTGGTAAAAAGCGGTCTCGCTATGGGCGATGAAGTTGTGGTTACAGGTCATCAAAACCTAAACGACAGTAGTTCTGTGAGGATTATGGGAAAATGAATATTTCGGAACTTTCCATTAAACGCCCTACTTTTGTAGTGGTGGTATTTACAATCCTCGCCTTTTTGGGCGGTATCAGTTATAACAGTTTGCGCTATGAGATGATGCCAAACATTGAATTTCCCCTCTTTATCACCTTGGTTGTTTACCCGGGTGCAGGTCCGTCTGAGGTAGAAAATTCAGTTACCAAGGTCTTGGAAGAAACGCTTTCTTCCGTGCCGGGTGTTACCAACCTTCGCGGCATTTCTATGGAGGGTGCGGGTATTATCATTGTGGAACTAAAGCAGGGAGTGGATGTAGATGTGTCCATCCAAGAGGCGACTCGTTTGGTCAATGGCGCTAAAATGCAACTCCCCGATGAAATATACGAACCTACGGTAATTAAACTCAATATGAACGCAATGCCTATTATCACCTTGGCAGTTACCGCAGATAACATTCCGGGCACCGAACTGAACGATTTACTCACCTACCGCATTATGCCGGATATTCAAAGTATCGCGGGTGTGGGTGAAGTTTCTGTGATGGCTGCCACCGAGCGCGAAATTCAGGTAAATATAGATCCCCTAAAATTAAACGCTTACAATTTATCCATATTGCAGGTGGTAAATACCGTTACAACCAATAACTTAAATTTTCCCGCAGGCAACATTCGCTCAGATAGTTTAACGAGTTCCATTCGACTTTCCGCAAAGTATGCATCTTTAGATGACATTAGAAATACCGTGATTCGCCGAAACTCCGATGGTTCGCTCCTCAAAATAGGCACAATTGCCGAGGTGGTAGATGCGGTAAAAGATGTGAGCGGTTATTACCGATTAGACGGTCAGCCGGCTGTGGGTGTGTATGTGTCAAAGCAAGAAGATGCAAACACGGTAGATATAGCAAATCAGGTAAAAACTAAAATTAAAGCGATTGAGGAACAATACAAAGCACAGGGAATTCATTTTAAGATAGCAGACGATACTTCCGTATTTATCAGCAATGCCGCAAGGTCGGTTATGGAAGATTTGGGACTTGCCGTTCTGTTTGTGACGATTCTTATGGTGTTCTTTTTGCACTCCATTCGCAATGGTTTTATCGTGATGGTTTCGGTGCCGCTTTCGTTAATTACGGCGTTTATAGGTCTCTCGGTGATGGACTTTACCCTCAACATAATAACCCTGCTCGCACTCTCGCTTATGATAGGAACTTTGGTAGATGATGCCATTGTGGTTTTGGAAAACATTTACCGCCACATGGAACTCGGTAAAAGCCCGTTGCAGGCGAGTATTGACGGTGTTAAAGAAATCGGTCTTTCTGTGTTGTCTATTACTTTGGTGCTTTTGGTGGTGTTTTTACCCGTGTCCATTGCACAGAGTATGGTGCGCCCGATTTTCCAAGCATTCGGTTTAACCATTGTTATTTCGGTGCTCATTTCTCTTTTGGTTGCATTTACCGTTGTGCCTTTAATGACGAGTAGTTTCGGCAAACTCACCCACATTGAAAACAAAGGGATTTGGGGCAGTATTCTCTATTACTTTGAACAAATAGTCGGATATTTCCATAAAATTATTTTATCTGTTTTGCATTGGGGACTCAGTCATCGCATAATTACCATTGTTTTAACGGTTATTTTATTTGTGGTTTCCGTAGCGTTGATTCCTCTCGGTTTTATAGGAGCGGAATTAGTGGCAAACGGTGATAATGACGGTGTTTCCGTATCGCTTGAATATCCCAAAGATATTTCGGTGGAGCAAAACGATGTTCTCACCCGCCAAGTTGAGGAATACATTTTGACTTTGCCTGAGGTTACTAGTGAATATACGGGCGTTGGTGCAAATAGTTCTCGTTTCAGTTCGGGCGGAACCTACAAATCTACCATTACGGTTAAAATGGTGGACAAAAAATTGAGGTCTCGCTCAAGCGAACAAATTGCCGCAGATTTGCAGAGATACATTAACGGAAATTTTGCAGGAGTAAAATCCACCGTGCAAGCCGCATCTATGATGGCGGGCGGAGGAAATCAGGCTCCCATACAGTTGGTGCTCCAAAGTTCAAATCGCGATAGTTTGCTGATGTTTGCCACACGGATGTTAGATTCCCTAAAAAACACTCCCGGTCTCCGCACAATAAAACTCAGTTCCGATTTGGGAAGTCCCGAAGTTGTGGTGCAGGTTGATAGAGAAAAAATGGCTCGGTTGGGTTTAGATCTGGGTTCTGTGGGCGGAACTTTGCAATACGCATTTGCGGGTAGCCAAACCGCACAGTTTTTACAGGGCGATTATCAATACGATATAAATGTTCGTTTTGATGACTTTGACCGCAGGAGTGCCGAAGATGTGGGCAATTTAACAATGCTGAGCGGGCTTGGCGGTGCGGTGAAATTAAAGCAGGTTGCCGATATTACCGAAGGTTCCGGTCCCACACAAATGGAACGATATGGTCGCTTACCGTCCGTGACAATTCAAGGGTGGTTCGAGGGCAAATCAATTGGCGAGGTGGGCGATTCTCTGCAAGTTAGGCTTAAACAACAACTCGAACCCTATCCCGAAATCACTTACAAATTAGAAGGTAATCTAAAACAGCAGGGCGAGGCGTTTGGCTCTTTGTTCATCGCTTTGTTTGCCTCAATTATATTGGTATATTTGGTGATGGTCGCACTTTATGAGAGTTATCTGTATCCGTTTGTGGTGTTGTTCTCCATACCGCTTTCCATTATCGGAGCATTGTGGGCTTTGGCTCTCACTGGCAACACGCTAAGCATATTCAGTTTGCTCGGCATTATTATGCTTGTGGGTTTGGTAACCAAAAATGCTATTTTGGTGGTGGATTTTACAAACCAAATTAAAAAGCAGGAAAACAGCGTTTATAAGGCGTTGGTGAAGGCTGTGGAAATTCGTTTCCGCCCCATTTTAATGACGGCTCTTGCCTGTATTGTGGGTATGTTGCCAATTGCCTTGGCATCGGGTGCGGGTTCTGAATGGAAAGTTGGTATCGGTTGGGTGATTATCGGCGGAATGACGAGTTCTTTCTTCTTGTCACTCATAGTTGTGCCCGTTATTTACAGTTTGTTAGAGAGTTTAAAAATCTTTATGAAACGCAAATTTGGAATGATACCAAAAGACGCGAAGTTCGATTGATTTTTTTTGGTGTGCTCGGCAGTGCGGGCATAGACCGGCAACCTCCTTGCATATTTTGGGCGGCATAAATGCTGCCCCTACCACAAAACAGGCGATCCTCTCCCTTCCCCCTTTCCCCACCCCGCACCGCCGAGTAAAAAATTGTGAACGCGGTGTGTGCCGAACGCCACAAAAAAAAGAGTGACACTTTTGACTACATTAGGTGTTTAATAGGTATGAAAAAGACAATTTTTATTCTCGCGATGGTATTTTCGGCGGCTTTTACACTTGCCGCACAACAAAACGAAGCCAAAATTGAACGGTATTTGTTGGTTGTGGGTGCAAATAACGGCGGAGCAGACAGGATTAAACTCCGCTATGCAGAAAGCGATGCGAACGCGTTTGCAACGGTTCTTTCGCAAATGGGCGGTATTCCGCAGGCGAATATATTCAGGGTGAATAACCCTACAGCCGCCTCGCTCGCGGAGGGTTTTAGAAACCTTGATTCCCGCCTTCGCGGGAATGACAAAAGGGAACTCGGTAATGACAAGAATAAAATTGAACACGGAAACGGCAAGAGTAAAATGGAACACGGTAGCGACAGAACAGAACTCGGAAACAGCAAGGGCAATGTTCGTAAGGAGGTTTTGGTTTATTACAGCGGACACGCAGACGAGCAGGGTCTTCGCATAAACGGAGATGTGTTTTCTTGGAGCGATTTTAGAAATTCAGTCAATAAAATAGATGCAGATGTGAAGGTTGCGGTGTTAGATGCATGCGGGAGCGGAGCGATAACGCGAACAAAGGGCGGAGTTTCAAAGCCTGCATTTTTGCAAGATGCGAGTTCCGAAATGAAAGGTTATGCTTTTCTCACAAGTTCAAATGAAAACGAGGCAAGTCAGGAGAGCGATCGCATAAAGGGAAGTTTCTTTACCCACGCATTGGTGAGCGGTCTTCGCGGTGCGGCAGATATGACGGGCGATGGAAAAGTGACTCTAAACGAGGCGTATCAATTTGCGTTTAACGAAACTCTGCAAAGCACACAGAGCACGAGCGGCGGCACTCAACATCCGAGTCGCGATATGAACTTAGCGGGAACGGGAGATGTTGTTATGACAGACCTCCGCGAAATAGGTGCGGGTTTGGTTTTGAACGAACAATTGGAAGGCAGATTTTTTGTTAGAGACGATAAAGGAAATTTGGTGGCGGAACTCTACAAAAGAGAGGGAAAATCTTTGGAACTCGGTTTGCCTCCCGGAACTTATTCCGTTCAAATGGAAGCACCGAGCCGCAATTGGAAAGCAGGTGATATAACCCTTGCAAACGGTAAAAAACAAGTTCTCTCTATGAACGACCTCAAAACCATAGATAAAGAAACGGCAATTGCAAGAGGTAACGCAGACTCAAGTTTATCTGCTATAGACAGTGCAAAAAAGGCTACATTCTCTCCGGAGTTCAATTTTTATTCTTCTGCCGATAAACCTACAAACGGCATTCGATTGGGTTTCTTTTTTACAGATGTGAAGCGCCCGTTTATAGGCACGCAAATTTCTCTACTCGGCAACCTCTCGCGGGAATATATGAGCGGTGCGCAAGGAAGTATGGTTGCAAATGTGTCAATTGACGAACTTTACGGAACGCAAATTTCTCCCGTTTTGAATGTGGCAAATAAAATATACGGTGTGCAAGCCGGTGTTACAAATGTGACTTACGGAAAATTCAAAGGGGCACAGGCGGGAATTATAAATGCGTCTGCCGACGGTTATGGCGTGCAAGCAGGAGTGATAAATATGTTGAGCGACAGTTTGCTCGGCGTGCAAGGCGGAGTTATAAATTTGGGAAATACGATTTCCGGTCATGGCGGGGGTATTAACGCTGCAGGGTCTGTTGATTATGTGCAGGGCGGGGTTATCAATGCCGCAGGGTCGGTAGGTTATGTGCAAGGCGGAGTTATCAATGCCGCAGGGTCGGTAGGTTATGTGCAAGGCGGGGTGATAAATGTCGCAGGGTCGGTAGGGAAATTGCAGGCGGGAGTGATAAATATTGGCGGATCGGTCGATAGGCAAATCGGAGTGATAAATATTAGCGGGCACAGCGAACGCACGCCAATCGGTTTAATAAACATAGTCGGTAACGGCATTTACAACGGCACAATTTATACAAACGAAATGGGTAATGCCGCCATACTTGTGCAACTCGGAACTCCGTATTTATACACTTTACTCGATTATCAAATGGCGATGAAAAAGAGTTATGAACCGCAAATTTGGCTGCTCGGTTTTGGAACGAATTTCGGCAGAAGAGGAACGCATTTCAGTTTGGATTACGCTTGGGGAAATGTTGTGCATTCAAAAACGGCGTTTGAGGCAAAGGACGATAACAATCAACTAAACCGTCTGCGATTTGGAGGAACTTACCGTATCTTTGAATATTTGGGTATTTCAAGCGGGGTATCTGCGAATGTTCTCCAAAGGCACGGTGCGGAAGGTTTTGATTTAAGCCCCAGAGGCGATTATCATTGGCATTGGACTTTTGGCGATTACAAAGTTCGAGTTTTCCCAGGAATTTACGCTGGCTTGACGGTTGGGAAATTTTAGCGGGGGCGTTCCCCATACGCACGAAGTTAAATAAATGTATATTAGGCATAGAGGTACTACTATGCCAACAGGGCAAAAAAACAACATAGAGCAACTACAAGAACTGCTTCCGCAAGGCTATGAATCTGCGGCGTGG
>BNUP01000081.1 GCA_025997455.1 Fibrobacterales bacterium | reverse complement strand
CACCGTAGGTTATGCCTGCACTTGCGTTGTCTATTTTGTTGTCTTTGAGCGACAGAACGGAATTTCGAGTTTCTTCCTCGTAAATCTCTGCAAAGTCCGCTCCTGTTTTTAAGGCGGCTCGCAGAATGTTTTGGGCGATTTGTGGAGTCATTGAGGGGGAAAGTAGAAAAGTAGGGTATAGGGTGTGGGGTGTGGGGCGTTCCGTCATTGCGAGTCGTAGGCGAAGCAACACACCGAGTTCGCTTTATAATCGTCATCCTTAGGTTCTATAAAAGGAATCAACTTACGCCTAGTCAATCGCTCTTGTGCCTCGTATAGGATTTCTTTAATTTTGCGTTCGAGTTCGTTTTTGGGTGGCAAATCCGTCCAATATTCGGCTACGGCAATCCCCTCTTTATCAAGTTCCATAAGTTCTATCTGTTCGCGGCAAACAACGCCGCACGAAAATACAACTCAAAAATCACGCAGGCAGAGGCATCCGTTGCAGATGTTATTCAGGAAATAGGTATATGGAACAGCGAAGGTTTGCAAATCACCGATGAACGCGCCCGCACTCGATTTTCCGTGCTTGCAATAGCGGCAGAAGGGCAGGAACGGGCAAGTGCTCACGAATCTCCCGGTGCACTTGGCGGTTTTGAATTTTTGGATAATTTACCCGTTGAAAAATTAGCGGAGGAGTGCTCGGAACGAGCGGTTCGAGCCTTAAAATCGCCATATATAAAAGGAGGTCAAATGCCGGTTGTAATGGGAAACGCCTTTGGCGGCGTAATTTTTCATGAAGCCTGCGGACACCCTTTGGAAACGGAAGCCATTCGCAAAAATGCAAGCCCCTTTTGCGGAAAACTTGGAGAGAAAATTGCACAGGATTGCCTCACCGCAATAGACGATGGTACAATTGCAGGAGTTTGGGGAAGTTTGGCAGTTGATGACGAGGGCACCCCAACTCAAAAAACGGTTTTAATTGAAAACGGAGTTTTGAAAAACTTTATCAGCGACCGAGTCGGGGCGGCAGAACTCGGTTTGCCGCGCACGGGGTCATCGCGCAGGCAGTCTTACAAATTCTCGCCGGTGAGTCGAATGAGAAATACTTTTATTGCAGGCGGAAAATCTTCACCAGAAGAAATGATAGGCTCTGTTGAAAACGGTCTTTATGCCGCAAAAATGGCGGGCGGTTCGGTGAATCCCGCAACCGGAGAATTCAATTTTGCAGTTGAAGACGGTTATGAAATTAAAAACGGTAAATTGGGGCAATCGGTGCGCGGTGCAACTTTAATAGGCAAGGGGCACGAAATTTTACCGAAGATAAGTATGGTCGGTTCGGATTTTGAACTCGCCGCCGGCATTTGCGGAGCATCATCGGGGCACATTCCCGTAACCGTAGGTCAGCCGACTATAAAGGTAGATTCCATTTTGGTCGGGGGAAGGTGATTTTTTCTACATTCCCAGCAAATGGGAAGCATCGCAACAGCGCACTCAAACGCGGACATTCTCGCAGTGGATGACAGTCCCACTTTGTTGCTCGTATTAAAACTTAAATTGGAAAGTGTTTATAGCAACATTCACACGGTAAATTCGGGGGCAGGTGCAATTGACTATTGCGAGAAAAAAATACCCGACCTTGTACTGTTAGATAAAGAAATGCCGAATATGGACGGCTTTGAGACTCTTGCAAAATTAAAGGAAATTTTTGGGATGAAAGAAGTTCCCATAATATTTTTTACGGCAAGCGACGACCCTAATGTGCAGGTAGAGGCACTAAAAAGAGGTGCGGTTGATTTTGTGAATAAAGATGCGGACAAACAGATTCTCCTCCACAGGATTGCCATTCACATTGAACTTTCCGAACGCCGAAAAGAACTCGAACTGCAACGAAAAAATCTTGAACACGAATTAAGCATAATCGAAGATTCAATGGTAACTTCCTTCGCCGACCTTGTAGAGGCAAGAGATGAGAACACAGGCGGACATGTGAAACGAACCGCCGAATATGTGCGGCTTTTGGGCGAGGAATTGATTCGCTTAGATGCATTTTCAAAAGACAGTTTGAACGATGAAATTTTGAAATTGATTGTTCGTGCAAGCCCGCTCCACGATACGGGAAAAATCAAAGTCTCCGATGCGGTTCTGCTAAAAGACGGCAAACTCAACGATGCGGAATTTATAGAAATGAAAAATCACGCTCCCGTGGGCGGTGCATTTTTGCGTGAATTATACGAACGAACCCCGAGTCGAAAATATCTTCAATTCGCATCGATTATCGCGGCATCTCACCACGAGAAATTTGACGGGTCGGGCTACCCATCGAGGCTCTCCGGTAAAGATATTCCGCTTTGCGGGCGCATAATGGCACTTGCAGATGTGTATGATGCTTTGGTGAGCGACCGAATTTACAGAAAAGCGATGAGCCACGATATGGCGACAAAAATAATCGAAGATGGAAACGGAAAGCATTTTGACCCTAAAGTTGTAGAGGCATTTTTGAACATAAAAGATAAGTTTAGAGAATTTGCGGAGAAGAATAAATAATGGAGAACAAGATATGTAGACTATGAAGAACTCCTTGTTTTGAGAATCTCTATTAACCTAATAAATGGTTGATAGAGGTTCTCTAAGCGACATAGGCGAACTATGAGAGAGTGTATTTTATGCGTGTTCGCCGTCGTCTCTAAAAACTCCGTTTTTGCAAAATTACTATTTAGAGGAGTTTTTAGAGATTCTCTTTTATGAGATAAAGTTTGGGAAGTTCTTCAGAGATTACATAACGGAGCAAAAACGCAGAAACATTTGACAGGAGGAACATTGATACAAACCATAATAGCCCACACGAGTGAGGTAGATGATGCAAAAGTTGCCGTTGCAGACATCTTATCTCAAATTGACCTTACCGCACTTAAAAAAAATTCGGTCGGCATAATACATTGCTACAACGAATTTGCCGATAGCGGTGTGCTCAAAGCGATATGTAAAAACCTGCCCTTTGAATGCGTAGGTATGAGTTCGAGTTATTTGGCATCTAACTCTTTTTACGGCAGCACAATTTTTGCATTAACCGTTTTAACGAGCGATGATTGCAAATTCAAAAGCGGAGTTTCCGCACCCGTAACCGCTCTGTCGGGAGAACCGATTAAAAATTTGGTTGAGCAAGTCGCGGGAACTTCTCAAAGCGGAAACTCACAAAGCGGAACTTCTCAAAGCGGAGAACGAGAAGTCCCAAAACTTCTTCTCACTTTTTTACCGCTTTCACAAAAAGTATCAGGGGATTTTTTCATAGACAAATTAAACGAATATGCACCGGGCATACCAGCATTCGGCTCTGCCGCCGCTACCGATGAAATAGGCTGTGAGGACAATTACACCGTCTTTTGCGGTGAAACTTTTACCGAATCTATGGCTCTTGTGGCGATTTACGGCAATTTGAATCCGCACTTTCATCGCGTAATGGTTAGCAAAGAGAAGTTTTTGAAACAAAAGGCTGTTATAACAAAAATCACCGGTAATCACCTTCAAAGAATTGATGACGGAACTACTCTTGCATTTTTGCGAAAAGTAAACTTGATAAAAACAGACGCTATAGACAGTTCCTATATGATAACTTTTCCGTTTGTTGCGGAACTTCCGGACGGAACGCGCAAAGTCAGGAGTGTAATGAGTGCAACTGAAGAAGGCGGAGTTCTTCTTGCGGGAAGTTTGCCCGAAAATACTCCGTTTTCAATCGGTATTTTAACTTCCGATGATGTTCTTGAAACTGCAAGGGAAATGGTACATGAAATATTGCCCATAGCCGAACAAGAGCATCGCACAATTTTATTTTATACCTGCATAGCGAGAATTTGGGTTATGAGTATGAACAGCGAATCTTCGGTGGAATTTTTATCTGTTCAACGCAAAATAGACGACCGTGCGGATTTTTTAATGTCGAGTTCGGGTAGTGAAATTATTCCGCAAATAACAGACGACGGCAAAGTGATTAACACCTTGCAGAACTGCTCTTTTGTGTGTTGCATTTTATAGATTTCGTGCATAGGAGGAATAATGGCGGAGATTGAAACATTGGATTTGGAAGCATTGCAAAATGAAAATATCGAGTTGAAGTCGCAAATAAAAAAACTTCAGCGCGAGTTAAGGATAGAAACAACTGCCAAAAGCAGAGCGCAGGGAATGGCTAATGCCAGAGATTCCCTTGCAATGACGCTTATGAAGGCGAATGCTCGGCAAGATGCCTTTCTCGATTTAATTGCGGATAACATAGATATGATTTTTGCCTATACCGATGAAAACGGGAAAATCGTTTTGGCATCTAAGAGTTTGGCTGATGCACTTGGAATTCCGAGAGGCGAACTTCAAGATATGCGATACCAAGATGTGATAGACACTTGGGAAGACAAGAAACTCGGAGTGCAGTTAAATAATCTTTTCAGGCAACTTAGAAGTGACGGAACTCCGCGGACGATGAACTTGCAAATTGATTTTAGAGGCGGCAAAAATTATAAAGATTATCGTGCATCTTTTGCACTTGCAAAAGATAACACTAATCGAGAACTGTATTATTTATCGATTTATAACGAGGTGAACGATTTAGTAAGCACAAAGGAAAACGAGAGTTCCAACAACGCAAAAAATTACTTTCTAACGAATATGAACAGTGAAATTTACTCGCCGCTTAATACTGTTATGGAATTGAGCCGCTTGGAACTCGAAAAAAATAACTTGCCCGATGAAACTCGAAACAACATTGAAAAAATTCAGGTATCGGGTAATTTGCTTTTGCAGGCAGTAAATGATATTTCGGATTTATCAAAAATTGAGAACGGAAATATTCAACTCGTAAATGAGAAATACGATTCGCCGAGTTTGATAAGCGATATTTGTGCGGTAAATAGAGCGAAAATAGGTTCGCGGACACTTGAATTTAAAGTTTTGATTAATGAAAATTTGCCTAATTCTATGTTGGGTGATTCTTTGAGAATCAAGCAGATTTGTAATAACTTAATTTCCAATGCTATTAAATTCACAAAGACGGGAAAGGTGGAGTTTATCGTTGATGTTTCCGCTAAAAATGCACCCGATACGGAAGGCGAAGTTTTTGTAGAATTTACGGTTCGAGACACGGGTGTGGGCATTAAGCCCGAAGACCAAAAACGACTTTTCCAAGTGCAAAACTGGATAGGTGGAGAGGCTAACGGCAAAACGGACGGAACGGGACTTGGACTTTCCATAACTAAACATCTTGTAGATATGATGAACGGGGAGATAAAAATTCAAAGTGAATACGGGCGAGGCTCGAAATTTTCGGTTATCATTCCCCAAAAAATTGTCGGCGACGAATTGATAGGTGCGGAAGTTGCGGGTTCATTTTGTTGACCTCAAACAATGCAGGGACACCTCTTGCGAGTGCCCAAGACAAGGATTTGCCGGAATTGATAAAAAATTACAATAAATGTGCATCGCTCTCCTTTGCAACCGAGAACGACATCTCATTTTATACCGAAAATGAACCGCACGGGCACGCGAAAACTACAAAAGCAGGTTTGGTTTTTGTACCGATGGATTTTAAGGGAGAAATCGGTTCGGATTCTCACATCGGTTCTGAATCTTCTGCACTGCCTCCTGACCGATCTCCTGCGGCTAAGTCAAAAATTTTAAGAGTGGAAAATCCCTATCATTCTATAATAGAGTGTGCCAAAATATTGAATAACCACCAAAAATCCCCAAACATTGACCCCACAACAAAAATATATCCGAATGTTTCCATATATCAAAATGTGAAAATCGGGAAAAATTGTGTTATTCATTCCGGGGCGGTTATAGGCTCGCGGGGCTTTGGTTTTTACGAGTTTGAGGGAAAACGCAGGGAAGTTCCTCATTTTGGGGGGGTAGTGATTGGAGATAACTGCGAAATAGGGGCAAATTCGGTTATTGCGGCAGGTTTTTTGGAACCTACAACGCTTGGTGATAACTGTAAATTAGATAGTTTGGTGCAAATCGGGCATAATTGCAAAATCGGGAACGACTGTATTTTTTGTGCACAATCCGGGCTTGCCGGTTCGGTAATTGTTGAGAATGGCGTAACTTTGGCAGGCGGAGCACAGGTTTCGGGGCATTTAACGCTTGGGGAGGGTTGCTCCATAGCGGCAAAAGCAGGAGTTACCAAAAGCGTTCCTTCCGGTAAAATCTATGCGGGGTTTCCCGCCATACCTATTATGAAGTGGAATAGGTCAATTGCACTTTTTTTGAAAAAGCCGCTTTAAAATTTCCTATGTTATGTGCTGAAATAACAAAATCGGGTTTCCCGAAAAGGAGTTTTATGTCTCAGGCTGCACAAAAAGAATATTCAGTAGGCTATGCTTTATTCATAGCATGCGCCGCCGCTATCGGCGGTTTCCTATTTGGTTTCGATACTTCCGTTATAAACGGAACGCTCGATGCTTTGCGTTTCAAATTAAGTGCGACTGACGCGGGGCTTGGACTTGCCGCCTCGGTTGCAATTTTGGGTGCGGCTGGGGGTGCGTTCTTTGCGGGTACACTCGCAGATAAGTTCGGCAGAAGAAAAGTTATGTTAACAGCGAGTGTTTTGTTTTTGATAAGTGCTGTGGGTAGCGGCTATCCGTATTTTTTCACGGAAGTCGGTTCTGCACATAATTTCCTTGAATTTATTATATGGCGAGTGATAGGCGGAGTCGGTGTTGGCGCCGCAAGCGTTATAGTTCCTGCATACATAGCAGAAATTGCTCCTGCGGCTCTGCGCGGCAGATTAGCAAGTATGCAACAGTTTGCAATAGTTATAGGTATTTTTTCGGCTCTACTCTCAAACTATGTACTCGGAGCATCGGCAGGCGGCGGTGCGGCTATTATGAATGCACAAAGAGTGATTGAAGGTGTTACCCCTTTGTGGGGATTTGAAACTTGGCAGTGGATGTTCTGGATAGAGTGTATTCCTGCGATTGCTTATTTTCTTTTCGTCCTCTTTATTCCGGAAAGCCCGCGCTATTTAGTTGCACAAAAAAAGCATGAGGAGGCGAGTGTTGTTTTGAGCAAAATTCTTTCACCGCATATTGTGGCTCAGAAAATTGCCGATATAAAGACGAGTTTGCATTCTGAAATTGCTCCTAAATTTTCCGATTTGCTCGAAAAAGTTGCCGGTAAAGTCAGATTGACCCCCATAGTGTGGGTTGGTATAGGTGTTGCCGCTCTTCAACAATTTGTCGGTATAAATGTGATTTTTTACTACGGAAATGTGTTGTGGGAATCGGTCGGTTTCAATCAGCAAGACGCTATGATGACAAGCGTTCTTTCGTCTATTGTGAACATTGTCTCTACGATTATCGCCATTGTGCTTGTTGATAAAGTCGGTCGCAAACCGCTTTTGCTTGCGGGTTCTCTCGGTATGTTCTTTACGCTCGGTGTTATGGCTGTGATTTTCGGTACTGCAGGTTTGGATGAGCACGGAAACCCGGTGCTTAACGGCATTGTTGCATATACTGCGGTTATTTCTGCGAATTTATATGTTGTGTTCTTTGCGTTCTCTTGGGGTCCCGTGTGCTGGATTCTTTTGGGTGAAATGTTTAACAACAGAATTCGCGGTGCGGCACTTGCTCTCGGCGGTTTATCGCAGTGGCTCGCAAATTTCGCAATCGCAGGCACCTTCCCGATTTTGCTCGCTAAAATCGGCTTGGGCGGTGCGTATGGAATTTACTGCCTCTTTGCATTCCTCAGTATTTTCTTTGTTCTCACAAAAATAAAAGAGACAAACGGAAAAGAATTAGAAGATATGTAATTTTAATTATCATACTCGTGCTCCGGCACGAGTAACCGAACACAACGAGCGACCATAAGTTTATAGAGTTGAAAGTTGAAAGTTGAAAGTTGAAAGTGAAAAGTTGAAAGTGTAAAGAGTAGAGAATAATAACTTTACACTTTTAACTTTCAACTCTACACTCCCCACACCCCACACCCTACACGCCACATTTTCTACCTTCCCCTTATGCCCGCAAGAAAAACACCGACTTCTGCACCCAAGCAACTTATCCGTTTTGATTGGGCGATAAAACGCATTTTGCGCAACAAAGCGGACTATGGTATTTTAGAGGGCTTTTTGTCCGAATTATTCAAAGACGACATTAAAATCAAAGAGATTTTGGAGAGCGAAGGCAACCAAGAATTCCCTGAAAATAAGTTCAATAGGGTAGATATTTTAGTCAAGAACAAGAAAAATGAATTGTTGCTAATTGAAATACAAAACGATTCTGAGGCGGATTATTGGTATAGAATGCAATTTGGTGTTTACAAGACCATCACTGATAGAATAAAACTCGGCAAAAAATACAAGACAATGCCAAAGGTGTATTCCATAAACATCGTGTATTTCGATATTGGGCACGGCGAGGACTATGTTTATCGGGGCAAGACGGAGTTCAAGGGACTTCACAAAGACGATTTGCTCGAACTTTCGGATAGGCAAAAGAAATTTTTGGGCAAGGAAAATGTTTCCGAGACATTCCCCGAATATTTTTTATTGAAAATAAATGCATTTGATAATAAAACAAAAGATAGGTTAGATGAGTGGATTTATTACCTTAAAAATGATGAGGTTTTGAGCAGTTTTAGAGCAAAGGGTCTTGCAGAAGTTCGTAAAAAATTGCAGCTTGATAATATGCCTCCTGAGGAACGCAAAAAGTATGAATACCGTATAGACAGGAATGTGTTTGATGAAAGTA
Source organism: Fibrobacterales bacterium (assembly GCA_025997455.1). GTDB lineage: Bacteria > Fibrobacterota > Fibrobacteria > Fibrobacterales > Fibrobacteraceae > BNUP01. The sequence continues at coordinate 804 of BNUP01000081.1, read as the reverse complement.
TCATTGAAACTGCAAGGATGGAAGGTGAGTTTGCAGGTGAGGCTCGCAAAGCACAAGAAATAGCCCATGCAATGAAACTCGAAGGCATACCCGTTGCCGTAATCTCCAAAACGACCGGTCTATCCAAAACCGAAATTGATTCGATATAAAACATGTTTTCTATAGGAAATCTCTAAAAACTCATCTGAACCACAATTCCACAACTCTCCACACCCCATACCCCACACCCTACACGCCACATTTTCTACCTTCCCCCTTATGTCAATAAACATTAAAATTCCAACTGCGCTTAGGGCATTTACCGAACGCAAAAATTCAATTCCCGTTGAGGCAGTGAGTGTGCACGTTGCGTTAGAGCAATTGGCTGAATTTTATCCCGATTTGAAACCGCATTTATATGAGCAGAACGGCGATTTACGGTCGTTTATAAATGTGTTTGTAGGAGAAACTAATATTAAAAATTTGCAGGGTGTAGATACGCCGCTTAGCGACGGAACAACAATTATGCTTGTGCCTGCAATTGCGGGCGGGTAGAAAAAATGCCAGAACTTCCAAAATTAACCAACGAGGAAATTTCGCGGTATAGCCGCCATCTGCTTTTACCCGAAGTTGGTGTTGAGGGGCAACAAAAGTTAAAAGCCGCAAAAGTTTTAATAGTTGGCACGGGCGGGCTTGGTGCACCTCTCGCTTTGTATTTGTCGGCGGCGGGAGTTGGGACTATCGGTTTGGTCGATTTTGACGATGTCGATGAGTCAAATTTGCAGAGGCAGATTATCCATTCTACCAGAGATATTGGGCGACCCA
>BNUP01000080.1 GCA_025997455.1 Fibrobacterales bacterium | reverse complement strand
GTAGCGTAACATCTGCAAGGGTTTGTCCGTAAGTCGCCGTTAAGTTTGTGGGTAGCGTATAATCGGGAGTACCTTTTGCCACAACTATATTCAATACTTCTTCTACCGTGTTGTAATTAGCAATATCCGCAGGAGTAAAGATTGCGGCAAAGGAGTTTCCTACATCGCTTACATTTCCCACTCCTGTGGTTAGCGCACCTTTCCACGCCCAGCCTTCCGGTAGCGTAACATCTGCAAGGGTTTGTCCGTAAGTTGCCGTTAAGTTTGTGGGTAGCGTATAATCGGGAGTACCTTTTGCCACAACTATATTTAATACTTCTTCTACCGTATTGTAATTAGCAATATCGGTTGGAGTAAAGATTGCGACAAAGGAGTTTCCTACACCGCTTACATTTCCCACTCCTATGGTTAGCACACCTTTCCACGCCCAGCCTTCCGGTAGCGTAACATCTGCAAGGGTTTGTCCATAAGTCGCCGTTAAGTTTGTGGGTAGCGTATAATCGGGAGTACCTTTTGCCACAACTACCGTAATGTTTAAGGATAAAGTATCGTAATTTGCAGGATCTGCGTTGTAAGTAGCCGCATAACTGCTTTTTGCCACGGTGAGTTTTTCAGTGGAATCTACCCATGCATAGCCGGTGCCTAAAGTCACGCTCGCTATAGTGTTTGTTGCGGAGTAGGTTGCCGAAAGAGCATCTGGTGTAATTGTGTATGTCGCTTTGCTAATTGCAAACTCAAAGGGATCGCTTGTTACGCTGTTGTAGTTATCCGTTTCGGCGAATATTGCCGTAATGGCGTAGGTGCCTACGGCACTTGGTTGAGTGGCACTTGCCTCATAAACCGTTGGAGCAATTCCCGTATAACTGTAAGTTAAGTCTTCTATGTCGTTGGTGGCAGAAACAGGTGCAGGGGTATTTGGCGAGCCATAAATCCAACCTGCTATAGAGACACTGCCCTCGCCGTTTGCCTTACCTACGGTAAGATCGACTGATATATTCTCTGCGATTTGCTCGTAATTTGGATTCTCGTGGGTAAATGTGGCTAGTAACTGTGCAGGTTGAGCGACGGTGCCCACAAACGAGGTGCTATCAACAAGTTCCCAAATTCCCTCAACGCCGCCAACATCAAGAGTCCAATCAACCTCAGCCTCGCCCAATGTTTCGCCATAAACCGCTGTTGCCGTTAGGTTTGGCGCTGTTAATGCGGCTTTGAGAATTTTAAATTCAGCAACCTTACTTCCGTGATAAGGTTCTATACCAACTATAGTTACCGAACCCGCATCACTTACAATTACATTGTTGGAACTTACATCATAACTGAAATCAGTACCTTTTGTGAGGGAAGTTTCTCGGAGCGTTACTGCAATATTAGCAGGGAGCGGTTGTCCTGTGTAAGTTTGATCTCCAATTGGTGCAATAACGGCTTTGGCAATATCAGTTTCCCATTTGTGCGTGGGGTAATTCGCTCCGATAAACTGCCAAACATCAGAACTCCAAACTTCTGCAACTAATAATTTTAACTCGGCGGCTGTTTTACCTATATAACTATCTTCTACGAGAATACCACTTGGATTACCACCAATTAGAGAGGTTATCGATTCATTTACCGCGGCATAACTATTACTAATCTTGGTGCTGCTTGAACTATAATCATTCATCCCCACAAGACCGCTGGTTCCGGTTACAATACCATTTACATAACTATTCTCTATTATGCTGTTTTTAATAGATCCGATTAAACCGCCAATAACACTTTCACCTATTACTTTACCTTTCACATAACTTGTGCTTATAATGTCATTTTCACTGTAACCTACAAGACCACCCACATAAGTACCACCGGTAATGCCTTTTTCGGCGAGTTCCACACCCAAATTTTTGATTTCGCTACCAGAAGTTTTACCGAACAAACCTACATTATTTGATTCGGGACTATTGCTCCACAAGCCTTTAATTTTGTAGCCGTTGCCGTCAAAATGTCCCGAAAAAACATTATTTAGATCTCCTATTGGTCTCCAACCCGCACCGTCTTCATTCACATAACCCGCAAGGTCAATGTCGGCTGTTAAAACAAAATATTTATATATTTTATCGTAAGGTTCAATGAGAGAATTACCCACACAATTATGAACTGCATCGAGTTGTTTTGCATTTGCTATTTGGTAAGGCTCGGCATCCGTTCCTTCGGTTGAAAAGCCTGCACCGCAAGTTCCTATCCCTATATAGAATGTTTCTGATATACTGCCGTAATATGGTGCTTTGCCCGTAATGGTAGCGGTTGCCGTGCCGACTTGTTTGTTATTGGAATAAGAAACGGTATATGCGGAACTCGCAAGCGAATTGCCTCCGAGCGAAACGCTTAGATTGGGAATTATATTTTCTCCCGTCCAAATATAACTATCATAACCGCCATAAGTAACATTAACAACAGCCACAGCGAGGTTGCCTTTTAGCGTCTCCTGCAACCGCAAGGTCGGGTAGTTTCCGTTGCTTAATAACCAAATCTCGTCATAACTCCAAAAATAATATATACCGTCTGTATCATTCGATTTCATCAATTCTGTACTTAAGCCTTCACCTTTGCCCGCATCACTTTGACCAGAGATATCCGAATCATAATAACTTTGGTATATAATGCCATTTGCGGTATTGTATCCTACCAAACCGCCTACATTACTTACAGATTCGGTCGCGGTTACTGTGCCTGCCGCATAAGAATAGTCTATAGCACCATCGTTAGAGCCAACAAGCCCGCCAATACCATTTTCGTTGCCTGGACCTGTATCTGTCCCCTCTACAAAGGCTGTTGAGTAACTGTTTTCTATATAGGCATATTCGGCATTGAATCCCACCAAACCGCCCACATCGTTTAGACCATTTATATTTCCATCCTCCACATAACTTCTGCTAATGGAACCTTTATTTTGACCCACTAAGCCGCCCACCGAATATTTTCCTGTTACACCTTGCGAAGATATTTCTACCCCGACATCTGTAATACTTCCAAGTTCTCCTAAAATACCGAACAAACCGACATCGTTGGTATTAGGGCGATTTATCCAAAGACCGATAATCCTGTGACCGCTGCCATTGAATGTGCCGCTAAACGAACTGGAACTGCCGTCGTTGCTGTAGCCAATTGGTTCCCACCCCTCACCGCCGTTGTTGCCTTCGCCTCCCTCGGAGAGATAGTCTGTGAGGTTGATGTCTTGGGTGAGTTTAAAGTGCAAGGTATTGTCACCCAAGCACTCGTTTAAACTCTGCAACTGTGCAGGCGTTGAAATCTCGTAAGGAGACAGATCTGTTCCAGCACCGTTGCTAAAGGCATCACCGCACTCAGACCACGCGATGCTCGCAAGAAATAAAGATAGCGGAAGTAAATGACTCTTCTTCATAATTCGCAATGTAGAAAATATTTTCGGGCGTGCCCCTTCGGGTCGGACTATCCGCTATAACCTTCGGTTGCCGCTATTATTCCTCACGCGAATTCACCATTGCAAATAAAGGCAGGCGACCACACGGGGTCGCCTCTACGGAAGGGCGGCATAAATGCCGCCCCTACATCCATCATTCCCATCACCGCTTCCCTTAAACCCCACTTTCAACTCTCTACTCTTTACTCTCTACTCTCTACTCTCTACTCTCTTTTTACTCCCACAGGATTTGCGGCCAGTCATCGCCCTCGGCACCGAGCAGGAGCAGGGGTTTAAGATTTTGGTCGAGCAACAGGGTTTGAGGGAGCGACATAGGGGCATCATTTGGCGCAAGTCCGTATTTCGCGGTAATTTGACCAAAAGTATCAAATATTAAAGTCCAGTCTTTGGTGGCGTATTTTTCCACCCATTTTAAGACTAATTCCTTGTCTTTTTCTCCTGCGTTTATTAAAAATACCTGCACACCGTTTTCTTTAAGCAGGGGAACAGCATCACGCAAGCGGACAGTGCCCTCGCGGCAAGGTGGGCACCATGTTGCAAAATAAGCAAACACCACGCGCTTAGTATCGGGCTTAATCGCCTTTTTGAGGTCGTTTAGGCTAAAAGCGGCATCGCCTGTGGAATCACGGGCTACAAACCAAGGAATGACGGCTTTTTGCAGGGGTTTGGGAAGAGGGTTCTGTTTGCTTGGACCTGAAATAGTCTCTCCCGACCAAGCGGTAGAGCAAAGAATGCCGAATAAAGCGATAAAAAATAAATTCCTCATAGCGGTAAATTAGAAAATTCTCAAAACTCCAATTACTATATTACAAGCAATGAAACTCCCACTCGGCATTCAGACATTCTCCACCGTCCGTGAAGACGACTATCATTATGTGGATAAAACCGCCCGCATTCACAAATTGGCAACATCAGCAACCGTAGTATTTCTTTCACGCCCTCGTCGTTTCGGCAAATCGCTCCTATGCTCCACGCTTAGATCGTTATTTGAGGGAAGGCGCGAGTTGTTCAAAGGTCTTGCCATAGATTCCCTCCCTTGGGAATGGAAAAAATATCCGGTGATTCACATTGCGTTAAACCAAGGGGATTATAGCAATGACGGAACAGATGCTTTATCTGCACGCCTGCACGAGGCGTTGCTGATAGCGGCTCGAAATATTGGCGTTCCGTTGCGAAACGAAGTATTATCGGAGCGATTTTCTGCCTTAATTTCAGATGCACACCTGCAGTTCGGCGAAAAAGTTGCCGTAATCATCGATGAATATGATAAACCCCTCCTCGACACAATCGACAACAAACCGTTTCACAATGCTATTCGTTCTGCACTCAAAGGTTTTTACGGGGTGCTCAAATCATCGGACGAACATATCAAATTTGCCTTTTTAACAGGTGTAACAAAATTCTCCAAAGTGAGCATATTTTCCGACTTGAATAATTTAACCGATATTTCATTAGACCCTCGCTACGCCGATTTATGCGGAATAACGCAAGAGGAACTGGAAACGAATTTTAAGGAAGAAATCGATGGTATCGCGGGTGGAGATGGTGATACATACCTCGCTAAATTAAAGAGTTTTTACAACGGTTATCGTTTTTCTGAAAAACTTCTCACCGTCTATAATCCGTTCGGCTTATTACACCACTTCGACAAAGGCGGTAAATTCATCCCCTATTGGTTTGCATCGGGCACGCCAACCTTTTTAATTAAACTCATTGAACAGCAAAAAATAGATGCGGGAAACCTCGAAAAAATGGAACTCTCGGCAGATGCTTTTGACGATTACCGGGGAGATACTCTAAGAGCAATTCCCGTACTTTATCAATCAGGCTACCTGACCATTGCGGATTACGACCCGGAGAGTATGCTCTACACGCTCGATTACCCGAACGACGAGGTGCGTATTGGGTTTGCAAAGGCACTTTCTGCGGCATATTCGGGCGTAGAGTTTGAACGGCAGGGGGCACTTGTAAACAAAATGCACAAAATGCTTGCCGCAGGCGAAACAGATAATTTTGTGGAGGCACTCAAACCTTTTTACAACGGTATTCCGTTTGATATTCTCTCGCGTGTAGAAAATTGCTACCAACTTATCTTTTATGTTATTGTGCGAATGCTCGGCATATACTCACGGGTGGAAGTTCATACGGCGGTAGGCAGTGTTGATGCGGTGATAGAATCCGGAGAGTATGTATATGTGATAGAATTTAAATTAAACGATACGGCGGAGGCGGCATTAGCACAAATTGACAGCAAAGATTATGCCTTGTCTTATGATGGTAATGGCAAAAAAATTGTGAAACTCGGAATTGAGTTCGATAAGGAAAAACGAAATATAGGGCGGTGGGTGATAGGGTAATCAAACAATTTTCTACCTTCTAAATATATGGGAACAGTTAATACAAATGAATTTCGTAAGAAATTAAAGATAATGATAGACGGGCAACCGTATATGATCATTGAAAATCAATTCGTTAAGCCGGGAAAGGGGCAAGCGTTTAACCGCGTTCGGGTCAAAAACCTCATCACGGGGAGAACTTTGGATCGCACTTGGAAAAGCGGCGATACGGTTGAAGAGGCAGATGTTACTTACAACGAAGTAACCTACTCCTACAACGACGGAACAAATTGGTTCTTCTTAGACCCAAGCGGTGAGATGGTTGAGATACCCAAAGATGCGCTCAACGAGGCGGAACTTTGGCTACTCGACGGTGCAACCGTGCAGGTCACTTGGTGGAACGGAAAAGCGATAGAAGTTATTCCGCCGACTTTTGTGGATTTGCTTATAGTGGAGGCTCCCCCCGGCGTGCAGGGTAACACATCTGGCAATGTGATGCGCGATGCCATTGTAGAAACCGGCGCCACAGTCAAAATTCCGCTGTTTATTGAGGCTAACACCCGCATAAAAGTTGATACCCGCACGGGCGAATATGTGGAAAGGTCAAAATAGAGTTTGACGGGGAGGGGAGAAGTCTCCCTTGCAAATTTATGCTACTCAAAAAAAAACTTCTCCGTTTCTTCTTAATTCCCGCGCTTGCACTTGCACTTGCGGCGGCATGTTTTTTTGTTTATCTTTTTGTAATTGTTCCAAATCAAGATCCCGACGATAAATTCAACAGGGAAACCGTCTTGCGAAATTTGAGCGGTGAATCTCGCGTGTTTTACCGAGACGGAAATTCGGTTATCGGATCATTTTTCGACACAAATCACCGTCTTTATGTGCCTTATGATTCAATACCGCAAGGTCTTATAGATGCGATTGTATCTGCAGAAGATGCTGATTTTTGGGAACACAACGGCTTTGATTTTAGCGGCTTTGCCCGTGCGATGTTTAATAATATTCGCTCACTTTCATTTAAGCAAGGCGGCAGCACGCTCACTCAACAGACGGTGAAAAATATTTTTGGGCGGGAAGAAAAATCACTTGGAGCAAAGTGGAGCGAATTAAAAGATGCATTGCGGTTTGAAAAGCATTTTACAAAACACGATATTTTGGAATTTTATTTGAATCAATTTCAAGTTTATAGTTCGGGTCGCGGAGCGGCAATTGCGGCTCTCTATTTTTTCAATAAAAATTTAAAGGAACTTTCGCTTACGGAATGCGCTTTTATTGCAGGCACGGTTAAAGGACCATACAACTACGACCCGCGAGTGCAAAAAACTCCCGACCGTGCAAAGCGAGCCTTAGAAAAAGGTGAAAACAGGACAAAATATGTTCTGCACAGAATGCTTGAAAACGGTTATATTTCTCAGGGCGTTTTTGATTCCGTTTCGGTTATTCCTCCCAACCTGAACTACGGAGAATTTCGCTTTAACTCATCTTCGCTTTTGGAAAAAGTTGAGCGGGAACTCGATGGTGATTTTTTCGGGGAAATTTTTTCGCAATATGGAATTGATGATTGGCGAAAGTCGCAGATAAAAATTATTACCACGCTCGATTCGGGTTTGCAGAAAAATGCAGAAAATGCAGTCCAAGAAAATTTACTCGCCTTGCAGAAAAAAATCGGCAGAGATACGGTAGCGGAATGTAAGTCTGTTGCTAACTCCGAACCGTCTGCCGCCGGTCTGCCTAACGGGCAGGAACAAACAAGAGGCGAAAAATGCGTGGAAATAAATCCCCTGCAAGGAGCACTTGTAGCGTTGCAAAACGGAATGGTGGTTGCCGCACAGTCGGGGCAAAATAATGTAGGCTACGATAGGGTTTTTACGGCACAGCGGCAATTCGGCTCGTCTTGGAAGCCTTTGCTTTATGCACTTGCTCTAAAATTCGGATGGAAACCCTTAGACGATTTGGAAAACGAATACAATTTATTCAGTTACGGCGGAATAAATTATTTCCCTCGTCCTGACCATATAAACCGTGCACCGAGAGTGAGCATTGCTTGGGCGGCGGTGCGATCCGAGAATATTGCAACTATTTGGCTACTCTCGCATTTATTAGATAAAATGTCTCTTGAAGAAATCCGTGAAATTGCCGCAGATGTGGAAATTCCGCCTGTCACCGAACTTGTAAAAAAACAAATTGCATTTGAAAAAGCAAAAAACAGTTTGACAACCGATTTAGCATTTGAGGGAAAATTTGAAGTTATTCGTGCCTTAGAGGCGTTAAAATTTCTTTATGATGAAAAGGAAGTTTCTCGACAAAAAAATGACTCAATTAAGGTGAAGTTGTTAAAGCACAGTTATAATTATTATGTAAATGAATGTGATACTTTCCCTGAAATTTCTGCCGATTTTGACACGCACGCGGACGATAAATTATTGTTTCCGAATTTCACCTGTGCCGACTTTTCCAAACTCAAAAATATTTTTACTCAAAAGTTAAATGAACCAATAACACAAAATGATATGAATTACATTTTTCTCTTGCCTGATTTTCGTTTTAAATTAGCGATGAGGGAATTTGCAAAATTTGCAAAAAGCATAGGCATTAACCGAAATTTGCAGGAAGTGATGAGTATGCCGCTCGGCGTGAATGAGGCAACCCTTGCCGAAATGACAACTGCTTACCAAACAATTTTAAGCGGAAAAATTTTTAAGTGCAAGGATACGGAATGGGACGAACCGTGTTTAATAAAAGAAATTCAAGGAAAAAACGGCGAAACAATTTTTAAGAACGCAGTTGATTCTTCTGAGGTGTTGCCGAGTTCGGTGGTGCAACCTATGCGTGCAATGCTCAGAGCGGTGTTTAAGTATGGAACAGCAATAAGTGCAAATTCCCAAATAGCAATAAAATATCAGGGGGCGAATTACCCGTTCCCCGCAATGGGAAAAACCGGCACAACAAACGAAAATAGAACCGCCGCATTTTACGGTGCACTGCCTCTCGACACTTTACTTGCAATTGGGAGTTATATCGGTTTTGATGATAATGATAAATTAAAAGGAAAATCGCGGAGTTTGGCAGGAGCAAGCGGTGCGCTCCCGCAATGGGCAGAGTTTGCTAAAAACATACTTTCGGGCAGCGGCAAAATCGAAAGAACTTTTGGAGAATCGATTGACTACATAAATATGATAGCAAGCGGTGAAGTTCCTTTGCCGAATATGCCGCAGTACATAAGCGTTGATAGAGAAAGCGGATTACCCCTTGACTCCCTCTCAGCAAATACGAGGGTTGCAGAATTTCCTGAGTTTTAGGGAGATTATAAAAAATTTACAATTAACTCAAAACTGTTAATTTTTTGCGGAATGCTCACTATATCCCTATATGAGCAAAATTTTCCCAAACGGTATGCGAATAGAACTGCAAAACGGGCAGGCGGCGAGTATAATTTCTCCGATAAAGGATGGCGGGCAAGGGCAAGTTTATAAAGTAAAAATTGCCTCTAAAATATACGCATTAAAATGGTATAAAAAAGTACAGGACGAAAAATTTCAAAAAAATCTTGTTGAGATAATTGAAAAATTACAAAATTTTTCCAAATGTTTTGTTATGCCTCTTTATATTTGCAAGGAAAGAGACGGTAAATTCGGGTAATGTCATAAATTAGTTAAATTATTATTTCTATATTGGTATAAATCAAAATAGAGGTGATATATGGTTTATGTTAAGGTTTTATGTCCGTATTGCGAAAGTGCCGATGTTGCTTTATACGGAA
>BNUP01000079.1 GCA_025997455.1 Fibrobacterales bacterium | reverse complement strand
TTGCACCCTCGCAATGACGAGCCACAGCCGCCTGTCGGCTTGGTGTCTCGTATCTGGGCACGAGTATGACAAGGATAATTGTTAAAATACTGTAACACCTTGCTTGCAAATATAGAAAAATAAATTGAGTTTGTCAAATTTTTTCTTTAGGAAACCTCTATTAACCTCCTAAGAGTTCTTCAGAGCCTACTATACACTTCTTTATATGTCCAATAGTTTCCCATTACCCGTTTCACATAATCACGGGTTTCCCAATAACTCACCTCTTCCACTCGAATATCCCAAGGCAGCGTGCCGTAGTTGGAGAGCCAGCGTTTGGCTGGGGCGGGTCCTGCGTTGTATTCACCGAGAATGCCTATGTAATCTCCGCTGTGTTCCGAGAAAAGGTCGCGCATATAGCGAATTCCGAGACGAATGTTCATATACGGGTTAAACAAAAGGTCTTTGTTAAAGCCTTGAATTTTTTCCAAGTTTGCAAGTGTTGAGCCGGTTGCAGGCATAATCTGCAAAAGTCCGCGGGCTCCCGCCGCCGATTGAATTTTTGTGTCAAAAGAACTCTCTTGGCGCATAATTGAATACACAAAAAACGGATCAATGTTCTCACCGGTATGAACGCGGATTTTTGTTTCGTGTGGAATTGGATAGAGGAATTTCATAACGGCAATGGGAACGGAATTCATCTTTTGTCTCGGCACAATATCTAAGAAAGTCCTCGCCATTTTATAGGCAAGTGCATATTCTCCGCAATCCAAAAACATTTTACCGTATAAATAATAAAATTCAGGGCGATTTTTGTGAAATTTCAAAGCCTCTTCGTAAAAACTAAACGCCTCTTCCTCAAAGCCGGAATGAAGGAGAATCGAAATTTGTTTTAAGCGTTCCGTGCTCACAAGAGTATCCTTTCCGTTTGCATTTTTCTTTTCCAAAGAAACAAGCCAAGAATGAACCGAATCTGCGGGAATTTCGGCGATGATTTTGGGTATTTCATTTTCGCTTGCAAATTCGTATTCCGCAAGTTTTTGGCGGGCACGCCAAGCGTAATATCCTAAGGGAAAATCATTTATCACTTCAAAAAATCCGTCCCGCGCTTTATCGTTGTTCCCAAGCAATTTTTGACTTTCTGCATAAAAATACAGGGACGCGCTTCGGGACATCAAATTTAAATTCTCTGCCGCAGATTCGGCAAAAAAAGGAATAGCATCTTCATATTTTTTATCTTTTAACTTAATAAATCCTATGCGGAATTTAGCCCACGCCCGCCTCTGATTTTTACCAAATTTCGGGTTGCACAATTGTTTATATGCCTCTGCCGCTTTGTCAAATTCACCGTTCTGCTCATATTCAAGTGCACGAACCCAAATGTTGTTTGCATTTTCTACGCTGAACGGAAATTTCTTTTGAAAGAGCGAGTCTAATCGCTTTGCCTCTTTTTTGTTGCCTGAATTGCGGAGCAAGCGGAGCAAATTTTGCATCCAAGCGGAGTTGTAATCTACACTGTCTAATAAATTTTTATATATGCGAATTGCATTTTCCGTTTTGCCTTGCTGCTTATATGCATCCGCTAATAAAACTCGCAAATTTATTTTTTTTGCGGAATCTATTTTTGCTTTTTTGTTTGAGAGTAGTGCAGTTACAAGTTCAGCACACTTGTTGGCATCGCCCGATATTTTGCAGGCTTTGGTTGCCTCATCGTATTCATCGAGAATTTCTTTTTTGCCCGTTAATTTGGCAAGTTGTTCTTTTAAATATTTTAGATATGCGGAACTCGGATTTGATTTTATGCGAACATTTATAGAATCGATTTTTGCTTTTTTTATTGTTGCGGGAGTTTGCGATGCAGAATATATTGCTGTGGTATCGCGAAGTATGGATTCTAATATGAGTTTATCGCTGTTTTCCCAAGAAGTTCTGTTATTTTTTATACTGCGAAAATCCAATAAAATTTTTCTGACTTCCGCATAATTGCCCATTTCGAGTTCGCATTTTGCAAGCCTGAGTGCAATGGAACCGTAGAGAAAATCGCTCACTTTTTCTAAAAGCGGTTTATACGCCGCAAATGCACTGTCCCATTTTTTGTCGTAATAAAATACCGCCGCCCCCAAGAGTTCCTTTGAAAGAGAATCCTCCGTGTTTTCGCTGTTTTTAATTGCGAGTTCACGGCGGAGAACTGAGTTTAAAAATTGGTCTGGAGATAAAAATTCAAGGGAATCCTCGTTTCTAAAAACTCCAGTTTTACTAAATTGAGAGTCAATGGAGTTTTTAGAGATTTCCATTTGAGAAAAACAAAAGGAAAACAAAAATAATAATAATGCCGCTATGCTATAATGATACTTCATCTTCTAATCCTGTTTGCGTATTGATCTCCGCCAAGTGCAAAATATTTATTAAATGCTTTTGCCGATTCCTGTGCGTTTGCTTTGTAATACTTTTGTAAGACACCTATATTTTTCCAAAAGAACGGATCTTTTGAACCGTTGTCTGCGGCAATTTGCATAATTTTCAGAGCAGCCTCATAATTAGCACTTTTCATATACATAATGCCAAGCATTTTTCGCGATGATTCCACGCTTGAATTTAACTGTATCGCTTTTACAAAACAATCTTCCGCCGCTTGATTTTCATTTCGGGAGAGGTAGAGAATTCCGAGTTCTTCCTGCAAAAGAGGGTCGTCTTTCAAATTCGGATTTTGAGAAATTGCAATGCGGCGTTTCTCGTATTCTTCAAAAGGTAATGGCGGCGGAGTTAATTTTCCCCAAGGCGGGTTAAAATCACCGATCATTGCACTCGCCAAATCCACGCGAAGTTGATAAGAATCCACATCGCTTTCACCGTCTTTTGTGTTCAAAAACGAGAAGAGAAAACCTGCCGCTCTTTCACCGTCTTTTGTGTAATAGAGATTCAGGATTGCGAGATTTTTTAACGCGGGTGCATTGTTCGGGTCTGATTTAAGCGCATTGTAAAATGCCTGTTCCGCCTGCGAAATTTGACCATCATCCGTGAGAACAGAACCCAATTGATTCCAATTATCGGGATTTGCAGGGTCAAGGTTCACTGCTCTGCGTGCCGCAATTTCTGCATCGGAAAGATCAAGTTGCATTTGCTCTGCTATGGAAATCCAACGGAGAGTTTCGCTTTCCTTGGGGTCTAAAGATTCCGCCTTACGAAAAAATACAATGGCAGAGTCGAGTTCGGGAAGTGCACCTCTTTCACCATAACTTTTCCACTGCTCGCTATCCATTTTTTTTCGTGCAATACCGATATACAATTTTCCCTGCAAAAGCCAGAGTTCGGTATCGTCGGGTTTTTCTTTGAGTTGCGAGTTTATGCTTTTGCGAGCCTCGCTCATTTTACCCTTTTGAATTAACTTATCCGATTTTTCGGGGCTTGGTTTAAACTGAGCGATTATCCATTCGTATCTCAAAGATGCAAACGCCGCAAAACCTATTAGCAACAGAACCATAGTTGCAAGGCAACCGATGTGAATACCGTTTTTCTGTTTCACTTTTTGAGGTTTTAAACTTCGCTCCTTCAACCGTCTTTCCAAATTCTCTTCATAATCACTGAGAGGCAACACCCCAAACGGCGGCGTAACTCTAACCTCCGCTCCCATACTCCCAAGCATATCGACCATTAAACGGGCTTCTTTTTCGGGAAGATTTTCAACTAAAACAAGCGGTAGTTTTTTCGCTTTTTCTACGGCATCTTTTTTAGCAACACCCAAAATATTTGAAATTGCACCAACAACACCGCGTAAATCTGTTTGTGAAGTTAATTTTTCAAGAATAACCGAATAGCACACTTCGCCCGACATCACTCCGCCCGCCTAATTTCCGCAACATCTGCCACTCTAATACTAAATTTACTGCCTGCATTTTTTCCCGTAAATACTCCTTCAACGCAGATATACCCGTTTTGCGGCACAGAAAGAGTGTCCTCCAAAATCACGGTTGCAGGGTAAAAAATTCTGCCATCAAAAATCGTCGGTTCCGCATTTGGCATTTCAAGCGAAACAATATCTCCGAGACTCAAACTGACCATCGCTCCGCCAACCTTATATTTCAAGTTCACATTTTTTCCGCCATCGCCCTGCCCTACTTCGTAAGAAGTTTTTTCAACTGCAAATTTTTGCCCGTTTCTATCCGTCAAATTAAATGACGGAGCACAGGAAAGCAGCATTAAAACAATTGCAGACAACAAAAACTTCACCCTACACCTCAATAACAAAAAAATCACCCCACGCCCCCATTTTCCACCAAAAACAGATGGCAAGGTTCTTTTGACGGGTCAATTTCAACATAATTTTTTGAGCCGCGCCACAAAAAACTGCTTCCCGAAATCAGGTCGCGAACCGTGTAACCCTGACCGTCGCTCAAACCGAGTTCTGCCAAATTCAAATAAATAAAAGAATTTTGCACGCGCGACACATCTAAATTCGCAATGCATAAAACAGTGTTTCCGTTCGCCGCATCCCGTTTGCTGTAAGCGATTATATTGGAATTTTCGGCAAAATGAAATTTGAGATTATCATACTCCTGCAAAGCCGCCTGCTGCTTTCGTGCAAAATTTACATTTCGCACAAACTCCTTTATATTAACCCGCGAATCCCAATTGTGCACTTTATACTGATATTTTTCGCTGTTGTAAAGTTCCTCTTTTGCAGGATTTTTCTCATTCTCGCAGAGTTCATAACCGTTATACAAACCAGTTAAACTCGAAAGTGTTGCCGCCAAAAAATAACGCAACTTAAAAATCGCAGGACTCGCGCCGTTAAAACATTCGGGGAAAATATCCGGTGTAGTTGGGAACAAAATTCCGCGCATATATTCGGTAACGGGCTTGGCGGTGAGTTCCTTAAAATACTCCTCCAACTCCCACTTCTGCTCACGCCACGCAAAATAGGTATAACTCATATCAAAGCCGATTTTTCCGAGTCGCTTCATCATCTTCGGGCGGGTAAAAGCCTCTGCGAGCAGCACCAATTCTGGTCGTTCTTCTTTAACCGAACGGATGAGCCACTCCCAAAACGGAAACGGTTTTGTGTGCGGATTATCTATGCGGAAAATTTCAAAACCCTTATCTGCCCAGAACAGAATTATTTTTTTTATCTCCTGCCACAACGCCTGATAATTCTCATTGTAATAATCAAATGGATAAATATCCTCATATTTTTTCGGAGGATTTTCGGCGAATTTAATTGAACCGTCTTTCTCGTGAAAATACCATTCTGGATGCTGTTTCACATAGGGATGGTCGGGACTGCAATTGAGTGCAATATCTATCGCCAAGCGTAAATTCCGCTGTTTGCAAGCCGCCGCAAAAGCCTCAAAATCTTCCATCTTTCCTATTTCCGGGTCTATCGCAAAATGCCCTCCGAATTTATTTCCCACGGCATAAGGGCAACCCGGTTCGCCCGGCTTTGCTTTTAATGCGTTGTTTGCACCTTTGCGGTTGGTTTCCCCGATAGGGTGAATGGGCACGAGATAAACCGTATCAAAACCTAGTGAACTTATATAGTCGAGCCTCGAAATGCAATCTGCCCAAGTAGCCGATTTATTCGGGTTTTTCCCCTGACTTTTAGGCCACATTTCATACCAAGTGCCCTGCCTCGCAAACAGAGGATCAACTCGCGCCTCAAAAATTTCGCTCTCCGTGGGCACATCGGGCGGGTCAATAGTCCAAGCAACTATCTTGTATTGGTAGTAGCCGAGTTTCTGCACCTGAAAACTGCCTTCCCAAAGGTCATTATCTACGAACTTCATCGGCACTCGTTCCCATTTCTTTTGGTTCGAATGCTTAAATTCCACCGCGGCATCGAATTTTTCGTGACTGTGCCGAAATATATCCGCCTGAACGGTTATGGTATCTCCCGGTTCGCGATGAATTGCATATTTCCCGCGTTCAATTAGCGGTTGCAGAACCTCTATAACGAGGTTGTCTTTTTTTGAAGGAAAAGGAACGGACATAATGGGGGAAGGTAGAAAAAAGTTGATAGTTAAAAGCGTAAAGTTGAAAGTGGAGAATACCCTTCCCCGTCATTCCCGCACAGACGGGACACCAAGCCGTTGGGCGACTGGACAGACTAACTTATTCATTCCTTTTCTGTCAATCTGGGATTATTTTGTCATACTCGTGCCCCGACACGGGTATCCAAGGTGCCGGGAAGAGGAGAATTGTAGGGGCGGCATTTATGCCGCCCACTTGTAAAAAAATTGTGATAATCTGTATAAACAATGTCGGCAGTGCCGAGTTTGCGTTAGTGCTTTAGCACGACCGAGCGAAGCAAGGGAACGCCCAAAAATTTCTACATTTCTCACAATGAGAATCCTCTTGAAAGTCATAATCGCGCTTGCAATTCTCGCCATAGTTGGCGGGGGCATTTATTTTTACAAGATGAAAAATTCAAAACAGGATTTGAAATTGGAGACGGCATTTGTATCGCTCGGAGATATTGTGCAGACGGTTACCGCGACCGGTCGCTTGCAACCTATAGACCAAGTTGATGTTGGGACTGAGGTTTCTGGAACGGTGAGCAAAATTTATGCGGATTTTAATCAGTTGGTAAAGAACGGGCAGGTGCTTTTGGAAATTGACCCGCAAAAAGCGAAAGCGAGGTTAGATCAAGTTCGGGCATCGTATAAGTCTTCACAAAACGAAGAAATTTATCAGCGCAAAAATTATGTGAGAACCTTGTCGCTGTTTCAAAAAGGCGGAGCAACTGCCGTTGAGTTGGAGAACGCCGATTATAAATATAAAAATGCACAGAGCAGTTTAATTATTGCAAAGAGTAATTTGGAAACCGCAGAACTCGATTTGCAGAACTGCATTATCAAAAGTCCAATAGACGGAATTGTTTTGAGCAGGGCGGTTGAGCAAGGGCAAACGGTTGCCGCCTCGCTTTCTGCACCTACGCTTTTTACACTCGCACGCGATTTGCGAAATATGGAAGTGAAAGCCGATGTAGATGAGGCGGATATCGGTTCTGTGAAAGTGGGGCAAAGGGTGGAATTTTCGGTAGATGCTTTTTCGGGGGAAAATTTTACGGGTGAGGTTCAAGAAGTGCGACTCTCGCCCACGATTTCTTCAAATGTGGTAACTTATACGGTGATTATCAGAGCAGATAATCCGAACCAAAAACTCCTACCCGGAATGACCGCAAATTGCAACATTATAGTTGAAGAGGTTTTGCAAGTCCCGACTGTTCCCGCTCGTGCATTGCAATTTAAGCCCGATGAAAGCACGCCCGGTTATTCCCCTCAATTAAACGAGCCTCCAAACGCGGAAGGGAGAGCAAGTGCGGAGAAGGGCATTGAAAAAGGCTTTAGCGTAAAGTCAAAAAAACAAAATCGAGGAAGTGTATGGATTTTGGGGTCTAACGGATTTTTGTATAAGCAGAGGGTGGTCATCGGTTCAAGCGATGGCACAAAAACGCAGATTTTAGAAGGGGTGGAAGTAAATCAATCGGTTGCCGTTGGTGTGAGTGCAATCACAGAAGAAACCGCCAAAAATACAGCGGTAAATCCCTTTATGCCGCAACGCAAAAACAACCAAAGCGGCGGAAACAGACCGCCGAGGATGTAAAACAATTCACCTAAAAGAGCCTATTAAAGGGAACTTCTATAGTGGTCGCCGAGTTTCCCTTCTCCCAACTTTCAACTTTTCACTTTACACTTTCAACTTTTTCTACCTTCCCCAAATGCGCCTATCAATTTTGCATTTGATAATTGCAGGGATAATTTTCGTCGTGTTTTTAATAGCGGCAGGTGCGGAGTATAACCAAAAAAACACAAAAATTTCTGAATTGAACGAAAAAGTCGCAACGGTTCGCGTAAAACTGAACGAAATTAACGACATCGGAGATAAAACGCTTTTATACATAAGAATTTGTAAAGGGCTTGATGTCTTAACCAAAAAAAATTTATCGGCGAAACAGAAAGAAAAACTTGCAAAAAATTTATTCAAAATTTCACGCGATTATCAAATAGACCCGATTTTAATTCTATCGGTGGTAAAGGTTGAAAGCAGAGGAAATCCGCAAGCACGAGGGGCATTTCTTTCAGGTGAAGAATCGGGAGCACTTGGGCTTATGCAGATAAAATTTGAAAGTGCATTAGAAGTTGCACGGTCGGTTGGAGTTCGGCTAAATTCGCCGGAGGATTTATTTAACCCCGAAACAAATTTAATGGTCGGCACCGCCTACCTGTTGCGGCTCATCGCAAAATATCAAAACCTGCAATACGCACTTACAGCCTACAACATCGGTTTCGGCGATCTCGACAACCGCCTGAAAAAAGGTTCTGCCCTACCGACAAAATACTACAAAAGTATTATGACTGCATACAGCGAAATCACAAACGGAATGTTTTAGGTTTTTTATAGTAATCTCCGAAGAACTCTCCAAAAATTTTACCTCATAAAACAAGGAGTTCTTCGGAGACGACGGCAACCACTTAAATTTGAATAAAAATACGGTTGCCAATGTCGCTTAGTAGGCTCTGACGACCTCTTAACGAGTTCTTCAGAGCCTACTATACAATCTCAAATTTTACTTGTAAATGTCGCCTCTGTATCCGATTTCCACAACCACAATTACAAGCACATCATCAAATTTATCGTAAATAATTCTTATATCACCAACACGCAAGCGGTAACGATTCACATAACCCTTCATTTTCTTTATATTAGAGGAGTTTGGTAATTCGCTTATTGCAGACATCACTCGTCTTTGTGTGTTAACAGTTTGTGTTTTCAAAAATTTTAGTGCAGAATTTCGTAATTCTATTTTATAAATCGGCATGTTTTAGACCCAATTTTTTTAACGCAGAATCAAATGACACGGTCGCAGTATCAGTGCTTTTATCCGCATTTTTCGCCAATTCATAATCAAAATCATCCAACGGCATATCTTGTTCATAGAGAAATTTCACAAAATCAAAGGCACTCTGCAACTTGTCCTTAGGCAAGTGCCGAACATATTCCTGCGTTGTTTGCAAAAGATTTTCCATAAATAAACCTCTAATGTAAATATAAAAACTCCCTCAAAACCTAAACAATCCCGAAAACCGCAACTGTCCGTCGCGCACTCCGTCTAAATTTCCGGCGTTCTGTATGCTCGCAATATCGAGTTGCAGCATATCGCTCAACATCACACCCAAACCGACATCAAACTCTTGCCGCTTACCGACCTTATCGTATAAATATCCCGCACGCAACGCAACCGTTCCCGCATACACATACTCAATACCAGCATTTACAATTCCCTCTTGAAATGATTTTTTCAAAGTTTCAAAACGACCGTCATCATCTGCCGAAGCATCGGGATAAAACCACGCCTTCCACGCGGAAATATAAAAGGGTTGTGCCTCACCTCTTGAATTTTCATAAATCACCGTTCTGCTGTAATCTGCGGCAAGCGTAATTTTGTGGTCGGTGATTTTCAGCAAATCATAAGACAATCCAAAACGCCAAGTAAGTGGAATCGGGTCATCATTAGACTTATCAACATAATAAACATTAGGACCAATATTCGCGAGAACCGCACCGAACCTGAGTCCGTTCAATCCCAAATCACGACCGAGAACTCCAATATCTATGGCATAACTTGCAGTGGTGGCATCAGGTTCATTCAACGCCGCTCCCGAACTCAAACGCGAATAAAAAAACTTAAAATTGAGACCAATGCCCCATTTCTTATTCAAACGAGTCCCGTAACTAAGCCCCGCAACAACCTCCGAACTGTTGAAAGAACTCGTCTTGTCCGGGTTGAGTTCACTCGAAACACTCGTCTCTCCAAAACTTATAAAGTTTACAAACACGCCCCAAGTGCCCCAGTCGCCAAGCGGAAAAGTCGCCCCCGTATATAAATGGTAGAGGTCGGGAATGCCTAACACAGGCAAAAGTTTTTCGTAGAAAAATCCCACCTGATTCTGTGCCGCGTGATAGCGTTCAATACCTGCACCCGTG
>BNUP01000078.1 GCA_025997455.1 Fibrobacterales bacterium | reverse complement strand
CCGCTGCAAAGGCGAGAGGATTCAAAACTTTTAGAAATTACTCTTCTATTATTTATCTCATTGCTGGTAAATTAGATTTCTCTATGGTTAATCCTAACTTTAAACCCACTTAAAATGAGAAAGAGCCGTTCACAGTTTACATATCCTGTACCTACAGCAGTAAATTGCCATATAAAGCCATGTCCCATTACACTGCTGGTTATTGGAGACATAATGCCGGCCAAATCATTCTCGTTTACACCAAGCATAGATAAATATGTTTTAGAGCAGTCTTCGTGAACTATTTTATCTGTTTTATTGTAAACATAGAAAGTTTTGTTTCCTGTAGTTCCTTTACTAGAAAAAATTCCATATATATCTTTAAGTGTAGTATTTGTTCGATCAAATACACTCGTGTCTCTAAGTTCCTGTTTATACATAAATGGAACCCTTTTAAAGTTTTCATAATTTTCAAAGGAACTTTCATTAACTCTCTTTGAGTAAAAAGGCTTCGAAAACAATCCTCTAACTTGCAACGCCTTCAGTTGCGCCATTTCATTCTGATAAATCATGTGACCAACTCTCCTATAAATTTATATTAACATCAGTGAAATGAATATCATCAATAGCATAATAATAAATGTTATCAAGTTACTCCATACATTTATGGCTCCGTATCGCAAAATACCATACAATTGGTTGGGAGAAAACAGAAACTCTGTATGTATATATGAAAATCGTTTTTTGACTATGCATCTCCAAATATATCCAAGTTCATTTATATTTATCAATATTCTCACAATAATTTGTTGGACAAAAGTTGAGTTAGTATAGTTTGCAAAACGATAAATAAATAAATTTTCTACAATGAAATCTATTGTAACCCAAATCAGAAACGACAATAAAAAATAAGGAGTTATAAAAGCCATAATAATAGATAAAAATAATATTGCTATTGCAATAACAGGTTTTTTAGGTAATGCTCTGGTAGTTTGTTCGGGATGATTGCTTATTAAATAATAATTAGCAGAACCGTAATGCCAAACTCTTTTTACCATATCTTTCACTGAACTCCAAGTTTTTTTACTATGATAAACAACTCCTTCCTTTGAACATTTAATAATAAATCCTTTCTTAGTCATTCTAATCCCAAAATCAACATCCTCACCACCAGGTTTATTTGGGAAACTATTATCAAATCCGCCTACTAAATTAAAAATATCTTTGCGAACAGAACAGTTTGCAGTAGGTGTCCATGAGACTTCATCTAAAATTCTAGGTAATTGAAAGTTTATGACAAAATGTGATTTACTAACAGCATTCCAAAACCAAGTATCTTCACCAACAAATTCTAACAAACCTGCTACGCCACCGATTCTCTCATCTATATATAATTTTTTATGTTCATTTAGTAGATTTGGTGTAGCAATACAATCAGAATCTAGAAATAGAACAATGTCATATTTCGCTTCTCTAACACCTACATTACGCTTTTCTGCCACAGAAGGAGAGTGATAAATTCTCTTTGCCATATATTTTTCACATATTTTTTCAATTTCTATAACATCTTTTTCACTACTATCATCTACTAAAATTACCTCACTTTTATCAGAGAAGTTATTTCTCGCCAAATAAACGCTTTCTAAAAGTTCTTCCAAGAACTTTACCCTACCTTTTGTAGCTATCACTATGCTAATGCCATCAAGATGTTTCATATTTTACCCGCATATATAAAAATAAAAATCATAAAAGCAATAACATAAGTGATAAATAAAACGCTTATTCTGAACGATTCGTTTTTCATTCCATACTTAATTTGATAAGAGTTGAATACTAATCCTTTATAGAAAGCTCCCAAGGACTTATTTTTCAATGATTGCAATACAACATAGTATTCATACATACCTTGAATACATACTCTAGCAATAAAATAATATATTGGATTTTTAAATCCTGAATTGAATCCATTAAAAATGTATGATGACAGCGAATTTAAAATAACCCAAAAACAAGAAATAAATGTTACTAACCATTTTCCACTTATTAAAGAGGTCGAAATACTAAATAGAAGGACAATTAAAATCAAGACATAATTCTTTGGAATAATTGGCATATATAATTCAGGATGTTTTTTAGATATTAATATTTCCATACTTCCCCATCGTTTTGCTCTGTCACGAATTGCTTTAAAGCTGTCCCATGTACATCTAGAGTGATATGTAATAGCATTAGGTGCTGAAGCAATCATATACCCTGATTTTGTCACTCTATAGCTCATATCTAAATCATCTCCACCTAAATTAAAGGGGAAATTTTCTTCAAACATACCATTTTTTTAAGTATGTCCGTCTTAAATGAAACATTATTTGCTATAGTCCAGGAGTGAAATGGGTATTTCCTAGCAAACGAAAAAGAATCTACCAGTGATGTAAGTTCCAATACTTTCCACCAAAAATTTTTTTCGCCGATAAATTCTGTATATCCTAATATTCCACCTAATTTATCGTTACTAATATTACATTTATAAGTTTTATCGTATTCATTTAAAAATCCTTCTACTACAAATACATCCGAATCTAAAAATATAATATTTTCATACTTAGCAGAAGTAATTCCAATGTTTCTTTTTTTTCTGACACTATCCGGACCTTCTAAATAAAGAGCATTAAATCTTATGCAAGAATTGTGGATTTTTTCTTTTTCTATTCCATTACTGCTATCGATTATGAGTACTTCTATATTTCCATATTCATACCTATTTCTTTCAGCAAATAAACTTGAAAGCAAATCCTCAACTAATTTAGAACGATTAAATGTGGGTGTAATTATTGAAAAATTCATTTTAATGCAACATCTCCACATATAATTTTGTTTTTAAAATATATTTTTACAAATGCAGATTTTGTTTTAAACAAATGAAAGAAATTAAAAAACATTACAACAATCAGAATAAAGATATAAGGCATATTTTTTCCACAAAAAAACAATAAAATCAGTGGAAGAAAGACATTGTAAAACATTTCCAATGGTAGCGATTCAAAACTCAAAAAATACTTTTTCTTTGCCCATTTTTCTATGACCGTAAAAATAATATATTCAAAAAACATATAAAACAAAATAAAACAAATGCCCCAAATATTAAATAAAAATTTATTTAATAGTACAATAAGACATGTTATTTCAATAAACATTGATAAGTAAATAAAATAATTTATCCGTCTTATTTTTGATGACAAAAATGTTTTTACACCTGCTTTAATGTCGTTCTCATAATCAAGTAATTGATGAATCAATATGTATCTTAAACCATTCATAAACATTATCAATAGCCATACTCCAAATTGGAACATATTGACATCTACCAAAAAAAACAAGATAAATAAAGGCAAGCATTTTTGAGCTATAGCACACTCAATTAAACCTATCAATCCTTTCTCTTTAAATCTTAAAAATTTTATAGAGTAAGTAGCACCAAAAAAATATATCGTAGCAATTGTTATAATGCCAGATATACTAAATCCGGTAATTATTAAAAATGGTGTATTTCCTAATATAAACATCGCAGAAAGTGATAATATTATTGCATACGGCTTAATATCATAGATTACTTTGTTTTTACCAGAGGCTCTATCAACTTTAATATCTGAAAAGTCATTTATTACATAACTAAATGCTAAAAACATAAACATAAACAAGAAATATGACATAAAATAAGTAATAAAACGAGAAAAAGAGTATTGTTCAGTGTTCATCAAATAAAAGAAAAGATATACCGACAATGGCATAAACACTTTAGAATAATACCACTCATCTAACCTTAAATAACTACTTATTTTTGTCAGACAACCGTGATTACTGTAATCCGCCCGCATAAACGCGGGGCGATTTTGCAGCGAGGGGGAACCCTCCCCCACAAACTTATGCATATATTTTCGCGACATTGGCATTATAAGTGCAAATATAGTAAATTTAAATCACAGTTGCAAGGGGGTTAATGGAATTACACCGCAGTTAAAGTGAAGTAATATCAACCACTTTTCCCGCAAGAGCGGCGGCGGCTACCATCGCGGGACTCATCAGCAGGGTGCGACCCGTGGGACTTCCCTGCCTTCCCTTAAAATTTCTGTTGCTCGAACTCGCACTAATTTGGCGACCTTGCAATTTATCGGGGTTCATTGCAAGGCAAAGAGAACAGCCTGCCTCTCTCCACTCTGCACCTGCCTCCGTAAAAATTTTGTCGAGACCGAGCACCTCTGCCTCTTTTTTGATTTTTTGCGAGCCGGGAACAACCCAAAAACGCACCTTTGGGCTTACCTTGTGCCCCTTTACCACAGCCGCCGCCGCTTTTAAATCGCCGAGTCGTCCGTTTGTGCAACTGCCCACAAAAGCGATGTCTATCGGCGTTCCCGCAATAGGATTTCCGCCTTTGAAGTCCATATAATCATAAGCCTCACCTGTACCGAGCGGTATATTTTGCGATACCATAACACTCTGTTCAGGCGTTATACCCCAAGTTACAAACGGTTTAAGTTCTGTGCAATCTATAACAATTTCATCATCAAAAGCCGCATCGGGGTCGCTTGCAACGGATTTCCAATACGCAACGGCTTTATCCCAATCCGCATTTTTTGGGGCAAAAGGCAAACCTTTCAAAAACTCAAAAGTCGTTTCATCGGGGTTGCAGTAGCCAACGCGTGCACCGCCTTCTATCGCCAAGTTGCAGAGGGTCATTCTGCCCTCCATATCCATATCGCGCACCGTTTCGCCCGCAAATTCGTAAGCATAACCGACACCGCCGTTCACGCCCAATTTATTTATATATGCAAGAGCCGCATCCTTTGGGAAAACTCCCTTTGGCAACTTACCTTTGAAAATAATCCTGCGAACTTTGAGCGGACTCATAGCGATGGTTTGCGTTGCCAAAACATCTGCCACCTGTGACGACCCGATTCCAAATGCGATAGAACCAAATGCTCCGTGCGTTGCGGTATGCGAATCGCCGCAAGCGATTGTCATTCCGGGCTGTGTAATGCCCTCTTCGGGACCGACTATGTGAATTACGCCCTGTTCATCGGTTGCAGGACCAAAAAAGCGAATGCCAAAGTCCTTACAATTCTGCTCCAGTCGCGAAAACATCTCTTCTGCAACGGAGTCTTTCAGCGGGCGGCTGCGCTCATCGGTTGTGGTTGGTATAATGTGATCGACGGTTGCAAATGACCTCTGCGGGTATTTCACCGTTAAGCCGTCTTCCCTGAGCATTGCAAACGCTTGCGGGCTGGTGACCTCGTGCAGCAGGTGCAAGCCTATAAACAACTGATCTTGACCCGACGGCAATTTGCTGACGATGTGTTTTTCATAAATTTTTTGGTATAACGATTTTGACATTTGGGAAAGATAGAAAATTTTACCGAACAACCTTTCTTAGCCCCCCACTACGGTTATGCCGTCCGCCGCTTCCCATGTAATACGGTCATCCCAAGGGGCTGGCTCCCCATCCCTCCGTTTGCCGTCTTCGCCTTTGATTGCTTTTATGTGCCTGCGGTCAAAAACAACCAAATAAGCGGGAGCACCGGGTGCGGCAGTATCGCGGTATCGGCGAATTTGCTCAAAGCCTTCTTTTTTCACAGACTCAATTGATTTGTTGTAACGGGTTATTTTAATTTCTATCACATATTTTTGTTCGCCATATTCAACAAGTAAGTCCATTCGCCCGCTACCTGCGGCATACTCCCTGTCAATGCGACCGCCGCCATTTACAACTCTTTGCAAAAAAGCCATAAGCAGTGTATGCGGGAATGCCTCCGTGTAGTCGGATTTTTCTTCCCATTCATCTGCGTTCGTTCGCCAAAATTTTTGAAACTCTTTTAACAGAGCATCCATATCCAGAGTGCCGTCGTCTTTCTTCCATTTCCATTCGGGCTTGGGGATTGAATTTTGCTCGCCCGTAGTCATGTGCCTTGCCAAAATCTCGCGGTATATTGGGTTTGCCACCTGTATGCCGTCTTCTTTTGATACCAAACCTAAATCGAGACAAAGCCTAAATGAGTCACTGCTAAATAAGTTAGGGTCTGAAATGCCACTCATTAAAGTCTCTATAATTTGACGAATTTTTGGGTCGTCTAATCTGTAGGCAAGAGCATCCAAATGAGTCTCGCGGGCAAGAATCATCTGGTGCCTTGCCTCTTGGACATGAGCAAGGGTTACTGTGGAGTTATCGTCCTTGTCTAAAATCCGCATAGTCGCCCGTTTGAACAAATTATTCACAATCCAAGGCTGACCTTTAGACTGCTCCCAAACATAGTCGAGTGCGGCTTGCTCTATTTGCTGCCCAGTTTCCGTTGTTCGTTTTGCAAACAATCGTGTAATATTTTCTTTTGTAAAATTGGATAACGATGCAGAATCCTCTTTGACATTGAACGGAGAACCGGGGTTTACTTGCTTGCCGTCTTTGGCTTTGATAATGTAATCTTTTAAATCTCTCATACCGACCAATGCCATGGAAACCGGAAAGGTTCCTACGCCGCGAGTGGCAAAATCTTTGCGCAATTGCCTGAGAAAACGAACCATTGTCATATCTTGCAAAACATCAACTTCATCAAACAGCACCACTAAAGGTTTTGGAGCAACAAGTTTTGCCCAGTCGGAAAGCGTTGCCGAAAGTGCAGATTCGGGGTTGTAATCTTTTCTTGGAACAGGTAAACCTTCTTTTTCGGCGGCAAGGCAAATAGAATCGCATATCATTGGCATGGCTATCTCCGGTTCCGTCACTCCTTGACAGTCCTCCACGCTCACATAACACGCAATAGTCTTGCCACCGGCGTTAATCTCCCGCATCCAACTTTGCAAGAATGTGGTTTTGCCCGTTTGGCGGGGGGCGTGGAGCACCCAGTAGAGTTTGTCTTCAATGTAACGGGAGAGTTGAGCACCTACCAACCGCTCTTCGGGGGGGAGCATATAGTGGTCGGTTGGGTTGCAGGGACCGGTGGTGTTGAAAAAGTGCATTGTGAGAAGGTAGAAAAATCACTCGGCAGTGCACTTGGGGAGAGGGACAAGATACCCGAGCGGAGTTAGGGGTTAAAAAGAAATTGACAAAATTCCGTTAATTTTCTATATTTGGTTTATAGCGGAATGTAGCTCAGTCTGGTAGAGTACTTGAATGGGGTTCAAGTGGTCGGTGGTTCGAATCCACTCATTCCGATTCCCTCTTATTGCCCGCCATTGTTCATACAGATTATCACAACTCCTTTTTAATTGGGCGGCTATGCTTATTGCCCGCCATTGTTTACACAGATTATCACAATTTCTTTTTAACACTCTAACTTACGAGTGCTAAAGCACTCTCTCTCCGAAAGCCAAACTCTTGGCTTTCAGTATCACGATTTCTTTTTAATTGGGCGGCTATACTTAGTGTTCGCCCGTGTGCTCAAGAATTAACGAAATTGCAAAATTCCTTCTTGGCACGCTTTCCACAAAACCACATCTATATAGCCCTTGTTGAGGGCGGTGACTTTCTCAATTGCAGAGAACATTTTATCACAGAGATTTTTGGTGTCTTCCGTGAGCGGAAATTGAACAGATTCATCACTGCCTGCGAGGGCAAGTCCCAATCTTTGTATCCAAACATCGTATTTCACATTGCTTATTCCCAGATTTCGTGCGAGGTGATTTTTGGTTATGTCGCCTATGTGCGGGAGTGTGCCGAGATATGCGAGTTTTTCGGAGTCGGTTTTGAGTGAGTAGAATTTGTCTCTGTAATTTGTGCGGTTGTGCCAAATTTTAACTATTGCGTTAATTTTATTTTTATTATTGAATATGGGGAGCAGGTTTGGGGTGGTGATTTCGGTTTGCTCGCCTTTTGTGGCATTTATGAACTGCATAATGTCTCCGAATTTCTTTTTTGCCGTTTTTTGCCTAAATCCGCCTGCCAAAATTACATATATCGCCTCCTCCGCAAATTGCTCGGCGTTGAGCGTTGGCGGGGTGAGCAACCGTTGTTTTATAGTTTCAAAGGAGTCTTTGTCTTCACCCATTCCCGATTCGATAATGTGCTTTTCAAGTTGCAAAAACAGCGAGGCGGTTATGCTTTTTACGCGTTCGTTTGTGAGGGTGCAGATGATTTGAGGCATTGCGTAAATTTAGATTTTTACTTTCCTATTGTGATTTCTCTTGTGCTTTTGATTTTTGTCGCATTTTTAACATTGTGCTATGCGGGCTTAATGCTCTACTTGTGGCTTGGCTTATTAAAAACTCCCGTCTTTCGTCTCCCTTCTCCCTTCTCCCTTCTCCCTTCCGTCTCCATTGTTATTCCGATGCACAACGAGGAAGAGTTTATTGAACGAACTTTACAGGCGATAAATTCGCAAGAATATGAGGGCGAATGGGAAGTGCTTTTTGTAAACGACCGCTCAACCGATAAATGCCCCGAAATAGTTCAAAATTTTTGTGAAAACAGTTCTGCGGAAAACAGGCAAAAAATTCGTCTTTTGAATGTTCCAGTAAATTCGCCAAAAATTGCATCACCTAAAAAACGCGCATTGAATACGGGATTTTTGGAGGCAAAAAATGAGATTCTGTTAATCGCAGATGCCGATTGCGAACCGCCCAAAAATTGGCTTAAATCTATGGCACTGCATTTTGCCGATGCGGATGTGGTGCAGGGAGCAAAGGCGAACAACGGAGATGATAGTTTTTTACATTCTTATCAAAAATTGGAAACACTAGGTTTCACTTTAATAGAGTCGGCGGGATACAACCGCAATAAACCGCTTGTGGCAAGTGCGGCATCTCTTGCTTACCGAAAAAAATTATTCTTTAATTGCGGAGGTTTTGAGAATCTTTACGATTTGACTTCCGGCGATGACGATATGCTAATTCACAGAATGGCAAAAATTTCAGGGACGAGATTTGCCTATAATTGGGATACCTCTGCGATTATGCCGACTGCACCGGTTAATTCTTGGCTTGCCCTTTTGCAACAACGCGCTCGGTGGGGAAGCAACGGTGCAAACTACGAGAATAAATTTTATTCCGCATTTCTGTTTTGCATTTATGTGTTTTTTGTGTGGTTATTAGTTTCTCCGTTTTTAATTTTTGCGGGTTTGCCTGTGTGGTATTTTACCTTGCCGTTTGCCGTGAAATTTATCTGCGATTTTTTGTTGCTTTTTTCGGGAGCAAAAAAACTCAAGTCGCTAAGCCTCTTGTGGTGTTTTCCGTTTGTGGAAGTTATTCAAATTCCGCTTTTTTCGCTTGCGGTGCCAATGGGAAGTTTGGGTTTGTATAGATGGAAGTAATTTTTATATATTACCCGCATGCCACTAAAACTCCCGCTCGGTATCCAAACATTCTCCGAAATCCGTGAGGACGGCTACCATTATGTAGACAAAACATCCCTCGTGCATAAATTGGTAACTTCTTTGAAGGTTTCTTTTCTCTCCCGTCCCCGCCGTTTTGGCAAGTCGCTTTTGTGTTCAACGCTCGGAGCGTTGTTTGAGGGGCAGAGGGAATTGTTCAAAGGTCTTGCAATTGATTCCCTCACTTGGGAGTGGAAAAAATACCCGGTTATTAGAATTGACTTAAATGTCGGTGATTACGCAAAAGGGGTCGAGGAGTTGTATGTAGTCATCGATAAAATGTTGGAATCTTGTGCAAATAAATACGATGTTCCGTTCGTTGGAAAAACAATTAGCGACAAATTTTCCCGTTTAATAGAATCGCTGCACAATCAATACGGTGAGAAAATCGCAGTTGTCATAGATGAATACGACAAGCCGCTACTCAACACCCTTGAAACTAAAGTTGTCCATGAAGAAATCAAAAACGCTCTCAAGGCATTTTACGGTGTGCTAAAATCTTCTGACGAGCACCTTAAATTTGTATTTCTCACGGGGGTCACTAAATTCTCCAAGGTGAGCATATTTTCCGACCTAAATAATTTAACAGATATTTCCTTAGACCCTCGCTACGCCGATATTTGCGGAATAACGCAAGAGGAATTGGAAAGGGAATTTAAGG
>BNUP01000077.1 GCA_025997455.1 Fibrobacterales bacterium | reverse complement strand
CCTCGTTATTTTCAAAACGCACCTGCTCCCACTTTCGCAAATTAAAATGCGACAAACCCTCTTTATGTGCCGCCCAAATAT
Organism: Fibrobacterales bacterium; assembly: GCA_025997455.1. GTDB lineage: Bacteria > Fibrobacterota > Fibrobacteria > Fibrobacterales > Fibrobacteraceae > BNUP01. The sequence continues at coordinate 9,990 of BNUP01000077.1, read as the reverse complement.
GCCCGGAACTGTCAATTGCAAGTGCACGGGGCGAGAGATCAAAAATTCCATCTTGCAAATTAAAAATACTCCATTTATCCTTTTCCGTATCGTTTTGCTTAGGTGTAAGGCGTGCAATTCCCGCACCTTCAACTCCCACAAACAATTCCTTACGCATCTCGTGCCACGCAATAGCAGTTATTTTTTGCGACGGCAACACCGCACCTCTCTGTTCAAATGCACCGTTACGGTAGGCAAAAATTCCGTTATCCGTTCCTATCCAAAGTGTCGCTCCCTGATTTGCAAGTGCCGTAATTCTGCGTTCCCCAAATTCACTCGCAAAATTTTTCCACCCTCGACCGTCAAAACGAAACAATCCCTTTGAAGTCCCAACCCACAATTTTTCTGTGCGGAGTTCATAAAGCATCGAGAGCACCGTGTCCTTTATCACTATGTTGAACGGGATTTTTACCTCAACCAACAAATCCTCTTCCGCAAGCGTTTTTGCACCGTTATAATTTCGCACCACGCCCGAAAGCGAGTCTAATGAAATTTCACTGCCTATAAAAGTTCTCACAACATCGCGAAGTTTTGCATTGCCCTCCAAAGCAACGGTTAAATTCTCCCGCCAAATTTGCCCGTCAAAAAATAAAAGCCCTTCGGTTGTGCCTGCCCAAACTTCATTTCTGGTCAAAAATCCGCGACGATTCCGTGCCGCAAAAGCGGTGTAATACTTATCTTTTCCATCTCGCGATAATTCCCATTCATTAGCCACCGGTCCAAAAGCGAGTCCCGCAGGGTTATAATAAAGCGTATTTCCATCGTCTCCCAGAGCCACACCGGTTTCACCCATTCCGAGTTGCCTCGCACCTATAGGCATTTCAAGTGTAATCACAGCCGATGCTTTGGAAAAAGCGAAAGTTGAAAGAAGTAAGATCAAAACGAAAAAAGGCATATAGCGGAATATAAAAAATTACTCGGCGGTGCAGGGTGGGGTGTTGGGAGAGGGGGAAGGGAATTGTAGGGGCGTGGTTTTTAACCCGCCCTTTTAGAATTGCAATGAGAAAATGGAATTTTTTTGACAGCAATAAATAAAATAATCAAACAATAGCCTCTTATTCTACGCTGTCCAGTCGCTTTGCTTGGTGTGATGTGTTCTATCCACACCGCGTTCGCTTATGGAAACCTCTAAAAACTCCCTTTGTAACACAATTCCACAGATTTGAGTTTTTAGAGACGACGGCGATCCTGCGAGCATTCGCCGCAGGATGACATTATCACCATAAAAAACGCAGTTCGCCCATGTCGCTTGGTAACCTCTACCAACCTCTTAGGAGGTTAATAGAGGTTACCTTATTTTATAGCGGGCGAAATTTTTACTTGACAACTCTAAAAAAAATTTCTATATTTGTGATTCAAATGGATGATAAGGGAAATACGGAAGCCGTTAAAAGAAACGCAAATTCCGTTAAAGTAAGTGCAGAGCTTGTTAATCTTGCGGGCAGTAAGAAAAATGTTCTTATCGTCGGTTTGGGAATTTTGTTGTTGGTGATAGGTTTTTTTTGTTTGGCGCAAGGTCCTGCTGAAAATCCCCTGTCGCTGACTGTGGCACCGTTGGTTTTGGTTTTTTCCTATCTTGTGGTTGTGCCTCTCGGCATTCTGTGGGAAGGTAAAAAGAAAGAATAGTTTTTGTTGATGTTTTTGATTAGATTTTTTGCTGAATTTTGTTTAGTTTGGGGCGTTTAGCTCAGCTGGTTCAGAGCGTCTGCCTTACAAGCAGAATGTCAGCGGTTCAAATCCGTTAACGCCCATTAAAAGGAACACCTTTGGGGTGGTAGCTCAATTTTGGTTAGAGCACCGGCCTGTCACGTCGGAGGTTGCGAGTTCAAGCCTCGTCCATCCCGTTTCCCGGAGAGTGTTCCTTTGGTTTCAGTGATAATTCGCCATTGCAGGTTGATTTACAGTTACCTTTGCATTACACGCATGGAGATGGGGGAAGGGAAACCACTCCTCATGGTGGAAGGAAAACTCGGCAGTGCAGAAGTTGAAAGTGTAAAGTGTAAAGTTATTATTGCCGCCATTATTCATACAGTTTATCTCGATTTCTTTTTAATTGGGCGGCTATACTTATTCAAAATCTCCTTTTCCCTTTCCCATCTCCCGTCCCAGATTGACAGAAAAGAAATAAATAAATAAGTTAGTCTGTCCAGTCGCCTACCGGCTTGGTGTCCCGCCTGCGCGGGAATGACAACCTTCTCCCCTCTCCATTCTCCCATTTCCCAAAGTGCAACGCCGAGTTCTCCACTTTCAACTTTCAACTTTACACTTTTCACTTTACACTTTCAACTCTAAAATTACTACCTTTCCTCCCGTGCCTTTTCTCCTCTTCGCTTTGCTTTTTTCCGCGATAACGCTTTATGCGGTTCCGCTTGTCGGCGTGGCGGTTGAGGAAGGTTCGGATATGCCGATTCCATTTGTAGAAGTTGTGTATGTTTCAGGAAAATCGTTGGGGCAGAGCGATAGTCGGGGAAGGTTTGAATTTGATGTAGATTCGAGAAATGCAATTTTAATATTTGCAAGAAACGGTTTTGATTCCTTAAAAGTGGAGTTGCAGGATTACACCGATTTGCTCGATGTTGTGGTATCGTTAAAATCCGGAGTTAGGAATTTGGGAAGTGCAACGGTAGTTGGAGGGGGAGTGGGAGAGTGGCAAAATCCCAAAGAGATTTCGATGCAAAAGTTGGAAGATGCCGCAGGACTTCGTTTTGATTTGGCGGAGCATTTGAGCCAGATTTCGGGGATGTCGGGGCAAAAGGATTTTTCGGGTGATTTGTTTTACGACGGCAGCCGCTCGGAGGAAGTCGCTTATCACTTGGGTTTGTTGCGCGTGCCGAATATGCGGCATTTAGATGTTGGTTTCCCAGGAAATCTCTCCGTGATAAATCCTCATACCATTTCTCAAGTAAATATAAATGAGCATTACGGTATGCAGCCTTTTAATCAGGGTGTTGCGGGAGCGGTGCAGTTTGTCCCAAAAAATAAAGCGGATAATTTTGAGGCGAATGTTTCACTCGGCACAACTCTGCGGGAAATCACATTGAACAGTCCGTTTTTTGTGGGTGATGGTTTTACGGTTAGTGCAAGGTATTTAGATCCGTCAATGTTAAAAAATATGGGCGAAAAGTTTTTTACCGAATTTCGTAAGCAAGGCGAGAGTTGCGGTGATTGTCAGGTTTCTCCGTCAAATTCCTTTTCGATGAGTTCAATGGATATATATGCAAATATTTTCGGCAGTGATTCCCTTTATAATTCGTGGGCGATCGCAGGACTTTATGCAAGCGATGACTATTCCATAAATCAAGACCTCTCAACGGATTTGAGTAAAAGGGATAACATTGCAATAATTCAGGGTTCGCAAATTTATTCGTTGGCAAGTGCGGAATACAGGACGGGTGCGGGGACTAACTTTTTTGCGGGCGTTGTTTCGCAGGAAACCGCCGATACTTTGCGGGATACTTCCGCTTTTAGAAAATTGGATTTATCTTGTCAAAATAAAGAACCGTTTTGTTATTTTATAGATGAGAACAGGAAGGAGCATTTGACCGTGAATGCGGGTGTCAGTTGGGAGCAGACCGAGAATTTGGGCTTTGCTTTGATTTATGATTTTCATAATGTTAGCAGAAAATTTCCGAATGTCAATGCAAAATTAAGCGATAATGTCGCACAGGCAACAGGGTATTACAGACTTGGCGATTTATCATTTGGCGGCGGTGCAATTTTTGCGAGTTCGAGGCAAGAAGTTCGTCCGCTTTTTTCGATTGATTATGACGGTGGGGTGGGGAGTGCAATTTTTGCGAATGCGGCTTGGCGCACCGATTGGAATGCGGAATTTGAGGGTGGAAAATTGAAGGGAAAATTGAATGACGGAGCATCCTTAAAGGCGGGAGCGCGATATTCTTCACGAGGTATGGATGTTTCGGCACACGGTTTTGGTCGTTATTATCCCAACCCTATTTTGCCGATTCCGCAGGCTTATGAATATTATGATGAACGGCAGAGCGTGGATTTCGGGTGGGTTATGGGCAGCGGTCTTACGATTGATTTTCATTCTCTGCACAGAGTTGCATTTCAGAGCAATTTTTCGAGCGTGTATGGAGAATATGAATTGCCAAACGGGCATTCTCTCCCTTGGGTTGCAAATTCTCGACTCGATATGGTTTCGCATTTGCGAATTTATCCGAGAGCGGACTCGCTTTTATCGCTGATTTTGAGCCACCACATCGCTTGGAACAGACCGCTGTATAATTGGCATATAAATGAAAAAATAATGAAAAGGGAAATTTATTACAGCGGGGATAACTCTTCGCTTTTTCGCACCGATATTCGTTTTAACCTCGATTTAACTTCTAAGGTAAAAATTATTTTCTTAAACAAGATTCGTTTTTTTGTTGAGGCAGACAACATTTTTTCGGGGCTTGATGTGGCGGCTCTCAGATTTTTGGGTGCGGACAACGCAAGGGAACGCTCTCTTACCGTTCAGGATTACGACGGCGATTCTCGGAACGGTTTTAATGTTGTGCCGTTTATGGCAAAGGGTATGGGTTTATATTTGCAATTTGGAATTGAAGGCAATTTTGGGATTTGAGGGCGAAATAGTTGGGGGGATAGTTTGCGACACCTGAGAAAGTGTCGCAAACTTAGGGGGGAATAGTTGAGCGAAATAATTTTGGAGAAGGTTTATGAGTTCCCCCCAACAGCCCTGAGGGCGAAATAGTTGGGGGGACAGTTTGCGACACCTGAGAAAGTGTCGCAAACTTAGGGGGGGAATAGTTGAGCGAAATAATTTTGGAGAAGGTTTATGAGAATAGGTGTTGGTTTTGATGTGCATTGTTTGGTTGAAGGACGCAAGTGCATTATAGGCGGAGTTAATATTCCGCACTCTTTGGGTTTGCTCGGTCATAGCGATGCCGATGTGCTCACGCATGCAATTTGCGATGCTCTGTTGGGGGCGGCGGGTTTGGGTGACATAGGTACTTATTTTCCCGATAACGACACTGCCTTCAAAAACATAGACAGTCAAATTTTACTCGGCAGAGTGCGGGACGAAATCGTTAAAGCGGGTTTTCAAATTGAAAATATAGACAGCGTTGTGATGGCGGAAAAACCTAAGATAAATCCGCATCGTGCGGAGATGAAAAAAATACTCGCTAAAACTCTCGGCATTGACGAGACTCGTATTGGGATAAAGGCTACCACAACCGAAAAATTGGGTTTCACGGGGCGGGAAGAGGGAATTGCCGCACAAGCGGTTGCGTTGTTAACTTTCCGTTAATTTCAAGTTGAACAGTTGCGGTGTTGCCCTGTGAAATATAGCCGAGTATAAAATTTTCATCTATAAGTTTGCCGACTTGCAGACTGTCGTTTAGCCTCTCAAAACCTGTAGTTGTTGAATAAATATTTTTACCGTGATAAATTTTCACCACGCTATCTACTTCCAAAATTCTCCCCGCCGCCACCGCGAATACAAGGGAATCCTGCAATGGTTTTTGCGGACAAAAGTTTGGAAACTCACAGTCGGTATTGACATTTTTCCAGACGGAATTTTTAACTTTCAAAATGTTTAAGTTTTTCCCCGAAATTACAAGCGATTCCGCAACTGCGTTTTCTACGGCTTTTCCCGTTGCGTTGTTGTAAAAAAATATTTTGTGCAGTCGTAAGGGATATTCTTCGGGATGGCGTTCCGATAAGAACTTCACCATATTATAGAAGGCGGAGTCGCTTGGCAAAGTATAGGGATTTTCAAGATTCCAAATGCATTTCACAAGACTTCGAGATTCCGCGTGGTTAGGATTTTCATTGCAGTTCATATTTTCGGTGATATATTTGAGACTGTCCTGCGGAGTTTTGTCGTTTATTAAAAAGACTGTTACGAGGAAGAGCGCAAAGATACCCAAAATAATGAGAACTAAAATTTGTTTCATTACACTGACATTACACTAATCTGACTACACCAACCTAATCTTTCCGTAAATTCTCTCTTGACGAAACCGCTCAATAATGTCTTCGCTTGCACCCTTTACGGAAACCGTATGCTTTTCTGCGATTTTACCCAACAGATTTGCCGAGCCGCTGTCTATGGCTCTAACTTTTGAAAAATCAAATTCGATGTAATAGTAATCATCTACGCTTTTATAAAGTTCGTTAAAGGAGTCGTTGAGGTTCATACTTCCGCTACAAGGGACTTTCACTTGGTCGTAACTCATCTTTTGAACAGACCATTCAAAATTGTTTTTTTCTGCACCGATATTTTTTTCGCCTTTTCCAAGAAATTCATCGAGCGTGTTGTATATCATGAAAATGCTGTCTAACTGCGTTATTTGTAGCAAATTTTTTACTTCGGGCGAGATGTCCGTAATGATAAAGCGATAGCCGATTTTTTGAATCTGCTGGTGCAGGCGCACGAACACCGCCAAATGAGAACTGTATAAAGCCTTCACCGATGCGAGCGATAGAACCACATCTTGCTTTTTCGCACTCAACTTTTCACTTATCCCGCGCAGAACATCGTGAAAATTCTCCGCTTCTAAATTCAAACGGGTGAGCAAATAGTAGTTGCCTTTGTCTTCTAAGGAATATGTTTCGGACATAATAAAAACCTCTGAGGGGAATGTAGAAAAATCACTCGGCGGTGCAAGTTGGGGTGTAGGGTATGGGGTGTGGAGGGGGAGACTTCCCCTCTAAATCCCTTCAATTCTTATGGCTCCTGCTTTCCAGCCGATTTTTACGCGTGCGAGTTCGTTTTTGAATTCCCTCTGTATGCTGAAAATTGAGACCTTAATTATGGGAGAAATGTTTGCGGCGGCGATTAACGCTTCTTTATCCGGCATAACCTCTATTAGGCGAAAGAGTTTTTTGCGTTTTTCGATGAGTTGATTTTTGCTTGTGTTGCAGGCGGATAGTTGCGAGGTGAAAAGTTTTTTCTGATTTTCGAGTTCGGGCGTGATGTTGTTCGGTTTTATTGCGAAAAGTTTGGTCTGTATAACCTCTATCGCTTTGCTTAGTTTTGTTATGAGTTCCGTGGTCTGTTGCAATTCCTCTCTGTATTGTTCGCGCTCGTGTTCCACATACACAAATTCATTGACTGATTCGATTTTGCCGCCAATACTGCCGACTCGCACGGTGCCTTTGAAAAATACCTGACTGCTTATTAGTTGTCCTTCTCCCGGCATTTCAAGGTCTTCGGTTTCTATTCTGCACGAGCGAACCTGTTTTTTTACGATTACTTTTTTTCCCGCGATAATTTTTGCATCCATAACATTTTCCGCACTGAAATTGTTTGCCGCTTTTAAGGTTGCTTTGCTCATACCGAACACCGAACCTCGAATTATCACACTCCCACCCTTCGATTCAATGTATGAGGATTCAACAAAGCCTTCTATTGAAATGCTTCCGTCTGCTACCACCGAAAACCCGCCGTTCACATTTCCGCGAACCAGAACATCGCCGCTGTAATTTATGTTTCCCGTGTTAAAATCCACATCGCCTTTAATAATGTAGATTGAGCCTATGCAAATATCTCGACCGCTACGGTATAAAAAACCGTTTTCTGCCGCGATGAGTTTGGTTTCATCGTCTGTGACTTTTGTATTTGTGCCAACGGGAAGTGCACGGTCTTCACCGGGAGTCGGGGAAAGAGGATGTCCGAAAACGCTTATACCCGCTATACCCGGCGTGGGTGGAATGCGGGAGCAGATAACTTCGCCTTTTTTTATTTGTCGAATGTTTTCCCACCGTTTGTAATCGGCGGTGCCGTCTTCGTTAAGGAGCGGTTTTGCATCCGGGTCAATCGGTATAAGTTCCGTTATAATTGCATCTTTTCCGCGAACGGGGGGAGTTGCCACTGCGATTATAAATTCCTGACTGTAAATTTCCTTGTCTAAAATTTCCCGAATCGTTTCGTCATCTATTCCGTAAGTAACCGCTTTTTCTGCGAGCAAAAAATATATATCCTCTAATGAAATTTTGTAATAGGTTTTGAGAATTGAGGTGTCTATTGCGAAACGGACTTGAATGGGGGTGACCTGCATGTGGAGGTATCTTCGCTTGCCCTCTTCAAACAGTTCAAATGGCGGACCTATTTTTTCAACCGTTCCCGATGCGGTTTTTATGACCTGTTCTATTCTGTCTATATCAAAATTTATCACCCTGTTTTTTATCAAGGTGTTTTTTATTTCAGTTATGCTCCAATCGTGCGGGATGTCTTCCGGAACTACGCTTAGGTAAGTGCCATCGGGCGTTATTTGCCATAACAGCCACTTATTCTTGTCCGGAGTGTTAAAGTTTTCCTCAAGAGGCATTAGAGGAAGGTAGAAACTTTGCAATGCAGGGGTATAGGGTATAGGGTGTGGGGAACTCGGCGTTGCAAGAGTTTAAAGTGTAAAAAGTAAAGTTGAGAGTGGAGAGTTGTGTAAAGTTGAAAGTTGATAGTGTAAAGTTATTACTCTTTACTCTCTACTCTCTCCTCTCTCCTTTATTATTATATTGTCCTATATGAAAAATCACAATTACGGATTTGCCACCCGTGCCATTCATACGGGAAACGCCGCCGATAAAGAAACTGGTGCAATTAAGCGACCAATCACGCTCGCCAACAGTTTTGTCCTGCCCGACGACCCCACCGACCTTAATTGGAGTTCCGCAGGAGGCAGCCTCTACACCCGAAACGGCGGACCCAACCAACAATACCTGCAAGAGCGACTCGCAAGTCTCGAAGGCGGAGAAGACTGCGTGGTGCTTGCAAGCGGTGTGGCGGCACTTTCGGGGTTGTTTTTTTCGCTCCTCAAAAGCGGCGACCATATAATATTTTCGAGCATTACCTATATTGCGGTTTATCGACTTTTGAACGAGTTATTCAACAACAAATTCAATATTGAAACATCGCTCATAGACACCTCCGATATTGCCGCCATTGAGGCAGCCATTCGTCCCAACACCAAACTAATCCATATCGAAACTCCGGGGAACCCCACCATTTGCATAAACGACATTGCGGCTATCGCAAATCTCGCTCACAAAAACGGAGCGTTACTCTCGGTCGATAACACCTTTGCCTCACCATATAATCAACGACCTGTTGAATTGGGTGCAGATTTTTCGGTGGAGAGTCTTACCAAATATATTAACGGACACGGCGATGCTTTGGGCGGTGCCATAATCGGGAAAAAGCAATATTTGGATGTTGTGAGAGCACAAGCACAGGTGAATTTGGGAGGAGTTATCGCTCCGTTTAACGCGTGGCTCATTATGCGCGGCGTTGCAACACTCCCGCTCCGTATGAGGCAACACAACGAAAACGCATTGAAGGTCGCCCGATTTTTGGAGAGTCGTTCGGAAGTGCGATTTGTCGCATACCCCGGTCTCGAAAGCCACCCGTCGCACGCTCTCGCTAAAAAACAGATGAGCGGTTTTGGCGGCACTCTTGCCTTTGGTTTGCATACCGACCATAATGGTCATAATCAATTTGTATCTCGCCTGCAAGTCATAACCTCTGCCGTATCCTTGGGGCACGATGCAAGTCTCATCGTATTCTTTGGCGAAAACGACGAGCGAATGTATTTGTTTCCCAAAGAGTTTCACGGCGGCTTTTTCAGGTTCAGCGTGGGCTTGGAAGATGCCGAGGATATTATCAGAGATTTGGAGGAGGCGTTGGGGGGAAGGTAGTTAATTTAGAGTAAAGAGTAAAGTTGAGAGTGGGGAAAAATTCGGCATTGCACGCGGATGGAAGGCTCTTCCCTGTCATTCCCGCGAAGGCGGGAATCCAAAAATTCAATGATAAGTTGTATTTGTGCTTTTGGATTGGCAGAAAAGAAATAAATAAGTTAGTCTGCCCGGTCGCCCTGTCGGCTTGGTGTCTCGTGTTTCCCCCCAACGCCTCCTCCAAATCTCTGATAATATCCTCGGCATCTTCCAAGCCCACGCTGAACCTGAAAAAGCCGCCGTGAAACTCTTTGG
>BNUP01000076.1 GCA_025997455.1 Fibrobacterales bacterium | reverse complement strand
CTGGCTGGCATTTGCCAGACTCTACCGAGTGGAGAACTCTTATAAATTCTGTTGGAACTGCTGCTGGTACAAAGCTTAAATCTACGAGTGGTTGGATTGATTGTAATGATAAGAATTATTGTGATGATGAAAGTGGCAATGGTACCGATAACTATGGATTTTCCGCCTTGCCCAGTGGTGCATACTGTGACAGGTTCGAATGTGACGGGTTCGGCGGTGTCGGCGAAGGCAGTGGTTGGTGGACGACTACTGAGTATAACGACAATGCGATTGAGGCCTACAATAGGATTATTTGGTACGATAGTAGAGGTATGGGCAAAAACCGCAAGGATAAGTCGTACGGGTTTAGCGTTCGTTGTTTGAGGGGCTAGGCAAGCTGCCAGCGCGTTAGCGCGTTCTTTCCCTCTCCCGCCTTAGATTGACAGAAAAGAAATAAATAAGTTGGTCTGTCCAGTCGCCTATCGGCTTGGTGTCCCACCTGCACTGCCGAGTTTCCCCACACCCTACACGCCACACCCTATACCCCACCCTGCACCGCCGAGTTTTCCATTAACAAGGGAACGCGGTGTGTGCCGAGCGCACCACACCAAGCAAAGCGACTGGACAGCGTAGAATAGAGACTATTGTTTGATTATTTTATTTCTTGCTGTCAAAAAAAATTCCATCATTTCTCCTTGCAATGCTAAACGGGCGGGTTAAAAACCACGCCCCTACAATTCCCTTCTCCCAACTTTACTCTTTACTCTTTTCACTTTCAACTCTTGCACCCCTGCACTGCCGAGTGATAATTCTACATTTCCCCTAATGAAAAACATCACTCGTTCATTTACCGCACTTGGAGTTGCACTCACGGCAACACACACGCTTGCGGCGCAATTTCCCTACAACGACCCGGACATTCCCAAACCATACGCGCAATACGAACAGATAAATGCCTATGAGGCGTGGGAACTTCAAGACCAATTCGCCACCGACACAATTAAAGTTGGAGTTACCGATACCGGAGTAAAAGACATAGCAGACTTAGCGGAAATTATCCGAGACGGTTATGATTTTTTCAATTTCGACGATACTTGGAGCGATGACGAAATTGGGCACGGAACAAAAGTCGCAAGCGTAATAGGAGCGGTTGCAAACAACGAAATCGGTATTGCAGGCATTGCACGAAAGGTGAAAATTGTACCTATGCAAATTGCCATACCGGGTAAAAATTCAGTCGCATCGGGAGCACAGGTAGATGCCGTAATTTACGCAGAACAAAATCAAATTCCGATAATAAACGCCTCAACTTACGGATATCTCGAAGTTCCTTACCTTGTAGATGCAATTAAAAATTATTATGGTTTGGTAGTTTTTTGCGCAGGGAACGAAGGCACGGATTTGAATGTTGAACCATACCACCCGCAGGTAGATAAAGTTCCAAACACAATTATAGTGGGCGGAACGGACATAGACTTAAATAACAGATATAATTACGGTGCGGAGTTTGTGGATATTGGCGCACCCGCTCGCGGAATTATCACGCTCAACCCGCAAGGCACGGCAGCCCCAACAAGCGGCACAAGTTTTTCCGCTCCTCTTGTTGCAGGCACATTAGCGGCAATGCTCTCTATAAACCCAAAATTAACCTCTGCAGAATTAAAGGAAATGCTTTTAAAGTCCGCAAAAAAAATTCCTGCCCTCGAAACATACTATCGCAACGGCAACTTTTTAGATGTGTCCGCCGCACTTAAAGCCGCAGCAGAATCTGCAGGATATAACACGACTCCGATTTTTGCCGAAAATTCAATAGAGCGCGTAAAACCCGTTGGGCTAAATCGCTTTTCTGTTTTTACAAAGGACAACAAAGTTTTTGTGAAAGACAGAGTGAGCGGAAAAGTTTGGGGATTAAACGGCAACTCTATGTGAGTTGGAGAAATTTTTTTTGGTGCGTTCTATCCACACCGCGTTCACAATTTTCACTCGGCAGTGCCGCCATTGTTTATACAGATTATCTCGATTTCTTTTTAATTGGGCGGCTATACTTATTAAAACTCGCCCCTACATCCATCATTTCCCTTCTCTTTCCCTTCAACCCACTTTCTACTTCACACTCTTGCACCGCCGCGTTTTCCACGCCCCTACGGAAGGGCGGGTTAAAAACCACGCCCCTACAATTCCCCTCTCCCTTCCCCCACACCCCACACCCTATACCCCACCCTGCAATGCCGCGTGCAAACTTTCTACCTTCTCCATAATGACAAAATTTCGTATTTTTTCGCTTGCAAAGTTAGCAGTTATCGCTTTTGCATTCCTTGCACTTGTATCTTGTAATGAAGAAAAAACGGAGAGCAAAATAAGCCCGCAAAGCGACACCAATTCCACGCCGAAAATTGCAGTCGGTATTTCAAAAATCATAATGCACCCTGCACTTGACACCGTTGAATATGCAATAAAAGAAGTTCTCGCATCAAGGGGATTTTCGGTTGAGTATGACCTGCAAAATGCAAACGGCGATATTAACACCGCAGGAGCAATTGCCGCAAAATTCAAAGACCAACGCCCGAATGTAGTTGTGGGGATAGGCACTCCTATGGCGGTATCTCTCGCCGCCGCAATAAAAGATATTCCCATTGTTTTCAGCACCGTTACCGACCCGATAGGAGCGAAATTAGTTTCGACCGTTGAGCACGGCGAAGGCAACATAACAGGCGTTTCAGATGCTATTCCAAGTGATGAGCACCTGAGAATTTTCAAAGAAATTGCAGGCATAAAAACGCTGGGTTACATATACACGAGCAACGAGGCAAATTCGGTTTCTGCACTTGAAATTGTGCAAAGTGCCGCAAAAAAGTTGGACATAAAATTGATAACACAATCTATTTCCAAAACGGAAGAGGTTAAGCAGGCGGCAGAGGCAATAGCAGGTCGTGTAGATGGCATTTACCTTTCAACCGACAATGTGGTATTTTCGGCACTGCCAAGCGTAATAAACGCATTTGCAAAAGCGGGCAAGCCGATTTTTGCGGGCGATGCAACGCAGGCTCGGAGCGGAGGCGGTTGTTTAATTTTTATGGGTGTAAATTATTACAAGGTGGGTTTGGCAACAGGAGAAATTGTCGCACAAATTTTGAACGGAACTTCTCCCGATAAAATTCCCGTAAAGTTTATGAACGAGCCGAGCGAATCCGATTTTGTGATAGACTTAGATGTCGTAAAAAAATTAAAGATAACAATACCCGAAAGTTATTTATTGCAAGCAACGGCATTCATTAAAGACGGAAAATATATAGAGAAAGATAAAATAGAAGTAGATGAGAATTAAGACTAAAAAATGCATCGCAAGCGAATATAAAAGATGACTGCCATAGATGAATATTTAAATGCCCTAGACCAATATTTAGAGCGGCATACAGACCTTTTTTTAATCGAAGATGCAACGCCCGATAGCCGGCCATTGCCTATGGGCGGCTACTTAAATTCAGAAAACGAAAATTCCATAAAAACCAAATTAAGTATATTTTTAGAAAAAACAAAAGTAAAAAAATTTTTCTATGCTCTCGCAGAATTAAAAGACAAAAAGAAATCGCAGAACTTAGAACCGAGCAGCGAACGAAACGAATATGTTAAACTGTATAAAAATTCTTTTGTCTCAAAGGCGGTTTTTTGCAATATGTATAACGGAAAAATTCCCGAAAAAGACACTGTAATAAAATTTGCATTTGGTTTGGATGCGAATTTGCAAGATGCCGAAATGCTGCTGAAATATGCGGGCTATGCACTTGGCGACTGCATAAAAAGAGATTTAATTTTTAAATTCTGCTTTGAACAAAAAATCACGGATACTTTAACCGTCAATGAACTCTTGGAACACTGCAAAGAAAAACCGTTGCTTAAAAATTCAAAAAATCAAACGCAGACAACTAAAAATTTCAAACCGCTCATAGTAAAAATGATGCAATAATAGGTTAATTGCAAATTAACCCTTTTCTTTATCTCACAAACTAAATTCCGTTTTCACAATCACCCTAACGGAGTTTCTATGAAAAAAGTTTTTGCAATAATTGCAGTCACGGTTTGTGCAATTGCAATTTTGAATCAATCCGCTTTCGCTCAGGAAGCAAACAGCGAAATAAAATTTGGAGCACGAGTTTTCGGAGGTGCAACAGATCTTGCAAACAAAAGAGACTTAGAACTTGCGTCCAACACAGAAATTGGCTTTGGTATGGGAGTCGGTGCTGTGTCATTAATTCCTTTTTACGGAATTTACTTTGCTCCGGAACTCTCATTTGAAAGTCATTCATTCAAATCTAATGAACAAATCGGCTACAGCACTTATGAAGTAAAATACGAAGAATGGGGTCTAAAGGCAAATCTCAATTTTCGTTTTCACTACCGTGAAGAAAATCTCGTTTATTTTGAAGTCGGTCCCGCGTTCAATTTTGCACTCGATCCGAAAGCAAATATTAGCGGATTAAGTCTCGACTTAGACGATGAACGCTCGGCAATTGATTTCGGGTTAAACTTGGGCATAGGTTTTCGCTTGAGCGAGCACCACTCTTTGGATTACAAAATTTTCCGCAATTTCACAGGATTTTCAGACTCAAACAATGATCTTGTTTTAATCGCTATGCAAATCGGTTATAGTTATATGTTTTGATTTTGTGGGGGGAACTCCACCTCCCCTATAAATTTTTCTATCTTTCCGCTTGTGCCCTCTAACCGAAACCATAAAGACAGTGTTTTTACCGCCTTGTTCTCCAACGAACCTGCACTTTTGGAACTATACAACGCCATTGAAGGCACTCATTACGCTAAAAATACGCCGATAGAAATCAATACTCTTACCGATGTTCTATATATGGAGCAGATGAACGATATTTCGTTTGTAATTGACGGAAAACTTGCAAACAGAGTAAGGAGTAAAGTTTAAAGAGTAAAGTTATGGAAGAAAATACTGCAAAATATAAGAGTAAGAAATTTGCCATACAAGTTATTGAACTGTACAAATTCCTCGTTGATAAGAAAAAAGAATTCGTGTTATCGAAACAAATTCTGCGTTCCGGCACGAGTATAGGGGCTAATTTAGCTGAGGCAGAATGTGCAATAAGCAAAAAGGATTTTCTCGCCAAGGTGTATATTTCTTTAAAAGAATGTTCTGAAACTTTATATTGGCTAGAATTACTCAAAGATACTGATTTTTTGCCTGCGGAATTATTCAACCAAATCAATGAAAAATGTTTGGAGTTAAAAAAAATGTTATCTGCCACGGTAAAAACAATGAAAGCGAAAATCAAATGATTTTTAACTCTACTCTCTACTCTTTACACTATTAACTATATTTTAAAATATGATTTATACTGAATGGAACTGGGACGATGCCTTACGAGTTCGCAAGGAGGAAGGTATCCAAGAGGGTTTGCAAAAAGGATTGCAAAGAGTGTTGGCTACGGCTAAAAATTTGCTAGCAAAAGGTTATCCTTTGACAGACATAATTGAGGCTACCGGTCTATCTGAGCCGGAGGTCAAGGCTCTCAAACTATCAAATTCCGCAAAAAAATCTTCTTTGCACAGAAAATAGGTTTTTTTCTTCTTTTTGTGAGCAAACCTCCAAAAAATAATTTATATTATTGTTTTCGTTCCCGCAATTCCGTGAGGCGAAAAACAGGAGAAGTAGAAAATGAGTCAAAAATACTTGGTGTTAAAGTGCTTAGCGGGTTTAGGAAAAGCAACAAGCAGTGAAGTTTCTTTTAATGTTCTCAAACAACATAAAAATGAATTTAGAGGTGCAGCAAATCCTAACAATAGCATAGCAGGAATTTTGAGTAGATGTTGTACCGATGATCTTGTGAGAAGTGATGACTATTACAGCTATTCTCTAACTAAAAAGGGTAGCGATTATTTAAAATCAGAAGAACAAGGAAATTCTAAAACTAAAATAAAACATGAATCTGTAAGAAACGAAAAAAAATCAAGTAAAAGGGACATAGGTTATGTATATGTTTTTAAAAAACTGCAAAAAGAAAATTCACCCATAAAAATTGGAATGTGCAGAGAAGATCAATTGGAAACAAGATTGAAATTGGCAAATAGTGAGTTTGTCGACAAAAAAATTGTAAAATATGCAACAATAAAAACTAAATATTACAAAGAAATGGAAAAAGCCATACATGAAAAACTACATAATGTTAGACAGAAAGGGAAAGAATTTTTTGACATCAGTGCAGAAGAATCATTTTCTACTTTGGAAGATGTTGCAAAATCCCTCGCTAAATCACTTGACTCAGAAATAGAAATTGCAGTTTATTATCAATATCCGCCCATCTCTCGATAACTCGCTTTTGGGATTGAATAAACTCCTGCACTTTTCCTAAATTCCCATATATGTCAATGCTCCACGCGCTTGAACTCGCCACGAACGCCATAAAAAATTGCAGACCGAACCCTGCAGTTGGTGCGGTGGTGATGAAAAACGGCATTGCAATAGGAGAAGGATTCACGAAGGAAGTTGGCAAAGACCACGCGGAAATTGTTGCGATAAAAAATGCAATTGCAAATAACGGAGGCAATTTAGAAGGTTCGGAATTATTTGTAACGCTTGAACCCTGCTCTCATTTCGGGCGCACTCCGCCTTGCACAGATACAATAATAAAAAGCGGTATAAAAAAAGTTTTTTACGGTTTTTTAGACCCGAATCCGCAAGTTGAAGGAAAGGGAATTGCAAAATTAAATGAAGCGGGAATAGAAACTATTTTGAAAACTGCCAACGGAAAAACTTCAGATTTTTACGAATCATATTCTTGGTGTGTGAAAAACAAAACTCCTTTTGTAACTCTAAAAATCGCCCAAACCGCAGACGGTTTTATCGCGGGAGCAGATAAAAAAAGACTTAAAATTACAGGTGAAGAATCGCAAATTAAACTCCACGAATTGAGAAGTTGGTGCGATGCAGTAATAGTAGGCGGTGGCACATTTCGCACAGATAATCCGCAATTAACCGTTCGCAAAGTGAGAGGAGCAAATCCGCAAAAAATAATTTTCAGCAGAGAAAATTTCAACGGCGGAACATTCGCTGAAAATTGGCACGCCCTGATAAACTCACTCGCTCAAAAAGGAATGCACCATATACTCGTGGAGGCAGGGGCAAACTTGTCACAAAATCTTTTTTTAATTCCAAATTCTTTTCAAAAATTTCTCTTATGGACTTCACCGCTCCGTATCGAAAACGGCTTATCTTGGAACTCCACTCTCCTGCCTCACAATCTCACCCTCACAAAAACCTACTCACAAGGCAACGATTTATGTGAGGAATTTTCTACAAGTTTGGATTATCGTGTTTCCCGTGTTGTAGCACGAGGACAGGCGACCCGATAATGACAATGCACAGTCGAGTATTCCATTAACAAGCGAACGCGGTGTGTGCCGAGCACACCAAAAAAAGAGAAAAGTGTAAAGTTATTATTCAACTCTACAAACTTGCAAGTTAGTTTATGGTAAATGGACATTCTCCACTCTCAACTTTACTCTTTACTCTCTACTCTTTACCCTCTCCACTTTCAACTTTACACTTTATTCTTTCAACTCTATAAACCTGCACCGCAGAGTGAATTTCTACAACACCCCGATTTTTTTAGCGTATCCCTGCAAAACGCCATTCACAAACGGAGGACTTTCCAAATCGGAAAATTTATTTGCAATTTGCACCGCCTCAGATAAAATCACCTTAATCGGCGTATCGGCAAACAGCATCTCTGCCATAGCAATCTCAATAATAATTCGGTCTATCATCGAAAGGCGTTCGGGCGACCATTCGGGAATAATCTCCAAAAAAATCTTGTGAAACTCCGCCTTTTTTGCCAAAACGCCATCAACAAGTTTCATACCGAAAGCCTGCTGTTTTTCTTCAATGGGATTACTGTCAAGAACCCCGCGCAGGCAGTAGCCGGGTTGTTCGCCGGTAATATCCATAGCGTAAAGCAACTGCAACGCGAAAACTCGCGCTTGTCTAAACGATAACATAGCCCTCGCTACCCTTCCAAATCGGATAATCTTTTATACAAATTCGCCATTTCAACAGCCGAGACTGCCGCCTCCGCACCCTTATTTCCGCCTTTTAATCCCGCTCTATCCATCGCCTGCTCCACAGTATCGGTTGTGAGAACGCCAAAAATCACGGGAATTTTTCCGCTGCGTGCCAAATGTGCAACGCCTGAATTAACCGCACTCGAAACATAATCAAAATGAGGAGTCGCCCCGCGAATTACCGCACCGAGAACAATCACCGCATCAAACTTTCCACTATTTGCAAACTTAGTTGCCACCCCCGACAACTCAAACGCTCCCGGCACCCAAGCCACCGCAATATTCTCATCATCGACCGCAACTCTTTTCAATGCGGACACCGCCCCTTCAAGAAGCGATTTTGTCACCATCTCGTTAAACCGAGCCGCCACAATAGCCACTCGCAATTCACGCCCGTCAAGGCAACCTTCAAAAACTATCATAATTGGGAAGGTAGAAAGTTTGCACGCGGCATTGCAGGGTGGGGTATAGGGTGTGGGGTGTGGGGTGTGGAAAACTCTGCGTTGCAAGTTTGGGAGAAGGGAGATGGGGAACTCGGCGGTGCAAGAGTTGAAAATTATTACTCTTTACTTTCAACTTTTTTTGGTGCGCTCGGCACACACCGCGTTCACAATTTTTCACTCGGCAGTGCAGGCGGGACACCAAGCCGTTAGGCGGCTGGACAGACTAACTTATTTATCTTTTTTCTGCCAATCCAATGCTTGCATTTTTGGATTCTCTGGTCAAGCCAGAGAATGACAATGTATCTTTGCAAAATTGGACATAAAAAAAATCCCGCCTTTTGCTGGCGGGATTTTTTGAAATTCGTTTTGAATTTTTGCCGAAATATCGTAGAAGTTTATCTCTTTGAGAACTGGAAGTGCTTTCTCGCTTTTTTGCGACCGTATTTTTTGCGTTCAACTACACGAGCATCTCTTGTTAGGAGATTTGCGTGGCGGAGAGCAGGTTTCACTTCGGCATCGTGCTCAACGAGTGCACGAGCAATTCCCAAACGAACTGCTCCCATTTGACCCGCAATTCCGCCGCCGCGAGCGGTGACGAGAACATCCCACTGCTCGCCGTTATCGAGAATGGAAAAAGGCAGGTTCGCTATCATATTCTGCACATCCGAGTGAAAATAATCCTTAAAATCGCGACCATTCACCACGCGTTTCCCAGACCCTTGAGTCAGTATTACGCTTGCAACCGCACTTTTACGGCGACCCGTGCCGCGATATATCTTTTGTGCGCTTACTTTTTGTGCATTTTTATCTTTAGACACTTTAACCGATATCGGTTTCACAGTTGCTGCTGTTGTTGCCATAGAATTTAATCCCTCTTAAAGAGCCACCGGCTCAAGTTGTTTATCGGTTATTTTGTGTTCCGCACCCGCGAAAACCTTCAATTTCTTAAAAATTTTGTGACCGAGTGAAGTGTGCGGGAGCATTCCCCAAACAGCATTTTCGAGCGGGAACTCCGGTTTGCGAGTGAGATACTGCTTAAACGAAATCCACCGTTCGCCGCCGATATAACCGGTATGGTGAAAATATTGCTTAGTTTCAGCCTTTTTGCCCGAAAGTGCAACTTTTTCTGCGTTAATTACCACAACAAAGTCGCCGACATCTGTGTTAGGCGCATAAGCGGGTTTGTGCTTACCCATAAGCAAACGCGCAATTTCACTCGCCACGCGACCCAAGGTTTTACCTTCGGCGTCTACCAATTTCCATTTGCGCTCAATCGCATCGGGATTTACAACAGGACTTTTCATATTTCCTCAAATACTAAGGACTTAAATATAGAAATTTTTTTAAGACTTGTCAAGTAGAATTTTTGGGGAAGAATTTTTGGAATAGTGTGAATTGCATTTATTTTTCTCAAAAAATACATTTAAGACATAAAATGCATATACAACACATAGCAAAAGTTTTCGATGTCTTGCCAGCCAACCCTATACCAACGACTCGAAATTAGCATTATTATAGGCAATTTGATTGAAAAAATAAGAAAGATTTCCCATATAGTAATCTCCGAATAACTCTCCAAAACCTTATCCCATAAAACTATTGTTCTGTCCAAAACATATTGACGGAAAAGGGATAAAATTTCTAAATTTGTTATAATGAGACAAGGAATAATCCCTAATTTAAGTTTGGAAGACAGGTCAGTCATAGAAACACTCCTTCGGTCGGGAAAGTTATTGCACCGCTTTGCCATCCGGTTACAAGTGGTCATCAACCGTTTTGATGGTCTGTCCGTGCAGGAAACGGCAAAGACACTCCGCACAAGCGAGGCTTCTG
>BNUP01000075.1 GCA_025997455.1 Fibrobacterales bacterium | reverse complement strand
GATTTTTTAGAATATGAAAATAAAGAATTTGACATTCTTTTTGGAAACCCTCCTTGGTGTAATTTTACCGACTTGCCAAATGAATATAAAGAACATATAAAAAAATATTTTTTTGAATATAATTTAATTGAAAATGCTAAAAAATTACTGCTTGGGGGTGCAAGAATAGATATTGCCGCTTTAATTATTCAAAAAGCAATGGTTAATAATTTAAAAGAAAATGGAAAATCGGTATTTTTTCTTCCTTTATCATTATTTTTTAATGATGGGGTTCATAAAACATTTAAACTTTTTAATGCGAAAAATAAAATTTATTATCTCAACTCAATTTACGATTTTGATAAGGTAGATGCTTTTATCGGAATATCCACGCGCTATGGAATTGCCGCTTTTACAAGAGAAAAGAAAGAAAGTTCACGCATTTCGTATTACAATTTTGAAAATAATGAATGGCATAAAAAGGATATTGAGGCGAATGAATTATTTAATCCCGTAGATGTTCCAAAAATAACAGTTTCAAAAAAATCAAAGCCGCGACAAGGTATAAATCCTTGTGGAGCGATTGATGTCTTTGTATTTAAGGATTTTGAAAAAATAGATGAAAATATTTGCTTGGTAAATAAAAAATGGACATTACCGACCAAGTTTGTTTATCCATTGATAACTTCAAATAATTTTAAAGATTGTGATGAACCGCAAAAATGGGTTCTTTTACCATATAACAATATCGGTAAACCTCTTACGGAACAAGAGGTTAAAAATGAACCGTTGTTATTTTCTTATTTGCAAAATCATAAGGAAAAATTGACAAATCGCAAAGGAACAATTATACAGGCACAAATAAAAAGAGGAATTTGGTGGGCTCTTTTGGGTGTTGGTGCTTATAATTTTTCTCCATATAAAATTGTTTGGGAAGCGTATGGAAAAAGTACATTTAATCCGCAAATTTTTAAAAATGATTGGCAAGTTAATCAGTCCTTGCAGGCGTTTATTCCTTGTGCGGAACAAAGCACTGCGGAGCAAATTTTAGAAAAATTGCAAAATCCCAAAGTTGAGGAGTATTTGCACTCTTTCAAAGCAGAAGGCACAATGAATTGGGCACAACCCGGAAAAATTTCGTCCATATTGGAGTTCGTAGAATATCCATCGCTATTCAATTAAATTTCTCTCCATTTCCCAACTTTCAACTTTACGCTTTCAACCCTTGCACTGCCGAGTTCTCCACACCCCACACGCCACACCCCAAACTTTCTACCTTCCCTCTGTGCAAATTTCAATAATCGTTGCAATTTCCGAAAACGGTGTAATAGGTAAAGACAATTCCTTGCCTTGGCGGATGCCTGCAGATTTGCAATACTTCAAAAAAACAACGCTTGGGCATCCTATAATAATGGGTCGAAAGAATTACGAAAGCATATTGCGCCCCCTGCCCGAAAGAACAAATATTATTCTCACCCGTAATCCGAATTTCACCGCTTTTGGTTGCGAAATTGCCGCCAATTTGCAAGATGCTTTTAATATTGCTGAAAAAACGGGTTCAGACGAATGCTTTGTAATAGGCGGAGCGGAGATATATGAAGAGGCGTTGCCGTTTTGCCAAAAACTTTATGTAACGGTTATTCATAAAGACTTTGAGGGCGATGTATATTTTCCTGCTTATAATTCCCTCCCTGCCTTTGCCGAACCCGCAACGCACAAAATCTCTCAATTTATTGAAAATAGCCGCGTTGTATTTGGGGAAAATTTGAATTTTCGTAAAATCAGTGAAATAAAGAATTTTGCGGATGCCAAAAATATATATGATTACGATTTTACAATTTGGGAAAGGGAATGAAAACCGCAGTTCTCTTAGTGCAAATTGGTTCGCCCAAAACTCCTGCCGTAGATGAAGTTCGCGAATATCAAAGAAATTTTTTGAGCGACCCGCTTGTAATTTCTCCCCAACCTCCGTTTTGGAAACAAATATTGAAATGGTTTATATTACCGCAGCGTTCCCCCAAAACCGCAAAACATTATGAGACAATGTTAAACAATAGCGAAAGCGGAGAAATGCCTCTCCTATACAACACCCGCAAACTCGCCGAAAAAACCGGCAATGCACACTGTTTTTTATATGCAGGCGACCCAAATCCGCAGAGTGCAATTAGAGAATTGGCAGAACAGGGTTATGAAAAAATTGTAATTTTTCCGTTACATCCGCAGAGGAGCGGTGCAACCACCGAAGCGGCTCTTCAATATTTTAAGTCTTCATTGTCATTCTCCAACTTGAACGGGAAATCCGATACTGCACTTTTTGGATATTCGTGTCGGGGCACGAGTATGACAAGAGAACCTCTATTAACCTCGCAAGTGGTTGGTAGAGGTTCTCTAAGCGACAAGGGCGAACTACGAAAGTGCTTGCCGAATGACGATTCGCCGTCGCCTCTAAAAACTCCAGATTTACGAATTTATGATTCAGGGGAGTTTTTAGAGGTTTCCACAAATAGTTCGCAGGCAACCCCCAAACTTATCCTTTTTGATAAAGGTTTTGCAGGAGAAGATTTTTACATAAATGCCCTTATGGAAAGCATAAAAAAAACTTACAATCAAGCCGCCGTTAAACCCACAGACATAGTATTTTCCTTTCACGGAATTCCAAAAAAATGCATCGCAAACGGCGACCCGTATTTCCAAGACTGCGAAACAACCGTCCGCCTGATTTTTGCAAAACTCCCGTTCCGCTTAAAATATCACTTATCTTTTCAAAGTAAATTCAATATCAACGGGAAATGGCTTGAACCGTCTGTTCGAGAAGTCGTTCTAAAACTCGCAAAAAAAAATGCCGCAATTATGGTGGTGTGTCCTGGTTTTGTAAGCGACAATTTGGAAACAATAATAGAAATAGACGATGAACTCCGTGCTTATTTTGAACGCGAAGGCGGGCAATTTTGGAGTCGTGTTCCCTGCCTGAACACAGACGAAGTTTGGGTAAGCGGATTAAAAAATTATCTCTCGGTAAATTTTGAATAAAAACTTCTACCATTTAGAATTGTTGCCGCAAGACCTAACGCTTTTGCAGGCACAAAATATTTTAGAAAAACATTTCGAGACGGCGTTGGTGGGGATTGATGAGGCGGGCAGGGGACCGCTTGCGGGACCGGTTGTGGCGGCGGCGGTGATTTTGAAGAACGGAGCAAAACTGCCGAATCTCTTGAACGATTCTAAAAAATTAACCGAATTGCAGAGGGAAAAAATTTTTGAAGATTTGCCGAGTTGTTGCGAATTTTACGGCATCGGCGAGGCATCTGCACAAGAGATAGATGAAATTGGGATTTTGAATGCCGATTTTTTGGCGATGAGGCGGGCGTTGCAATATGTTGTCGCTCAAAAACGGTCATCGGAAAGTAGTTCTACGCCGCAAATTTTAGAAAAAGGAGAACTCAAAATTCTTGTAGATGGCAACTTGTATATTCGCGAAATTTCGGAGGAATTGCAAATGCCTATTATTAAAGGCGACGGAAGAGTGGCGTGCATTGCCGCAGCATCTATTTTTGCAAAGGTGCATAGAGACCGTTTAATGAGAAAATTTGCGGAGCAATTTCCGCAATACGGCTTTGAAAAACATAAAGGCTACGGAACAAAATTACACGAATCTGCAATTTGCGAATTTGGACTTTGCCCTATTCACAGAAGGTCGTTTAACACACCGCATATCAAAAGAGTAGAGAGTAGAGAGTAATAACTTTACACTTTACACCCAATTTCCCCTTCTCCCCAAAAGCAATGCCGAGTTCTCAACTTTACACTTTTAACTTTCAACTTTACACTCTATTCCCCACTCCCCACTCTCTACTCTCTACTCTCTACTCTCAATTAACTATCTTCCCGTTATGAAAGTTATCTTGGTCAATGGAAGCCCTCACAAAAACGGATGTACTTACACCGCACTCACGGAAGTTGCAACGGAACTTCAAAAAAACGGTATTGATACAGACATATTCCAACTCGGAAAAGATGCAATTCCTGGATGCGGCGGTTGCGGAGTTTGCTTTGAAACGCACAAATGCAAAGTTGATGACATTGTGAATGAATTTGCGGAAATCGCTAAAACAGCCGATGGATTTATATTCGGTTCGCCCGTTCATTTTGCCGCCGCAGGCGGAAAAATCACTTCGTTTATGGACAGATTATTTTTCTTTGCACGGGGAGATTTGGCAAATAAACCAGCCGCCGCAGTAGTAAGTTGCAGAAGAGGCGGAGCATCTGCCGCGTTTGACCAACTCAACAAATATTTCACCATAAGCAATATGCCCGTGGTATCATCGCAATATTGGAATCAGGTGCACGGCTCAAACCCCGAACAAGTTCGCAAAGATTTGGAAGGTATGCAAACTATGCGTCGTTTGGGTGCAAATATGGCGTGGCTTTTGAAGTGCATTGAATCGGGAAAAAAAGCAGGAGTAAAAATCCCCGAACCCGAACCGTGGGCACAAACAGATTTTATCAGGTGACCGATGTGATATATTCGGTTCAATATGTTTTTATTTATGGCACGATTTTTGCACATATAACCTTAAACAATTTAAGGTAACTTCTAAAAATTCAATTTTTTGAAATTTTAGAAGTTACCAAGCAACATTGGCGAAAGTAAAATGCTCAAATTTCGTTATTTTCGCCGTTGTTCTAAAAATTGCAAGTGCCAAAGATGATATTTTAGCAATTTTTAGAAGTTCCCTATTGTATCTGCAGAAATATCAAATATGGAATTTCCTTTTGAATCTTGAGCATAAATGCGGGCGTGCCAGCCGGTCTCAGATTGTCCGCCGAGTTTTAAGGATATTGAGACAGAATCGCCGGGAACAAACTGTTTTTTGGAAACTGCAAAATCAAAGAGAAGAGAATCTTCAACAGATGAACCGCCATTTTCTGCACTTGGCAAAACTAATCAACTATTACACAAATTATAGGGATGATATTATAACTCAAGGAACGGAATTGTGGAAGTTAAAAAAAGAATTTGATTCTTTACCAAAATAATTCCTATAATCGCTTAATAATATATAACTGCCTCATCTACGGTGTCGCTGAAATGCAACAATTCCATATCTGTGGAGTTTATTAAACCGTCATCTCCAACCGTCGGGAAACGCGATAATGACAACTAACCGAAGCCCTCGCGTATCGGACTCGACCCGATAATCCAAAATTGCAATTATGATTTATCATCCCTTCTCCCCACTCCCTTCTCCCAATTTGCACCGCCAAGTTCTCCACCCCCCACTTTCAACTTTACACTTTTCACTCTCAACTTTTTTCTACCTTCCCACAGATGTTTTCTTTCAATAAAACTCCGGTTTTTGTTGCGGTGGGTGCGGCGGCAATCGCCTTAGACCAAATTACCAAATTTTGGGCAAATTCGCATTTTCCCGGATGGAGCGTGCAGGTTATTGGAGATTTGTTGCGTTGGACACTTGTTTATAATGAAAATGCTGCGTTTTCTATGCGACCGCAGGCGATTTTACCTTGGCTTTCTCCCACTGTATTTTTTGGCGTTTTAACGCTTATTGCGTGCGTGGCGGTGGTGGTGTTTTATCGCAGTATAAAAAAAGAGAATTGGATTGAGCGGCTTAGCGTTGTGTTAATCATTTCGGGTGCAATTGGAAATTTTATAGACCGTTTGCGAATCGGAAAAGTTATAGATTGGATAGATTGCGATTTTCCCGACTTTATTATGTATCGCTTTGCGACTTTTAACCTCGCGGACTCGTGGGTTACCATTGGAATTGCACTGTTGTTTGTGAGTAGTTTTGTGTTTAAGAGGCAAAAAAATGAGATTAGATAAATTTTTACAGGGGAAATACCCCCAATATTCGAGAACCGATTTACAAAAAATTATTGCAGAGGATAAGGTTTTGTTTGAGGGAGTGCCTCTTTCCAAAAATTTTCAGGTAGAAGGGGATTTGGATTTGGAAATTTTGCAACTACCGCAAAAAACGGAGAGTTTTTTGGAACCCGAAAACATTCCGCTAAATATTGTTTTTGAAGATGAGCATTTGGCGGTGATAAATAAATCCAGAAATATGGTGATGCATCCGGGTAACGGAGTGCATAAGGGCACGCTTGCCGCCGCGCTTTTGTGGCATTTCAAAAGTTCGTTGTCTAAGGTGAATGGTGCAATGCGACCCGGAATTTTGCACCGTCTCGATAGGAATACGCCGGGTTTGCTCGTAGTTGCAAAAACAGATTCCGCACACAAGGAACTCACTCGGCAATTGGAAGAGCGAGTTTTAGAACGAACTTACAGAGCGGTGGTTTGGGGGGTGTTGCGCGACCAAGAGGGCGAAGTGAATGCCCCTGTTGAACACGATTCGCGAAATCGCCTGAAAATGTCGGTGCAGGCAGACGGCAAAACTGCAATTACACACTACAAAACGCTTGAAACATTTACAATTGCATCTCTTGTGGAATGGAAATTGGAGACTGGTCGCACTCATCAAATTCGCGTTCATTCGAGGTATTTGGGAAATCCCGTTGTGGGCGACCCGCTATACGAGGGCAGAGAAGAAAGTGCAAAACGAATAGATACAATTTACCGACCCCTTGCCGATTCGCTTTTGGAAATTGCTCCGTCGCAACTTTTGCAATCATACAAGATTAAATTTTTACACCCCGAAACTAAAGTTGAAATGCACTTTGAAATAAAAGAGGACGAACCCTTAAAAAATGCATTAAAGTTGTTGAGAGCGGAGAAGTCCGCTGGTTTGAGCGGTGAGTCTTTGCAAATTTTTCCGCCGCCGCAAATGTTTGCAAATGCAGAAGATATTGAAGTTGAAGAAGAAGAGATAGAAGAAGAGGAATATAAAGTTCGCCCCACGAGAGCGGAGAGATACGCTGCGGTAAAAATTAAAAGAGCGTTAAAAAAAGAGAAGGAGAGATTAAAACGCGACAGCGGCATCGTCATTCCCGCACAGACGGGACAGGCTAACTAACTAATTTCTTTCTTTTCTGTCAATCTGGAATGCATAGCGGGCGACCAATTAAAAAGAAACCTGAGATAATCTGTGTAAACAATGGCGGCATTGGTCGCCCCTACGGAAGGGCGGGTTAAAAACCACGCCCCTACAATTCCCTTACACCTCTCCTCTTCCCTTCAACCCTTCACTTAACCCTTCGGACAATGCCGCACAAAATCCCGTCAATTGAAAAATCGTCTTCCTGCGTAATGATTATCGGCTTGAATTGCGGAGACGGATTTGACATTCGCAATTCTATATAATTTTCCGTCGGGTGAGGATGATAATGTTTTAGGGTCGCATCACTGCCTCTTCGCGCCGCAATAATTTGCCCCCTTTCCGCGTTTTTTTGAGTTCTTATAATTGCAATATCACCGTTCAAAATCCCATCGCCAATCATCGATTCTCCGCGAACCCTAAGTGCAAACGCCTGTGAATTTCTCGGTGCAAAAGAACTATCAACCGTTAAATATTCCTCTATATTTTCTTCCGCTAAAATCGGCGTTCCCGCCGCAATTTGCCCCACAAGCGGAATTTGTAAAGATTGTTTTTGAGAACCGTCAGACCAATGTGCACCCACAATTTCAATGCAGCGAGTTTGCCCGACATTTCTCTTTATAACACCCTTTCGCTCAAGCACAATTAAATTGTCCCGAACGCCGTTGGTGCTTTTTATTTCAAATCGCTCGCCAATTTCCCGAAAACTCGGAGAATGCCCGTGTTCGGCTATGTATTTGAGCAAATAGTCGAAAATGTTCTGTTGCCGCTCGGTGAGGTTGTTTTTCATAAATGCAAATATAGAAAAATGCTGAACAAATGTTCAGGAGTGCTGGTTTAAGTTACCTCTGCGATGTAACCTCTACCAACCTCTTAGGAGGTTAATAGAGGTTACCTATAACGGTACCAAAGATTTTCCAAAACACCAAACGCTAAAATTGTCAGATGCTTTTGAGCAGTCGCCAATGCGTATATCGAAACATATTCCTTTGGAACTCGTGGTTGATGTTTACAACATAAACCGAGGCAAAAGCGAGCCTTGGGTGCAAAAAAGCCCAACTCTAAGCGGTTATTCTTTATTTGTATCTTATTATAGAGAATTGCTCATAAAAGATATTAAACCAAAAGAAGCCTTTAAGGCAACCATCGAGTATTGCAAAAAGCATAATGCGTTAGTCGATTTTTTAACCCAAAACAGTTCACAGGAGATAAATATGCTGCTCACAACAAAATTCAACATTGAGGAAGCCAAAGAAGTTTGGTTGGAAGAAGGTCGCGAGGAAGGTCTAGAAGAGGGACTGCAAAAGGGACTGCAAAAAGGTTTGCAGGAAGGTCGTGAAGACGGATTGCGGAAGGGATTGCAAAAGGCTTTGAAGGTTCTTATGAATATGGGCTTGTCGCAAGAAGAGGCTCAAAAAAAATTGGGAATAAGTTAAAAGTGTAAAATGAAAAGTGTAGCCCCCCCCTGCACTGCCGAGTTAAAATTGTGAACGCGGTGTGTGCCGAGCGCACCAACAAAAAAAGCCCCCTGCTCTAAAAGAGCGGGAGGCTTTGGAGGTTAGTTTATTTACCCTATCAACCCAAGAACCGTTTGCGGCAGCGAATTGGCTTGCGCCAACATGCTCGTTGCACTTTGAACCATAATCTGGTTCTTGGTGAAGGCGGTTGTTGCACTAGCAAAATCCGTATCCCTAATTCTACTCTCGGCATCTTGCGTGTTATATTCCAAAGAGGCAATGTTATTAACCGTGTATTCCAAGCGGTTAATAAATGTACCTATTTTGGCACGCGTTCCGCTAATCTCTTTAAGAGCCTTATCAAGCGAATCAATAGCACCTGCGATAGCCGGTTGCAAGGTCGAACCGGTATTTGTTCCGGTAAGTTTGGTCGGTCCAATGCTGAGTGAGGCAAACTTTACACCGCCTATAATAACCGACTTTAGGTCGTTACTATCGGTACTCTTAGAAGTCGGGGGAGTAGCGAAACTTACAGTTCCGTAAGTAACAGCCATTTCGTTGTTCAACTTTCCACCCAAGCCGTTGGTATAGTTAGGACCGACATGAAGGGTGAAGGAGTTTTTGCTATTGTAGGTATTAGCCGCACCGTTGGTTCCGGCAGTTGAACTCGCTGCACCGAAACTCAAGTTTGCATCGGCGGTATGCACCAACAAATTTTTACCGTTGTAATTTGTGCCAAGCGCAATTCTACCGATTTCTTTGCTGAGTTCTTGGAATTCTTGGTTCAAATAGGCGCGTTCCGTGCTCGTTAAGGTATCGTTAGATGACTGAACGGCGAGTTCGCGTTGTCTTTGGATGATATTGGTTATTTCTGCCAAACCGCCTTCCGCAATTTGTAGAGCCGCCATACCGTCTTGGGCGTTTTGTTTCGCTTTGCCCAAACCGCGAATTTGAGATCTCATCTGTTCAGACATCGCAAGACCAGCCGCATCGTCCTGAGCGCGGTTGATTTTGATACCTGTTGATAGTTTCTCAAGGGATTTTCCCATTGCATTGTTGTTGTTATACAATGCGTGCTGGGTAATCATTGCGTTAATATTGTGATTGATCTGCATAGTGCTAACCTCCGTGTTGGGTTGTTCAACCTTCGACTTCCTTGCCTCAGGGTGATTAACCTCTTCCGTCATTCAACGGCTCACTCAGTTAATCGCTGTGTCTTTTTCTATTGAGTATTATCGGCAGGTTTTGCAAGGAACTTTAATGGGTAGGGGGTGTGGAGAACTCGGTGCTGCAGGTTTATAGAGTTGAAAGTGGGGAGAATATTATTCGCCCATTTGTAGGGGCGGCATTTATGCCGCCCTTTCCGTAGAAGCGACCCAGCGTGGTCGCCCGCCTTTTTGCAATGTGCTTAGAGAACCTCTATTAACCTCACAAGTGGTTGATAGAGGTTCTCTAAGCGACATTGGCGAACTATGAGAATGTTTATTTTTTGCAGGTTCGCCGTTGTCTCTAAAAACTCCAGTTTTACTAAATTGAGAGTAAATGGAGTTTTTAGAGATTTCCTGCAATCACAACGCTTTTATTTCGCTCTCGGACAATCCGCTTGCCTCGGCAATATCGGCTAACGGATAACCTTTTGCCTTGAGTTTGCGGGCTATTTCTTGCTTGGTTCGAGCCTCGCCCCGTGCCTCACCCCGTGCCTCTCCGCGAGCCTCGCCTGCAAGTTCGCCATCACTCCTTGCCTTGTCAATCTTTGTCCTAATTGCACTCTCCCAATTCAGTCTGCGGTCTAAATCCCTATCGTAGCGAAGTTTTGCCTCTGGTGATAATTTTAAGTAATCCAACTTCTTACTCGCAGATTTAATGCCTGCCGCCTTAAAATTATCTTTGGTAGTGCTGTTTTTTAATACATAAACCCATTCATCAAAACGATTCTTTATTTCGTCATTAAAATTTCGTGTGTTGATTAAAAAATATTCGGGGTAAAGTCCTGCAATTGTCCCTTTTTTGTATTTTGCCCGTTGCTCTTTGGAGAGTTTTAACACCTCTTTGCTATGAACGCCTACAAGTTCCGTTTTGCCGTGAAATAAATAATCGGTATCTGAACCAATATCGAAATAAGTAATATCTACCGAATAAACTTTCTTTATTTTGCCGTATTCCTGCCCCGAACCAATTTGCTCCACTACCGCTTTGCTCACACCGAATAGTATCCTCTGATAAAAGTCGAGTTGATCCAAGTATTGAAGTTCCACAACAACAATTTCTTTGCCTTCTATTTGCACCTTCATATCTACGCGATTTATTTTGCCATATTTAACTTCACTCGCCGATTCGCTCTCTATTAAAGCCTGAACTTCTACCTTCTTTTCAAAGAGTTCCGTTAAAAATCCCGAAAGAATGTCAAAGTTTGACGGGTCGCGGAGAACTGTCTTCATTGCATAGTCGAATGATATTAAAGTGCGGGGCATAACGGGGGAAGGTAGAAAAGTGGGGTGTAGCGTGTAGGGTGTAGGGTGTGGAGAACTCGGCAGTGCAGGAGTTGAAAGTGTAAAGTTGAAGTGGGAATGGGGGAAGGGAATTGTAGGGGCGGGTTTTAATAAGTATATCTGC
>BNUP01000074.1 GCA_025997455.1 Fibrobacterales bacterium | reverse complement strand
TACCGTTCAAAGACAGTTTATCAACCTTTTACTTAGATGTTGCGGGCATTTACGATATAAACCTGCACACTCCCGTCGGTGTAATAGCAGGCGAGGCGGATTTAACATATTCAACTCTGTCCGTTGAAAATTATTTTTTCCAAAATCAATACGGTGTTTCCACACAATTTACAATAAAACCGCTCACCGCATTCAACCTGCCGTCGTATTTTGAAATTGGTGCGGGTCTCGCTTGGCGTTCCCCCGAACACCCCAAAGATGTCTCTATTTTTGCACTCACGGAAGTAAAAGCTCCGCTCCCCGATTATTCCCAAAACAAAGAGGGCAAATACGACCCTGTAATATTCGTAGATATAAACCCCGCTTTTGATCACTCCGTAACTTTTGCCAGAAATCAATACCCTGCAAGAATTGCATTAGATTTAGACGCAGTTTTAGCAATGCCGTTTAGTTTTTATGTTATAGGCGGTCTCTCTCCGTCGTTAAAAATCAATGACCAAGACCGCCTGCCCGACCGCGATATTTTTGACCGTTGCTATCTTATGTGGAACTCCGACAAATTCCCCTTGTGGCTTGCAGGCGGAATGCTAAACACGGACATTTGGGGCGGAATGGGCGAGATATATAAAAACACATACAATAAAAAATTTCCGTTATCCCTAACGCTTGGCTACACACTCGGCGATCAAAAAGGTTTCACTGCAATAGGCGAAGTTCCCCTGCACCCTCATTTTTCGGGCGGACTTTCAAAAAGCACTCTCTTTGCCGAAGGCGGTTATTTCTTGGGCGAAAAATTAGCTGCACAACTGAACTTTCGTCAGGGCGATTCCAAAAAATTCCTGCAAATCGGCAGCGGCTATGACTTTGAACAAAAAAGCATTTTTGGAGAACTCTCATTTCAATACTCATTCTCTCTCACCAAAAATATTTACGGAATGGAATTTCGCTTAGCACCTTCCTTGCAACACCGCGAAAATTCCCCGTTCTATATCTTCAAATACGAAGTCCCCATTTACCAAGAAGGAAACAACGAGCGAAGACTGCACAACTTCCCTTGGGTTAAATAACAATTCTGCTGGCGTTTCTTTTTTGTGCTTTTCTATTTTTTCACAATGGACAGTAAAAAGATAGAAGACGGCTTTCGATTGATTTTGGAAGGCATCGGCGAAAATCCAAATAGAGACGGTTTGCTAAAAACTCCTTCGCGCATTGCAAAAATGTATGCAGAGGTTTTTTCGAGTTTGGAAGATAACTCAAATGAAGAGAGTATTCTATCGACGCAGTTTATTGAAAAATATGATGAGATGATTTTGCTTAAAGACATTCCGGTGACGAGTTTTTGCGAGCATCATTTTTTGCCGTTTTCTGGAAAGGCGCATGTCGCTTATATTCCGGGAAATCGTATTGTGGGGCTTTCCAAGTTGGCGCGCACTGTGGAGTTTTATGCGGCGCGACCGCAAGTGCAAGAGCGATTGACCACGCAAATTGCGGAGTTGATTTATCGCACGCTTGAGCCGCGGGGTGTGGGTGTGGTGCTTGAGTGCGTTCATAGTTGTGTGACTATTCGCGGTGTAAAAAAACACGCATCGGTGATGTTTACCAGCAAACTTTTGGGAACTTTCAAAAGCAATGCAACTACGCGGACGGAATTCCTTTCTCTAATCGGGAAGTAGGTAATCTCTAAAAATTCAATTTTTTGAAATTTTAGAGATTACCAAGCAACATTGGCGAAATGAGATATTTCGCCGTTGTTCTAAAAATTGCAAGTGCAGAAGGTGAAATTTTAGCAATTTTTAGAATTTATCATTAACAAATGCAATTCGGCAATTCCGCCGTAGAGGGATTCTTGAAGGTCAATTGATGAGTAATGAGCGGAAATTTCGAGTATAAGATTTTCCAAATGTTCTGGCAGGTAGATTGCAAAACTTTTGTTTTTGTGCGGTTGTAAATGTTTCGGATCGCAATACTTAGGGTCGCTCATACAGAAATACATTTGGCAGGTGAAGGGTCTATATTCGTGAATGCCGCAGTTGCCGCCATAAAGAAACGGGCAGGGTATGGCGAGTGAAAAATATTTTTGCAAAGCAGTGTCAATATCAAATGCAGTGTCTGTGAGTTTGTGATTGTATTCCCTTTCTCTCTTCAAACAACCCTCTAT
The DNA here is from genome assembly GCA_025997455.1 of Fibrobacterales bacterium. Taxonomy (GTDB): domain Bacteria; phylum Fibrobacterota; class Fibrobacteria; order Fibrobacterales; family Fibrobacteraceae; genus BNUP01. The sequence goes on along the minus strand of BNUP01000074.1, from coordinate 8,902 downwards.
TAAAAGTGCAAATTCTTCTTCATTGTGCGGTTTTTCGTTAGCCTCGCAGGTGCTTTGAACAGCGGTTGCCTGCTCTCGTAATGTTGAATATATTGAGATGAGTTCAAACGGTTCTATTGACATAGGGTAGTGATGGCAACAATTGGGGCAGTTCGCTTTGCAGGAAATTTTCGCTGTGTGCTGTTTGAGAACTTGTGAGATATATTCGTCAAAAAAATAGTGGCACTTATCGGTGAATGTTTTTATTCGGTCTATGTGCTGCGGAATTTGTTCAATAGTCAGTTGTTTGGGAAGGTGCGAGAGTTCGTCTCGTAATAACGCGGCAAATTTTAGTTCAATCGTTTTTATTTTTCGAGTTTGAAAATAACGCATTTTCATTAGAGAACCTCTATTAACCTCATAAGTGGTTGATAGAGGTTCTCTAAGCGACATCGGCGAACTATGAGAATGTTTATTTTTTGCAGGTTCGCCGTTGTCTCTAAAAACTCCAGTTTTACTAAATTGAGAGTCAATGGAGTTTTTAGAGATTTCCATTATTGAAAATTTTGCAATTCTTGCAAGATGCCGAATAATTTATTGCCTATGTAGTAGCGTTTTTCAATATTTTCGTAAATGTATTTCAGGTCATTTTCCGAACTTTGACCGAGTTCGGCAATGCTTTCCAAAATATGACTGACAAAAATATCGACTTTTTCGTTTATGGCAACATCTTGAATTCTGCGGTTGGTTTCTATGTGGCTGATGATGTATTTTACGCTCGATATTTGCTCTTCCAAAAAATATACCAGAACCGTTTCTTCCTGCAAGATACCCCAATGGTGGTCTAAGGAGTATGAGGCGATTTGTTCCCGTTTTCCGTAATAGACGGATGCTGTTGCATAGTTCAGTGCAATTTGAAGGAGTTCTCTAAACTCGTAAAGTTCCGGCAATTGTTCCAATTCGCTGATGGAGGAATTGCTGTCTAAATTTTTTTTGAGTTTGCGAAATTGATAGTTTGCTTTTTCGTAATACAAGTTTCTCATTCGGCAGTGGTAGGTGCGGTTTCGCATTGTCTGCTGAGTGGGAGTAGCCTGCATTGTCTGTGTTTCCAACATATTCAAGTGGAAGGTAGAAAAATGGGGTATAGGGTGTGGGGTATAGGGAGAGTAAAGTTGAAAGTGGGCATTGCAAGCGGCGGGTAGGGGCAGCATTTATGCCGCCCAAAAAGTCGTGTATGGAAAAGGGAATTGTAGGGGCGGGTTTTAATAAGTATATCTGCCCTATTAAAAAGAAATTGTGATAAACTGTATCTACAATGGCAGAAAACCCGTCCGTATCATTATAGCGGCGGGTAGGGGCAGCATTTATGCCGCCCAAAAAGTCGTGTATGGAAAAGGGAATTGTAGGGGCGGGTTTTAATAAGTATATTTGCCCTATTAAAAAGAAATTGTGATAAACTGTATCTACAATGGCAGAAAACCCGTCCGTATCATTATAGCGGCGGGTAGTATTTGCCCGTTTAGCATTGCATATTTGCGTATGGAGGTGAGGGGAGTTGAACCCCTGTCCAAAATCTCGGCGGCGGTCGCTCATATATGCTTTCCCTTTGAATTTAATATCTCGCTCTCAAGAACGCCCTAAAGGTCGGCGCACCTGAGAACCAGCCCGAAATTTTCAAGTTTCGCTTTTAGGCGTTGCGAAACTCTATCCTGATTTGCGTCCAAGCACCTTTCCCTACAGGAGCGGGTCGGGGCTTGGCACTGCTTAAGCAGCGAGAGCGTAATCGTTGTCGGTTACTTTTGCGAAACACTTTTACGAGAGAGTCCCATTCTCGGCATACAACTTGCACTTTCGGAATCCTGTCGAAACCAAAGCACCCCCTTATTATCGGGTTATGTATAAATATAGAAACTTTTTTAAGACTTGTCAAATTTTTTCTACATTCCCCAAGTGCCCGACACTCCTACCAACGACCTCCTTACCGATTTTCTTGCCGAAACAGAAGCAAAAGGCATAACGCTTTACCCTGCGCAAGAGGAGGCGGTGCTTGAACTTTTGGCGGGCAAAAATGTTATTCTCGCAACGCCAACGGGGTCGGGAAAATCGCTTGTTGCAAGTTTTTTGCATCGTTTAATGTTGTCTAAGGGTTTGAGGTCAGTTTATACTTGCCCCATAAAGGCATTGGTAAATGAAAAATGGCTTGCACTCTGCAAGGAATTCGGGGCAGAAAAAGTTGGGCTTTCTACGGGTGATGCAACCGTAAATCACAATGCCCCGATTTTGTGTTGCACTGCCGAAATTTTGGAACAAATCGCATTAAGAGACAGCGGTTCAAGTGACAGTGAACCGATAGGTGCTGTTGCAATGGATGAGTTTCATTATTACTCCGATAAAGAGCGCGGAGCGGCGTGGCAAATTCCGCTTTTAACAATGCAAAATGCACAATTTTTGTTAATCTCGGCAACCATAGGAGCGAGCGATACCGAGTTTTTTGAAACTGAAATGACAAAGCGAAACGGTTTGGAGAGTATAACCGTAAGAAACGCCGAGCGACCTGTTCCTCTTGAATTTTCTTACAGTGAGAGTCCGCTTTCAAATGCAGTTCAAAAGTTGTTAAACGAAGGAAAGTCGCCGATTTATGTGGTGAATTTCACGCAGAGTGAGGCAGCGGAAAATGCACAAAATTTTACTTCTCTCGACATTGCACAGTATCTCAAAAAAGATAAAATCGCCGAGGCATTAAAAGAATTTCGCTTTTCCAGCCCCTTTGGATCGGATGTAAAAAGGTGGCTAAAACAAGGAATCGGTTTACATCACGCGGGACTTTTACCCAAATATCGCATACTCACGGAAAAAATGGCTCAGCAGGGTTTACTCCCGATAATCTGCGGAACAGATACACTCGGCGTTGGTGTGAATGTTCCGATTAGAACGGTTCTCTTCACAAAATTATGCAAATTCAACGGCGAAAAAACAACAATTTTACCGGTTCGTGATTTTCACCAAATCGCGGGACGGGCGGGGCGAAAAGGTTTTGATTCAATCGGTTATGTGGTGGCACAAGCACCGGAATATGCGATAGAGAATAAGATGCGCGAGGCGAAGGCGGGAAAAACAGGACGAAAATTTCAGAAGGCGCAACCTCCAGAACATAATTTTACAAATTGGGACAAAAATACTTTTGAAAAACTGATAAACGGCGAACCCGAACGCTTAATTTCCCGCTTCAATGTAGATGCAAATATGATTTTGCAAACGCTGTCTCAAACGCAATCATCTTCCCAAAAAAATGTCGGTTGCCGCAAAATTCACAATTTGATAATAAACTGCCACGATACAAAACCGCAAAAGAAAATCCATATAAAACGGGCGATTCAAATTTACCGTTCGCTTGCACAACAGGGAATAATCGAAAACGGAAAACTCGCAATAGACTTGAACAATCGCTTTGCAATGCACCAACCGCTTTCACTTTTTTTATTGGAAACGATAGAGAAATTGGACACGCCAGCCGAACCGCTCAACTCTTTCACTTTGCTTTCTCTTATAGAGGCAATTGTTGAGGAGTCTGAAATGATTCGCCGCAGACAACTCTCCCGTCTTAAAAATGAGGCAGTTTCAGAGATGAAGGCACAGGGTGTGGAATTTGAGGAACGGCAGGCTCGACTCGAAGAAATGCGTCCGCCCGAACCGGAAAATGTTGAGTGGATAGAGGGAAATTATATCGACTTTTCAAAAAAACATCCTTGGGTTGCAGGTGAAAAAATAAATCCGCAAGTGATTGTTCTTGAAATGTTTGCTGAGAGTTTTTCTTTTTTCGGTTATATAAAAAATTACGGTTTGGAACGCATCGAAGGGCTTTTGCTCCGCCATATCAACAGCGTTTATAAAGTGCTCGCACACACAGTCCCCGAAAAACACAAGAACGAAGAAATTCTGATAATGCAGGATTACCTCCGCGAAATGTTGCAACGAGTAGATTCCTCGCTCCTCGATGAGTGGAAAAAAATGTTAAACCCTCAGATTCTCCTGCCCGAAGAACAGGAAGAGCCTCTGCCGCCTTTTTCGGTGAGCGAGAGAATGGTGAAATCTTTGGTTTTGCAATTTATAGTAGCGTGGGGTAAAGGTGATTTTGCCGCTGCTTTGGATTGCGTGGAGGAATGGAGCGGAAAACCTCTTGCCGAATTGCACAAGGAATATATGAGTTCGCACAGCGAATTGCGAATGGATGCGGAAGGTCGCTCCAACAAACATACGGAAATAAAAAAGAATAACGATACTTGGGAAGTAGCACGAATGTTGCAAGATTACGATGATAAAAACGATTGGCAGGCGAATTTTACGGTAGATTTATCCGCCTCAAAAAATAACGAACGGTTAATAATGTTTTTTAAGGGCTTTGAGTAGCGGAGTTTGGCAAATTCCCGGCAATACCCTTGCCACAACACAAAAAAATTTCTATATTCCCGCCTAACAATATGAGGATTACCCTCCACAGGAGGGTCAAAGAGGTCAATTATGGCAGAACAAAAGCAAATTGCATTGGGTCAGGCAGCCGCCTATCAACTCGCAAATGTCGCAAAAACCGCACCGCAATACGGCGCACTTACTCCCAAATGGCTCGCAAAATTTTTGGAGTTCAAGGGTTTGGAGTCGGGTATTTATCGAGTAAATACCGTTGTTGAAGGTGAAACTCCGCTCGATGTCCTCTGCAGTCAAGACCCCAAAAAAGTTGTTATTCCGCAAGGGTTCATTCAATACGAAACCAAACCCCGCGAATACAAACTTAACTCAATCAGCACAATAGTAAATGTCGACACAAAAATACAAGATGTGTATAGCGCACCATACGACCAAACGCAAGAACAAATCGCCCTCGCAGTGGAAAGTTTGCGCGAAAGGCAAGAGAGCCAAATCATAAATAACGATGATTACGGACTTCTCAAAAATGCCGCCGACACCCAAAGAGTGCAAGCCCGCTACGGTCGCCCAATGCCCGACGATTTAGACGAACTCCTCTCCAAAGTTTGGAAAGAACCGTCTTTCTTCCTCGCTCACCCTCGTGCAATTGCCGCCTTTGAACGCGAATGCACCCGCCGCGGCGTGCCCCCTGTAACCGTCAATATTGCAGGCGGAAACTTTATCGCTTGGCGCGGAGTCCCAATTATCCCCACCGACAAATTACTCGTAGACGGCTTAAAAAATCCCAAAGCCAAAACCGGTAAAACCAACATACTCCTGCTTCGCACAGGCGAAAGCAAACGCGGCGTGGTAGGCTTATACCAAAGCGGATTACAAAACGAACACTCTCGCGGATTATCCGTGCGTTCTCGCGGCATAGATGACAACGGCATTGCAAGTTACCTCCTCTCGCTATATTGCTCTGCGGCAATTCTTGCACCCGATGCCCTCGCCGTTTTGGAAGATGTAGAAGTTGGGGACTACTATGACTACACTCAGAACCCCGTTTAACGCACCATCCGAAAGCGACATTTTACGCATTGCGGAAAGTTATTGGGTGGGGGGAGCACCCCCCTCGTTCCAACCGCCTGTAGCAAGCGACCACACAGGGTCGCCCTCACACGCGTTTTCCTCTACCCCCCCTGCAAATGCAACTCCTCCGGTAGTTGTATCAAAAATAGTCGGCGGTGCAGGCATCCCAAACCAAACATTACAAAACGGGAAAGAGAGTTCTTTTTCTCAAGGTAATAAGTATAGAGCGGATTTTCCCGTTCTAAGCGAAAAAGTCAATGGGAATCAACCTCTCGTTTGGTTAGATAACGCCGCAACCACGCAAAAACCGCGTGCTGTTATAGACCGCATATCATATTTTTACGAACACGAAAATTCAAATGTGCATCGCGGTGCACACGAACTCGCGGCTCGTTCGGAAGATGCTTATGAAAATGCCCGCAAAAAAACAGCGGAATTTATAGGTTCAACTTCCCCAGAAAATATAATATTCGTGCGCGGAACAACCGAAGGAATAAACCTTGTGGCGCAGTCCTTCACAAAACCTATTTTGAATGCAGGGGATGAAATTGTTCTGACAATTTTGGAACACCACGCAAATATAGTTCCTTGGCAGTTAATCGCGGCAGAAAAAGGTGCGATTTTGCGGGTTGCTCCCGTAGATGAAAACGGCGAAATTATTTTGAGCGAGTATGCAAAATTATTCTCTCGAAAAACTAAATTCGTTGGAATAACGCAAGTTTCAAATGCACTCGGCACAATTTTACCAATTGCCGAAATGATACACATTGCACACGCAAACGGAGTTCCCGTTTTGGTTGATGGGGCACAGAGCACGCCGCATATTCCGGTAAATGTAACTGCATTAGATGCGGATTTTTTTGTGTTCAGCGGGCACAAAATTTTTGCACCTACGGGAATCGGTGTTGTGTATGGCAAAAAAGAATTGTTGGAGCAGGCACAGCCGTATCACGGCGGCGGAAATATGATAGCCGATGTGACATTTGAAAAAACGCTTTACAATCCGCCTCCGCAAAAATTTGAGGCGGGAACTCCCAATGTGGCAGATGCGGTTGGTTTGGGTGCGGCTATCGATTACATAAATTCGGTGGGCATTCAAAACATAAATGCTATGGAACACGAACTTATAAGTTTTGGTTTAACTGAACTTGCAAAGATTCGCGGTTTGCATATTCTGGGAAATGCACGGGAACGGGCAAGCGTTTTGCCGTTTGTGTTAGACGGTTATTCGGTTGAAGATGTAGGCAAACATCTTTCAAATCGCGGAATAGCGGTTCGTGCGGGTCATCATTGTGCACAACCCATACATCGCTTTTTCGGTTTGGAAGGCTCGGTTCGTCCGTCTGTTGCATTTTACAACACGGCAGAGGAAATAGAAAAATTGGTGAAGGCGTTAAGGGAATTATAACCGTTATGACTGTTATTGATTTGGTTGGTAACACTCCTCTTATACACTTGTCTTCTGTTTCGCAGGAGACGGGTGTTCCTATTTTTGCAAAAGCGGAGTTTCTAAATCCAAGCGGTTCGGTGAAAGACAGAGCCGCAAAAAATATGATTCTCGACGGCATTTCCCGCGGAGTGCTCACAAAAGGCAAAACGATAATAGATGCAACAAGCGGAAACACTGGGATTGCCTACGCAATGCTCGGCTCGGCTCTCGGTTTTAAGGTGAAAATTTATTTACCCGCCAATGCCTCAATTGAACGCAAAAATATAATGAAACATTACGGTGCGGAAATTGTGGAAACAGACCCTTTGGAAAGTTCCGATGGTGCATATTTAGCGGCAAAAGAAGAGGCGGAGGCACATCCCGAAACATATTTTTACCCCGACCAATACAACAACCCCGCCAATTATCTCGCACATTATAACGGAATGGCAAATGAAATTTGGGAGCAGACGAATGGCAAAATTACCCATTTTATCTGCTCAATGGGAACGAGCGGAACTTTTACGGGCACAAGCAAAAAATTAAAAGAATTAAATCCAAACATACACACAATAGCGGTTCAACCGGATTCTCCGATGCACGGAATAGAAGGCACAAAGCACTATGCCTCAACCATAATACCCTGTTTTTACGATGCAAATTTGCCGGAGTATTTTGAATTGGTCAGTACAAAAAATTCATATAGTATGACTCGCCGCCTTGCCAAAACAGAGGGAATTTATGCGGGTATCAGTTCGGGGGCAAATTCACAAGGTGCTTTTCAACTCGCTCAAAAAATCCCTGAAAATGAGAAAAAAAATTCCCTTATAGTTACTATTTTGTGCGACAGCGGTTCTCGATATGTGAGCGATGAATTTTGGGGTTAAAATGCCTATAATAATACCTATAGAAATAGATAATAAAATCCGCGAACACGCCCGCCAAGCGTATCCCAATGAATGTTGCGGGTTTATGCTCGGCACTCAATCAGAGCCTACTAAAAAAGAGGTTTCTAAACTCATTCCCATAGATAATTCCCGTGAAAGCGAGGAGCAGTATCACCGTTTTGAGATTAAACCCGAAGAATTTATAAAAGCCGAAATTCAGGCGGAAAAGGACAATTTGGAAGTTCTCGGCTTTTATCACAGCCATCCAAATGCACCCGCTAAACCGAGCGAATACGACCGCGACCACGCCTTTCCTTTTTATTCTTATGTAATTGTGTCAGTTAAAGGAGGCGACTCCCCGTCATTCCCGCAAGATAAAGATTTAACGAGTTGGCAACTCTCAGCAGAACGCATATTTGAATCGGAAGTTGTTTGCCAAGCGTAGCGACTGCGGCTTGTCATTCCCGTGCAGACGGGAATCTAAAGTGCAATGATAAGTTGTCATTGCATTAGAAACAAAGAACCCCCCGACCCTAATAGGAGTTTGAAAAACAATGTTGTTATCTCACTTTTAAGGCGGGGGGCTGTATTAGAATGAGGCTATCTTAGAGCAGCAAAGTTTGGGGTTAGATTAGCACAATCAGGTACAACTGGAGGAGTAGCAATTGGATTATCTTCAGCGTTTTCAAATTTAGCAGTCCAAACTTCAGATGTTGGGCAATCGCCAAGTTTTACAGTGACTCCAGCAAGCCATGAGGACTCAGTCTCATTAGCAGTTACTCCATCAGTATAACCAAAATAAGAAGTCTTTGAATAACCGGGATCATAGACGGATGATGTTCCATCTGCTGCAGTATGACTTCCTGCTATGGTACCAGTACCGGGACCTTTATAAGCAATATCTCCCCAGTGACCAAACTTGCTTTTCTCCATAAAGTAAGCCTGTTGCAACTTGCTCCAAGTACCTGCGGCGGGACCTACTTCAGATGCTTTTGCTTTAGCGGTCATTCCAAAGAGTTTTGGGATGGCAATAGCCGCTAAAATGCCTATGATAACGATTACCACCATCAACTCGATGAGGGTAAAGCCTTTTTTGTTTGTTTTCATAATTGAC
>BNUP01000073.1 GCA_025997455.1 Fibrobacterales bacterium | reverse complement strand
ATATCAATAAAGGTCATAATCCTGAATTGGAGCAAAAGAGCGAGGCATTGAATGGATATGCCACATTTATCGGTAAAGTTAGGGAGTTTGAGAAGGAAAGCGATAATTTAGAGGAAGCCATAACGCGTGCTGTTGAATACTGCATAGCGCATAGCATTCTTTTGGATTATCTTCCGCAACATTCATCGGAGGTTATCAATATGTTATTCGGCGAATATGATTTCGATAAAGCACTTGCATTTGCAAAGCAGGAAGGCATCAGTCAGGGCATCAGTCAAGGCATCAGTCAGGGTAAGTCGCTGGGAGCGGCTCACGAGCGTTCTAATCTAAAAAAACTTTTGGATAGCGTTGGAAGTTTAGACGAACTCAAAGCAAAACTGAGGTGAACGCGGTGTGTTGCTTCGCCTACGGCTCGCTGGTGACGAAACGCCACAAAAGAGTTGAACGAGTAAAGTGAAAAGAGTAGAGAGTAGAGAATAATAACTTTACACTTTCACTTTACTCGTTCAACTTTTTCTACCTTTCCCCTTACCAAACAATTGGAGGTCTTTGTGAAAAAAGTTCTACTGATAGCATTGAGTGCGACTATGTTCGTGTCTTGTGCTTCAAAGCGTGCAGGGGTGGTGAATCCCACCATATTGGAAGCGGAAACGCTTAAAAATCTTTCTGCGGCACAAGGTGTAACAAACCCTGCAGTTGATTCTCTCATTGCAGAGGCGAACAAGCAGAACAAAGATAAGCAAACGGAGGCTGCTTACATTTATGCGGATGAGGCTATATTGCAGTTGCAACTTGCAAGGGTAAAGCAGGAACAGGCGAAACTCGCCGACGAAACTGCAAAGGCAAATGCAAATTTGACAACCTTAAACGACTCGCTCGAAATTTATCGCAGTGTTTTAGACGAAAGAAAAACCGCACCCAAAGAACAGGTCATCAACCAATAAGGAGATTTTATGAAAAAAATATTATTAGTAACCGCTCTACTCGTTGCAAGCACATTCGCCGCAACTGCCGACACAATCCCCTGCAAAACCAACTTTGATGCACTCGCAAACTCCTATCCCAGAGATGCAGCAGCCGACCGTATCTATTCGCAGGTATATACCCGCATAGCCGAGTTAGAGTCTCTATACCCGACTCCCAAAGACTTGGGCGGAGACCAGAAAAAACTCTATAACGCTGAACTCAAAAATTGCGAGGCGGCGGTTGAACTCCTAAAAACCGCACTTGATAATGCGGCTCTGCGCCAATCACTCGATTCTTTAACTCAAAAACAGATTTCCTCTCAAAAGGAATTATCTTCGATTCAGAGCCAACTCATAGCGATTTGGGCAGGCAAGGCAAATGAGGCGAATTACTTGGCTAACTCGCTCTCCGACGAAAAAGCCCGTGCGGAACGATTGGCAAAAGAGCAAGCCGAAAAGGATTCTCTCGAAAAAGCACGACTTGCGGAGGAGTTGGCAAATCAGTCAAAAGCATTGTCGGAAAAAGATAAGGCTCTTGCCGAAAAGGATTCACTTTTAGCGAAACAAAAACGCGAGGCAGATGAGAGATTGCAAAAAATGCAGAGCAAAAACATAAGCGTTTATAGAGATGCCCGCGGAACAATTCTCGCTTTAAGCGACATTCTTTTTGAAACAGGCAAAGCGGATTTAACGCAGGAATTGAAGGTTAATCTCGCTGAAGTTGCGGCTATCTTAAAGACTCTGCTTGCCGATTCTAAAGTTATCGTTGAAGGGCACACCGACAATGTGGGTAAAGCAGATGCCAACAAAAAATTGAGTCAGCAGAGAGCAGACGGTGTTAAGAATTACCTTATTGAACGCGGTGTTACAAAGAAGAATTTGACTTCGGTTGGCTACGGTTTAACCAAACCCATTGCGGACAACAGCACCGAGGCGGGCAGAGCAAAAAATCGCCGCGTTGAACTCGTTATTCAGGATAAATAGTTATTAAGGGTAACTTCTAAAAATTCAATTTTTGGAAATTCCCTAAGATTCTTTGCAAATAAGGGCGATGACTTGTTCCGCACCCAAATTTGCAAGGTTTAATCTTGTAAATAATCCGCTCAAAAAGCCGTTATTCACAAACTCCAAAACCTTGATTTTAATATTCTCATCTTTGCACAATGCGTTAAAATCGCTCAATGTGAAAAGATGAATATTCGGCGTGCTATACCATTCGTAAGGCAAGGATTTACTCTTAGGCATTCTGCCGCTCAGCAGAATATCTTTTCTAACTTTCCAATTACCAAAGTTTGGGAAAGTCACAACCGCCTGTTTTCCTATTCTCAAAATTTCCCTCAAAACTTCCTTTGGATTTTGCACCTCTTGCAAAGTTCTGTTAAACACAACCACATCAAAACTGTTATCTGCAATTCTCGCTAAACCGTTTTTATCCAAGTCCTGTTGAATAACCGGAACATTGTAATCCAAGCAGTGTAAAACGCCTTCAAAAGAGCGGTCAAACCCAACTCCCGTCACTTGATTTGTTCGCCACAATGCATCGAGTAATCGTCCGTCGCCGCACCCAATGTCGAGCACGCTCGCGCCCTTAGGGACAAATGCCGAAATTCTGCTAATATCTTCCACACTCGAAAATGCCGATTTTGTAAAATTTTCGTTTCGTTTTTCGGGAAGGCGAATATCCAAAAACCGTGAAACCACCGCACCCAAATCACTCACTTCCAACAAAAAACCGTCGTGCCCCAAAGTTGTATTTAACTCCACGCTCGTCACTATCTTTTTTTTGTTGAGCAAGGCGAATGTCAATCTATAAGATTCCGCAGGTGTAAAGAGCCAATCACTGCTCAAATGCACATTCAAAAATTCCGCTTTCAGGCGAGACACCGCATTTTCAAGAGTGCCGTATTTCTTTTCCAAATTAAAATTATCCATCGCCCAAGTTAAATGTAAATAACTGTTTGCATCGAACCTGTCGACAAATTTTTCACCCTGATGATTCAAATAATTTTCGAGTGCAAAACCGGTGTAAAAGTTTTTTGGGTTGTTCGGGCTGTCTTTTGTGTGGTCGAATTTGTTCTGCATAGATTCGGGAGAGAGGTAGGTTATATGTGCAACCTGCCGTGCATTTGACAAACCCTTTGCCGGTTTTTTTTCTGCGGAGTAATTGCCTCCGTTAAAATTTTCATCGCTTAAAATTATATTTCGCCCGATTATTTCAAAGCCTATCGCCTGCGATGAGAGTTGTGTTCCGCTCGCTATTACCGCACATTTTTCCACGAAATCTGGGTATTCCAAAGCCCAAGTTATCGCTTGAAAACCGCCCATAGAGCCGCCCAACACCGCAAAAATTTTTTCAATTTTCAAATGTTCGGCGAGCAACTTTTGCACCTTCACCATATCGGTAATGGTAAATCTCGGAAACTCCGCACCGTAAGTTTTTTTTGTGCGGGGGTCAATGGAAGACGGACCGGTTGTGCCTCTGCATCCGCCGAGAATATTACTGCAAACAACAAAAAATATATCGGTGTCTATTGCCTTGCCCGAACCTATGAGTGCATCCCACCAACCCACACTTCTGGGGTCTTCACTCAAATATCCTGCGGCGTGTGCATCTGCCGTTAGCGGACTGCAAATCCAAATTACGGGCGATTTACCTTCTCTAAAATTGCCGTAAGTTTCGTAGCGAATATTTACTTCGGGCAAAAACTCGCCACTCTCAAGTTTAACTCCGCCATCGCGAGAGTAGAGAAAATCTTTTTCCTGCACAATGCCGAGCGGCTTTGGTGCAAATGCGGTTGAGGTGGCGGAATTCATAGCGGTGGAAAGGTAGAAACTTTTTCCCCCCGTTAGCCCTGCGGGCATCCCGAACGGGGGGAGGCGTAAGTCGTGCCGTGAAAGCACGACTTAACGATGGGGGGTGTGTGTTTGGGCGTTCCCTCGTTTCGCTCGGTCGTGCTAAAGCACTAACGCGAACTCGGCAGTGCAGGGAGGGGAGAGGGTTGCCTCTGCAGTGCAAGAGTTGAAAGTGTAAAGTGAAAAGAGTAGAGAGTAGAGAATAATAACTTTACACTCCCCACACCCTACTCCCAATTTTTTTCTACCTTGACTTCAATGCTCTACACCTTAATGCACAAAAAAGTTCCCGTTCTTGATTTTGAACTCGATCAAGAAGTGGATGCTATTGTGAAAATTTTGACCGTGCATAACGCGGAGCATATTCCTGTGGGGGTTGGTTTTGAAAACGGCGTGGTGAATAGAAAGGCACTTAACAATTGGTGGCTGAGTCGAACAATACCAGCGAGTCGTTCCGGGTTGCAGGAGGCGTTAGAACTTTTGCAGGTTTGCTCTACAAGAGTTTTACTCGAAAAATGCTTTGCCTTGGGGCTTAGCGATCAATACTGGGTGAACCGCCCGAGCAACCCCCTCCAATGGGAAGACATCAATTTTTTTGATAATGAATTTTCGGAAGATGTGGGAGACGCACTTTTTGGCAAAGAACCTAAAGGGAAACCGCACTTGGTCTCTCCTGATAATACAAGCGATGGCTGGCTCAAAAAAAAATGGATCATTCAAAACGGCAAAAGAATTTTATTAAAAGGCGGGAGCGGTCCCTACTATCAAGAACCGTTGAACGAGGTCTTGGCATCTTTGATTATGAAAAGGCTTAGCATTCGCCATGTGGAATACACTTATTCTTTCATTAACGACTTCCCTATTAGTGCGTGCGAAGATTTTATAGATACTCAAACGGAGTTAATCAGTGCGTGGAACATTTTGTTTACAAGCAAAAAAAGATTAAATCATATTTCAATTTATGAGCATTTTTTAGAGAGTTGCGAAAGCCTTGGCATTGCAAACGCAAGAGCCGATTTAGAAAATATGCTTGTGACAGATTTTTTAATTGCCAATGTGGACAGGCATTTTAATAATTTTGGTGCAGTCCGCAATGCCGATACTTTGGAGTGGATAGGAATTGCTCCCATTTTTGATTGTGGAACTTCCTTCTGGTATAACGAATATGCACATAGTATTAAACCTGAATATAAAATACCGAGCAAGCCGTTTAAAGGCGACCATACTGAACAAATAAAATTAGTTGAGAATTTTGACAGGTTCAATTTTGATGCTTTATTGAACATAGATGATGAATTTTATGAGATTTTTAAGCCAAGCCAATTTATGGAAACGGGACGGGCAAAAACTTTATTGCATTCCTTAAAAATAAGAATAAAAATGTTACGGTAACCTCTATTAACCTCCTAAGAGGTTGGTAGAGGTTACCAAGCGACATGGGCGAAAGTAATACTTATTGTCCGCCATTATTTATACAGATTATCACGATTTCTTTTTAACACTCTAACTTAAGAGTGCTAAAGCACTCTCTCTCCGAAAGCCAAACTCTTGGCTTTCAGTATCACAACTCCTTTTTAATTGGGCGACTATACTTATTCGCCGTTGTTCTACAAACTTGCAAGTTAATCTATGGTAAATAGACATTCTCCACTATCAACTCTCCACTTTCAACTTTACACTCCCCTTCTCTCTTCTCTCTTCTCTCTTCCTCCAAACTTGCAACGCTGAGTTTTCCATACCCCACACCCCACACCCTACACCCTACACCCCACTCTTTTCTACCTTCCCTCAAATGTTTACAGGAATTATTCAGGCAAGCGGGAAAATCGCAGATTTAAAAGAGGTCGGTGATGCTTTGCAAATGACCATTCGTGCGGAAAAATACTTTGCCGAGAGTAAGAGGGGCGACAGCGTGGCGAATAACGGCGTTTGTCTCACCATAGAGAATAACTCTGCAGACGAGGCATCGTTTACGCTCATAAAACAAACTTTGGAAAATACCGCATTTCATAAAGCCGCAGTTGGCGACTCGGTGAATTTGGAACTGCCTTGCCGACCCGACTCACTTATGGGCGGGCATTTTGTTATGGGACACATAGACAGCACGGCGGCTGTTACGGCGGTTGTCAATCGTGAGACCGGACTTGAAATTGATTTGGAAATTCCGTCTGAACTTTCAAAATATGTAATACGGCGCGGGTCTATTGCCTTGAACGGAATCAGTTTGACCGTTGCGGAAAAAACGGAGAATGTTATTCCTCCTGTCAGCCCTAGTAAGGGAGCAAGTGCGACCTTATGGAGAGGGAGCACGAATGTGCGGAATGTCTTTGGCGGAACAGACGAGGGGGGGTTAAGCGGCATTGATGAAATACCGCAAGCGAAGGGGGATATTATAAAAGTAGCGATAGTTCCCGAAACCATTCGAGTCACCAACATTGTCAATTGGAAAATAGGCACTCTGATAAATGTTGAAGTTGATATGATGGGTAAGTATATTGAAAATTTACTAAATTCAACACGATAAATGCTCTACGGAATTTTCTCTGATATTCACGCGAATTTGTCGGCACTTGAAATGGTGCTCCGTTCTATGGATGCCCGCAAGGTTGAAAAAAGAATCTGCTTGGGAGACATAGTCGGCTACGGTGCAAACCCCAACGAGTGTGCGGCATTGGTAAAAAAGCACAGCGATTTTTGCCTGCTCGGAAACCACGATAGTGCGGCTCTCAAAAGGGAGTCTTACTCCGATTTTAATGTATATGCAAAAGCGGCAATTGAATGGACTCAATCTGTGATGAGCGATTCTACAAAGGACTATTTGAAATCGCTCCCGTATATAATTGAAGAACCGAATTTTACATTTGTGCACGCCTCGCCCGTATCACCCGCCGATTGGAATTATGTCGCACTTATAGATGATGCGGTGGAGGCATTTTCTTATTTTTCTACGCAATTTTGCCTCATAGGGCATACGCATAATCCCGTAATAGTTGCGGTTACCGCTAACTCGGATAGCGAAATCCCCACAATTTCCGATGGACCTCTCTATCGTCCGAGAGATGACGAACGGGTTTTGATAAATGTCGGTTCTGTAGGTCAGCCGCGGGACAGGGACAACCGTGCGAGTTGGTGTTTAATGGACAGCGACGGCGGTTGGATAGAGATTGTGCGTGTGGAATATGATATTTTGGCGACTCAAAACGCGATGCGAAAAGAAAATTTGCCGCAGTTTTTAATTGAACGGCTGATGTTGGGGCGATGAAAATAGTCCTCGCAAACTTTGATAAACTTTCCCCTGCGATTAACTCGGAAGTTAATAAATATACAAAACGCCTTCCCAATATTTTGGAAATCTCGACATTAAAAGACATTGCCGCTTACGATAAAAATTTTCCTTTGGGGAAGTTCGTCCGAGTGGTTTTGTCGGAAGAGGGGAATCTGTTCGGCACTGCGGAACTTGCAAAATGGATAGATTCGCGATTGTCAAAAAATATGGTCTTTCTCATCGGCTCGGCTTACGGAATTCCTCCGCAAACAAAGGAAACCGCCAATCTTTTGCTCTCGCTTTCACCGCTCACATTTTCTCACGAACACGCTTTTTTATTGCTTGCAGAGCAGATTTACAGATGCCTGATGGTTATTAAGGGGCACCCGTATCATCATGTGTAAGGGCGGCTTTTAATAAACCGAGCCTTTAATAGCCGCTTGCAATTTTGCAAATGATGCGAACTGCATATTGTAGTTCTGCTCAATTTGATTTTCCGCCATTTTAGCGTTTTCAATGTCTATATCAACATTATTCAACTCGCCGGGGTTAGTCGGGTCGTCAGGCAAAAACGAGTAGGCTTGAACTTTTTTAATCTCGGCTTTTCTGCCTATATCCAAATGATTTTCATTGGTTTTTGTGCCATCGATATGTTTTTTCATAGCATCTTGCACTTGCTCTTCAAAATTCACTTCAACCCTGCGATAATCGGGAGTCATTGCATTTGCAATATTCTGTGCAACGGCACGACCGCGCATTGCATTTGCATCTAAACCCTTATATACGAGCATACGGGTTTCAGTATTGAAAAGCCGATTGCGAATATTTGTAACGGTATTCTCCATATTTCACTGTGTTGCAAAGATTGTGCCAAATTGAAAATTTCTAAAAATTACCGGACAGAGTCACCCTGCTAAACGGCAACGGAATTTTTGTTTTATCCCACGAATTTAATGAAATGTGCCAACCGTATTTAACTTCCACTTGCATAAGCGGAGTTGCACTGCGAGAGGAGAGCCACGCCGCACCATCTTTTGCAACGCCGGCAGGACCGCGAGGTCCGTCAAGAGCCATTCCCGCCGAATTTCCGTTTTGTAATGCTCGGAGCAAGTGCCTAACACCTTCTTGCCCTCTGCTGCTTGACCCTCTAAAAACGCTATACCCCAATTCACCTGCCAATTTTGCAAACCGCTCCCCGTCTCCGCTTTGACTTATGAGAACCGCAATTTGCCGATTTTTGAACGCCGCAAGGCACGCCGGTAAGTCGCAATGCCACAACCCTATAACTATTGGGTAATTCGGCAATGTGCCTCTGAACCGAACCCGCCAAGAAAGCACCAATAACTTTAAGAGAAAATTTAACACCTTCAAAAAAGTAGATTTTTCTATGGAGAACCTCTATTAACCTCGCAAGTGGTTGGTAGAGGTTCTCTAAGCGACAATGGCGAACTACAAAAGTGCTTGTCGAATGACGATTCGCCGTCGCCTCTAAAAACTCCAGATTTACGAATTTATGATTCAGGGGAGTTTTTAGAGGTTTCCTATGGTGAAATTTTCCCGCGAGATTCACAATAGTTTAACAAAATCCTTGACGGACACGGAAAAAGTTTCTATATTTATCGACAAATGTTGCAAAATTTTAACGCTTTTGGTAATTTGTTGTTATTCGATTTAACTGAAGAATGCAAAAGCAGGAGTCATTCCCGCGGTCGTGCACGCTTTGCCAGCGGAACCGCACTGCTCAATTTTATTTTTTAACAAGGAGTTCTTTATGAACAAAATTCTCTCTGCACTTTTGCTTTCCGCTTTATTTATATCCCAATCTTGGGCACAATGCGGCGGGAAAACGGTATATATTCAGTTGCCTACCGACTGGGGTAACACCATAGTTATCTCTTGGGAAGGTTCAGGCAGAACAATCACGGGTGCAACCAAAGAGGGTGCTTGGACAAAATTTACCCTGCCCACAAACTTGGGAAGTGACGGTGCCGCTAAATCGGAAATAATCTTTTATAACAAAACGAGTTTTAATTACGATGCGGCTGGCGTATCTTACATAACCAAAACCGCAACGGGAACTGCAAGCAACCCCCCGACCACAGGCAAATTTGCCTGCTCCGACTTTGGTGCGGATGGCACATACATAATGGAAGACCCTGCAACTCCCGGCAAAATCAATGTTTCAAACAGCCCCCCCAATGCCTACTACTTTTACTTCCTCCCTCCGCAAACGGAAGAATGGATAATCGGCAACCCATACCTTGTAGCAGGTGCAGACTTCATCAAATTAGACCTCGATGCAACCCGTTGCGGTTGGTATAAAAAAGTGTATTTTAACGAGAACCCGCCCGATGCCAATGCACTTGTGTGGCTAAGCAACTCAACCCCTCCCGAAGACCAAGTAGGCTTACTCGGTATGGACGAAGACCCTCTCGATTGGACAGATTGGCTCGGAGTTGGCTTTAACCTACCGCAGGCATTTAACCTAAAACAGCAATTTAACCAGTATTTGGGCGAAGACACTCCGGGCGACCTCTTCTTTGTTCCCGATGACGGTGCGGGCGGTTGGTACACAAGCGACCCGGGCAGAGACGGTTCTTGCTCCTATTCAATGGCGGCGGTAATTTACGATACCGATAAAGATGTGAATAGTTCTTTCTTTGACGATGGAGGAGAGGTTCCTGGCTCAGGCATAGCCAAAGGCATACCGAGAAATACAATAAATAACAATGCTTTGGAGAGCATGGATAGAAAAATGGTGTTTAATCAGGCAAAAGACGGTTGGACAGCAAACAATTTCCGCGATGCCTTCCGTTTAGAAGGTGCAGATAAAAATAAAAGCAATGTCCTTTGCTACGATATGCCTTTTAAGAGAAATAAAGATGCTATGTGGGAATTTGACAGCGATAAACTGAACACAGACGGAACAATGAAAGATAATATTTACGGTTCGGCTTGCGGATTTTTTCCGCCTGAATTGCAAAACCCGACTTATATAAGCAACGAATGCGGTGCCGCCTGTTCACAAAAACGCAAAGCGGAAGGAACGGTTCCTCTGAATGCAGATGTTGATGAAGCGAGATTTAATACCGGAGTTGATTACGGTGCAGGCGATTTCAAAAACGGCGATAATCCCGGAGTTTGGAATTGGGGAAGCAGATGCAAAAGAGGGTCTGCCGAAAGTTGGCAGGCAAACGAATTATTCTGCTTTGAAAGCCACGCAACCTTCACCAAAGAGCAAGGTCAAAAATTCTACTTCCGCGGCGATGATGATTTATGGGTATTTGTTAACGGAAATTTGGAATTAGATTTGGGCGGAACGCATTTAGCCTCTCCCGGAATGATAGATATGGATAAAATAACCTCATTAAAAGACGGTGAAAAATACCCCATAGATGTATTCTTCTGCGACCGCAGAACAACAATGTCAAATGTGCGTATAACCACCAATATGTATTTCGCGCAAAAGAACGGTTTATACATTAAGGGCGATGTGGAAAACGGCGATGCAGGCACTCTGTGCTTACAACAGAGCGGCGGCGGAGGCTGCAGTGCTGTTTTGGGTGAATCGGCGGCAGACCAATGCGGAAGAGAAATTGCAGATAAAATTGAATACTATCTGCAAACCCGTAAAGGCGACTTTGTCTCTTTGTTAAGTTTGCAAGAAAACGGTCAATGCACTCCCGCAGACGGAGCGTGGATTTCCTGCTACGGCGGAGTTCTTTTAGACCCGGTGAACGGTCAGGTAAAAATTAAATATAAAACAGACGGAAATCCCGATGTAAGCGGTTTGGTAGGTTCATACTCGGTATATGCCCGCTTAACACCCGATGCCGCCGCACAATATTCCCCTGCTCCGCCTCCCGTGTTAATTACCAAATTCTCGGTAACAACAAAGGTTCGTGTTGTTTGGGATGTTGTAAAGGACTACAACGGAAAAGTTCTCGGCACTTTTGTAAAAGACCAAGAGACGGTTGCAGGC
>BNUP01000072.1 GCA_025997455.1 Fibrobacterales bacterium | reverse complement strand
CCGAATAAACTTTCTTTATTTTGCCGTATTCCTGCCCCGAACCAATTTGCTCCACTACCGCCTTGCTCACACCGAATAGTATCCTTTGATAAAAATCGAGTTGATCCAAGTATTGAAGTTCCACAACAACAATTTCTTTGCCTTCTATTTGCACCTTCATATCTACACGATTTATTTTACCATATTTAACTTCACTCGCCGATTCGCTCTCTATTAAAGCCTGAACTTCTACCTTCTTTTCAAAAAGTTCCGTTAAAAATCCAGAGAGAATGTCAAAATTTGACGGGTCGCGTAGGACAGTCTTCATTGCATAGTCGAAGGATATTAAAGTGCGGGGCATAACGGGGGAAGGTAGAAAAGTGGGGTGTGGGGTGTAGCGTGTAGGGTGTGGAGAACTCGGCAGTGCAGGAGTTGAAAGTGTAAAGTTGAAGTGGGAATGGGGGAAGGAAATTGTAGAGGCGGGTTTTAATAAGTATATCTGCCCTATTAAAAAGAAACCTGAGATAATCTGTATATACAATGGCAGAAAACCCGCCCTTGAAGGGAAGGCGGAGATGGGAATGATGGATGTAGGAGTGGCATTTATGCCGACCTTCCATAGAGGCGACCCGGCGTGGTCGCCCGCCATTTTGCAATGGTGAATTTGCGTGAGGGATAACAGCGGCAACCGAAGGTTATAGCGGATAGCCCGACCCGTGAGAGCGGGGCACGCCCAATTTTTTTGTATCTTACCAAACGGATGAAATTTTTGAAAATTCTTTTTAGGGAATTTGCAGTTCCCATTGTGTTTGCGCTTGTAGTTATTGCGTTTGCAATTCAGGCGTTTAAGATTCCGAGCGGGTCTATGGAAAACTCGCTTTATGAGGGAGATTTTTTGCTCGGATTAAAATTTGTGTATGGGATTCCCATTCCGTTTGCCGATTCAAAAATCCCGGTGTCTGCACCAGATACGGGCGATGTGGTGATTTTTCGCTACCCCGGTGAGCCTGAGTATCCGGATTACGATAAAAGCAGATATATTCATTTGGCGAACGCTCTTATGCTTGGGAATTTTTTTTGGGATACTCAAAGTGAGGAGGGGCAACCAAAACTCGTTCATTATGCGGACGGTCCTAAGGATTATATAAAACGATGTGTGGCGAAAAGCGGTCAGCGGGTTGCGGTTCAAAACGGGCGGCTTTTTATTGACGGTGCGGAGCAGTCGTTAAAGGGAGAGGGGAAATATACGGAACGGCACAGAGGAAATTCTCCGCGCGATTTTTTGCGGGAAATTAAAGTGCCGGAGAAGGGAGAGACCATTGCTTTTGATACGCTCGACATTCATAATTTGTGGTGGTTGCGTTCCCTTATGGTGCAGGAGATGCCGGACAGTTTGATTGAGTTTGAAATTTCTCTTAATCGAGTGAGTATAAATGCCGCAACGGATGGTGCGAATTTGAGTGCGACAAACAGCGTTGAATTGAATAATTATGTCTTCGGGAATTTTCGCGTGCCAATAGAAAATCAAAAATATCAGTTGATAAATACAATTTTTAGTCAAAATAGAGTGGTGGGGCAAGGGCTTTCGCTCGGCGATACCATAGACGGTGTAATGTCGTTGAATTTTTTTAAGAAATTTGCAAGGACGGGATTTTTGCCGAGATATGCGGGAGCAAGCGGTGCTATGCCGAAAGGAATGTTCGGTTCGCGGCTTGTGGGTTATGATGCTTTTGACGGTTCGCAGTTAGAGGATTTGGAATATAATGTTGCACTTGAAAATTCCCGTTTGGCGGAGAGTTGGCAGGCGGTTGGCAGCGAGGCGCGGGATTCCCTGAAACTCGTTTGGAAAATTTTGGTGAACGGGAAGGAAGTTCACGAATATACCGTCAGGGATGAGGTTTATTTTATGATGGGCGATAACCGCGATAATTCCGCCGATAGTCGTTATTGGGGTTTTGTGAGCACGCGAAATATAAAAGCAAAAGCCTTTATTGTGTATTTCAGTTTGGATAAAGATTCAAAGGTTGAGTTGCTGAACCCGCTGACTTGGTGGCGTTTGCCTGCCGATATTCGGTGGAAGAGAATCGCAAGAGTTATACATTTGATTTAGAATTTTTGGCGTTGGCGTGCCCCTTTCGGGTCGGGCTATCCGCTATAACCTTCGGTGCCGCTATTATCCCTCACGCAAATTCACCATTGCAAAATGGCGGGCGACCACGCTGGGTCGCCTCTACGGAAAGGGCGGGTTAAAAACCACGCCCCTACATCCACCATCTCCCTTCTCCCCACACCCCACACCCTACACCCTACACCACCCTATACCCTATACCCCACCATTTACTACATTCCCCCTTACAAATGTTATTCTTAGCCACATTGCTATTTTTATTCGGCACTGCACTCTATGCGCAGCAAGATACCATAACGATGGATATTGCCGTATCTACCGAAAAAACTTTGCCTATTGGGATTGTCGATTTTTCTCTTGACAAGAGCCGCTGGGGAAAACTTGATGAGATGCCAGAAAAGACTGTGGCAAGGGACTTGGAGTTGAGCGGGAGATTTTCGACTACCGCACTTGCGAGTTATAATCTGCTTTCGCTTTCGAGGGCAGGGGCAAAGCACTTCGTTACGGGAACGCTTTCGCTTGAAGGCGGGCAGGCGAAATTGGAGTGCAAACTTTATGCAACCACAACAAAAGAAGTTGTAAAGGGCTTTGTATATACGAGCACGCCCGAACAGGTTCGGACTTCTATTCATAAGTGTGTCGATAACATTGTATTTCAGTTGTGGGGAGTGCAGGGTTTTGCATCTACACAAATCGCGTGGGTGCAAAAAATCGACGGCAAAAAACAGATAGTCGTAGCCGATTACGATGGCTTTCGCAAGAGGCAAATAACAAAACACAACAGCATAAACACAATGCCCTCTTGGAGCAACGATAATTCAAAAATATACTTTACGAGTTTTCGCAACGGACCGCCGCAGTTGTTTGAGAGGCATTTGTCGCTCGATCAAGACAAGCGGATTTTTCCGCAGATAGCACAGGCATTCGGAGCATCGCAAAACCCGACTAACGGTTCTCTGATTTTCTCGGTTGCACCTGCACAAGGAGGCACTGATATATGGGTGGGCGATCCGCAGACGGGCAAAGCGAACCGTTTAATTTTCACAAAGAGCATAGAGGTAAGCCCGTCTTGGAGCCCAAAGGGAACTGCGTTTTTATTTTCAAGCGATAAGGGCGGTGCTCCGCAAATTTATATGTCTCTCAAAGACGGTTCTGATGTTCAGAGGGTCTCTTTTATAGGCAAATATAACGAGAGTGCGGTGTGGTCTCCCGATGGCGATAGGATAGCATATTGTTCTATGGATAACGGAAAACTCAACATTTATACGAGCACAATAGACGGTTCCGATGTGCGGAAACTCACATTTGAAGGCAACAACGAACACCCCGTTTGGTCTCCCGATGGAATGTCGATTGCGTTTTCGAGCGACCGTAGCGGCTCATCGCAAATTTATATTATGAGAAGGGACGGGAGTGGAGTAACCCGCATTACAAGCATAGGGGAAAACACAACACCCGCATGGTCGCATTACAATAAGCCCCCCTCGCAAAGTAAAACCGCACCTTCGCAAAATATAAATTCCCCCCTCGCATTACAATATTTTAATAACCCTCAAAAAGGAGTAGCACGATGAAAAAAGTCATAGTAGCCATAGCGGCAATGAGCGTAACCTTAGTTTTCTTTGGTTGCGGAAAAAAGAAAGAACCACCCGCGGTTGAACCGCCTCCTCCCGCAGTCGAGGAGAAAGAGCAGGTTTCCGCACCAACGGAACCTACTGCACCAAAGGAAGACCCGCTTGAGGCAGAACGCCGCCGCCTTGAAGAATTGATGAACAAAATAGCAGGCGATGATGTCTATTTTGAATTCGATAAATTCACGCTCACTTCGCAGGCAAAGGATCTTTTAACGGAGGCAGGTGATATTCTCAAAAAAGAACCGAGATTCTCCGTTGTTGTGGAAGGGCATACCGATGCTCGCGGAACGGCTGAATACAATTTGGGCTTGGGAACTCGCAGGGCAGATGCAGTGGTTCAATTCCTAACAAATTACGGAGTGGAGAGAAATCGCTTGGCTCCGGAAACTCACGGAATGGAAAACCCAAAAGCCGCAGGCAGCACCGAAGACGACTATGCACAAAATCGGCGTGCATCGTTTAAGGTGAATATTAAAAGAGGAAACCTCTAAAAACTCCTTTTGTAACACAATTCCACAGATTTGAGTTTTTAGAGACGACGGCGAACTACTCAAATTTGCATAAAAAACGCAGTTCGCCTATGTCGCTTGGTAACCTCTACCAACCTCTTAGGAGGTTAATAGAGGTTACCAAGATAAAATTGTTCAGCAATTTTCAGAGGTTAGTTTGTATGAAAAAAATTTCGTTTTTCGCTTTGCTTTGCTTTACCGTTTTGCTCTCCTCGTGTTCGAGTTTAACGGTTATGCGCACAAAGGAAATAAAAGCCGCAACGGACAACTCGGCATCTGCCATAAATAAACGGCTCGATTCCCTCGTTTTCATAATCGATTCGCTAAAAGCCGAACAGGAAAAAAATTCCTCAAGACTAAAAGCGGATTTTGCGGACTTAAATTCCAAAGTTGTTGAGCAGGGCGATAAAACGGAATCTCGTATGGAAGAGATAACATTTAGATTAGACCGCATTTTGTCGATAACGCAAGCGAAAAGCGTTGTCACAAAATCGGCTGCTGGTTCATCGGGCGATAAAAGCACGGGAGCAGGCGACGGAACAAAAAATGCCGAAATGGAAAGCCTATACAACGCCTCGCGCTCGGATTATTTGCGAGGTGAATATGCGGTTGCCTATAACGGTTTCAAGCAGATTTACGATTTAATTAAGGAAGGCGAATTGGCAGAAAATTCTTTATATTGGATGGGTATGTGTATGCTCGATGCCGGCAAAAAAGAAAACGCCGAACAACTTTTCAAAAGTCTTTTGGAAAAGTATCCGCAAAGTCCAAAGGTTTGCACGGTGAATTTCAAGTTGGCGAGTATGGCGGAAGAGGCAAAAAAGATAACCGAACAAAAGCAATATTTGCAAAAATTGCTTGGAACGGAACATTGTGCCGATAGCAATGAGTTTCAGAGAGCGGCGGAGATACTTCAACAATAACAAAGAGAGTTTTTAGAGGTTTCCAATAATCACTTCATCAGTTCTTTTCCGACTTTCACCTCGTGTCCTTCCAACTCAGCGAATTTATGCTCGGTTCGTTTTGCGACTACGCTGTTGCAAACTAAAATAATTGTGCTGCCCATTTCAAACCGTGCAATTTCCTGACCCTTTGTAAAAGGATAATCCTGCTCCGCCTCCCATCTCGTAAATAGCGAATTTCTGTCTGCAAAAGGCGGCATTGTATTTGTTATCAAATCCTTTTTATATTCAACCGCAATTCGCCCCACATTGGTCGCGCCAACCTTCACCAAAAGAATTTCTCCGCCGTCGTAAGTTTCAATTTGCGTAATCAACCGCTCATTTATTGCAAATAAACCCTCTATTCGTTCAACACTGCCCGCATTCACGGGATACAGCGTGCCGGGGCAGTAATAAGCCGCCTTTACATTTCCCGATGCAGGAGAATGTATGCGATGATAATTGTGAGGCGAAAGATAAATTGTCGCCCAAACTCCGCCTGAAAATTTCCGTGCGAGTTCCGCATCTCTCAACAGACTCTCAAGCGAATAATATTTTCCTTTAACCTGCATCAACTCCAAATTTGCACCCGTCAAATTACCAAAAGCCGTTAAAACGCCATCAACCGGAGAAACCACCTCCGCCTTATCTTCTATATCTCGCACTCCGTCCTTCAACTTCCGTGTAAAAACTTCGTGAATATTTGCAAAACCCTTTGCAGGAACAACCGACTCTTCCAAATCAATTTTATATCGCCCAACAAACCACCGTGCCGCAAGTTTGCTCAAAAACGGAATCTTCGCTCTTGAAAACTCGCCAAACGCCCTGCTCACCGCATTTTTTGGCAACAGACGAAAAAAAGAATAAGTAATAGAATTCATCGCAAAATGAATTTAGTAAAAAAATGGGAGAATGGACTCACTTCCACTCTTTTTTCACATTCTCATAAATGATAGAGCAAAGGGAATCGGCTAATTCGCCGGTGCCTTCTCCGTTTAGAGCACAGGTTTCAATGAAACTTCGCTTGTGTTTTTTGAAGGCTTTTTTTGCAGCGGAAATATCTAAATCGCATTTATTTAGAGCGACTACGAATTTTTTTTCCAAAAGTTTAGGGTGAAATGCCTCTAATTCGTTTCTCAAAAGTTCGTATGAATGAAAAGCATTTTCGTCTGAGCCGTCTATCACAAAAAGTAATGCACGAGTGCGTTCGATATGTTTCAAAAAACGATGCCCCAAACCTTTTCCTTCACTTGCACCCTCTATTAAACCGGGAATATCCGCAACCACAAAACTCTTTCCGTGCGATTGAACTATTCCAAGAACAGGTTCTATTGTGGTGAAAGGATAATCGGCTACTTTGGGTTTTGCACTCGAAATTTTGCGCACGAGCGATGACTTTCCCGCATTCGGAAAACCGACCAATCCCACATCTGCCATAAGTTTCAATTCCAAATTCAAAATTCGTTTTTCACCCGGCTTGCCCTGTGTGTGTTGTCTCGGTGCACGATTTTGAGCAGAGGTAAAACGACTGTTGCCCATACCTCCCGCTCCGCCCTGTGCGGCAACCCACGAAACTCCCGCCTCAGTTAAATCTGTGAGAATGCGACCTTCGCCGTCGCGAACTATTGTTCCGCGAGGAACATCTACAAAAATATCCTTGCCCGAATGCCCGGTTCTGTTTGCCGACTCACCCGTTGCGCCCGCATCGGCTTGGTAGCGATATGCATTTCCCATATCCAAAAGTGTGGTGTATTGCTCGTTTGCTCTGAGAAATACAGTGCCGCCTTTTCCGCCGTCGCCGCCATCGGGTCCTCCGAGCGGAACATGCTTTTCCCTGCGAAAACTGCAAACTCCGCCGCCGCCTTTCCCCGATACCACTTCAATTGTTTTTTCGTCTAAGAACATAATCCTCTGCCTTTGCTGTTTTAATACAATTCCCCACCCTCTACTCTTTGCATTCAACCGATTTCTCCACAAATTTTCCCTGCTCAACGCCCATTATGCTTGTATCTATATTCGCTCCCGTGCCAAAAAAACGAATGTCTCCATACACGCCGATATAATTCTTTTTTTGCAAAATTACACTCGGCAAATCACCGCCAGCCGAACCGCTTAAAATTGCTCCGATTAAAATATTTGCCGCATCATAACTCAAGCCTGCAACCTTGCTGTCATCAGGCTCTGCAGACCACTTATTTTTGAATTTCCCCGCAAAAGCCTTAAATGCCGAGTCCTGCGAGTCTCCCGAAAATGCAATGCTGAAAAAGGAATTTTCTGCCTGTTTTTTTGCATTGGAAAAAAATTCCCGCCCAAACCAACCCGAAGAACCGAGCAAATACTGCACCTTCAATTTATTAAATGCAACCTGTGCCGCCATAAGTCCCGCATCGGCGGCGTTTGTGCTCGGAATAAAAATCGCTTGGAATGTGAGCGTTGAATCCTCTATCCACGAATCCCGTTTTGCAATTGCATTCAAGTTTGCAACGCCCCGTCCCATATTCATCCGCCGAGTATCAAGGGTGAGTTTGCGGTCGCGTAAAAGTTTGAACGAGTTTTGATAATCGGGCAGTCCTTCCGTGTAGTTTTGCGAAATTAAAATTGCACCGCCGCGTTGTTCAACCGCCCGTTGAAATTCATCTGCCATTGCAGTCCCATAATCGCCGAGCGGAGACATTATTGCGAACTCATTTATGTTGAGGCAGTTCATCGCATATTCGGCTATAGTTTGTGCTAAAACCGCCGTGCTCACATTTAACTGAAAAATATTTTTACCCATTGCCGAAATCCCGTCATCGGTTGCAGTTGGGGTTATGAGCGGAATTTGCGGAGCATTTGAACCCATCCAAGCGGCAACGGTTGCGGCGGGAGCGGATAGCAACGGACCTATTATACCGACTATACTATCTTGTGCAATTGCGAGTTTCACCCTGCGGAGTGCGGTGGCAGGGTCGGCTCTGTCATCCGTTATTTGAATTTTTACATTCTTCTCTTTTAAGTTGTCTGTTGCGAGTAAAATTCCCTGCACCATATATGAACCGAGTTCGGCAAAATTTCCCGAAAGCGGAGCGAGCACCAAAATTATCGGCGTTCCCGCACCCTTACCGTCAAGCACGGCTATTGCTTTATCTGACCTTTCCGCCAAAGATGAATTTGCTTTTTTAGCCTCATCATACCAATATTTTGCGGCTTTATAGCGACCTTCTTTTTGCATTTGAGCACCGAGTCGCCACTCTGCGGTTGCCGTTACAAAAGAATCTGCAAAACCTTTTTCCAATAAATTCCTAAGTTCATTTTCCGATAATAATTCTGCGGATAAAATTTGCGTTAAAAGTTCCCGCGCCCGTTTTGCCGCACTTGGATTTTTTGTGTATGCGAGAATGCGACGAAGTGTTTCCGCACCCGTATATGGGTCTTTGCTTAAAACGCTTGAAATTGCAACTGCAGTCTCAACCCGTGCCCGATAAACGCTCTTCGGAAAAAAATCTAAAAACTGCCTCGCATATTTTTTCACATCGTCTAATTTGCCGAGCCTAAGCGAATTTTCAATATAAAGGACAACACCCCGCTCCTGACTGCCCGACTTCCAACGCCCCTTTACAAACTGCTCCAAACCGCTTTGTGCTGAGGTAAAATCTCCGCTTTGAACTTTTTTTGCCAAATCGGCATAAGATTCGGTCGGTGCACAAAAAGCAAGTGCCGAAAAAAACAACAGAATAAAAATAAAAGGCATTTTGGGGAATGTAGTAAATGGTGGGGTATAGGGTATAGGGTGTGGGGAGAAGGGAGATGGTGGATGTAGGGGCGAATAGTATTCGCCCGTTTGTGGGATCGTCATTCTGCGCACGGTCGCAGAATCCATTATTTTTGGTGCGCTCGGCACACACCGCGTTCCCTTGTTAATGGAAAACTCGGCAGTGCAGGCGGGACACCAAGCCGATAGGCGATTGGACAGACTAATTTGTTTATTTCTTTTCTGTCAATCTAAGGCGGGAGAGGGGAAGAACGTGCTAACGCGCTGGCGGCTTGCCTAGTCCCTTAAACAACGAACGCTTCGGAAATTAACCTTGTTGGTGATACCAGTATTCGCATATTCAGAGTTGTTGTTCATGGTCGTGGTGTTAGCGTAGATCGCACTGAACTCCGTAGCACTCCACCAACTGCCGCTGTTGCCGACATTGCTGAAATCGCTACCGGAGATGCCGCGACCACCGGGCAAAGCAGAAAAGCCGTAATCATCAGTGCCGAAATGGATACCGTTGTAAGCATCCCACCCGCTACTTGCTTTTAATTTTGTTCCGGCAGTGCTTGAACCGCCCACATAATCAATGAGTGTTGTCCATTCGGCATCGCTTGGCAAATACCAATCTGTGGGGCAAACGGTCAAAGCAGTTGCCCAATCATACAACCTTCCATAAGTTGTGCAATTTGCCTCATCACCATCATAGCACCAAAAGGTACCGCTTTCAGGAGCATAATTCAAATTCTCCGCCATCCAAGTCTGAGTTCCAATCACAACTATGCTGTAGGTTTTGCCGTCACGGGCATCGCAAATCTGTTTTTTATTTTTGCCGTAATGTTCCACTTCTGCTTTAGGGTCGAACTCGGCACATAAATCAGAAACTTCCGAAGAAGATGATTCTGCAACAGAGGAACTCGAACTGCTACTCTCGGTGGCAGAAGAACTACTGCTTTCAGCAACAGACGAACTGGATGATTGCGATATATCTTTTGTAGGCGTTTTTAAGTTTTTATAAAAATCTTCCGCGAAAACTATTTCTGTCCCTTCTTTTGGAGAATTGTCAAATTTATTTTCGGGAGAATACTCGAAAACTTTCGTGAGCGTTGGTCTTGTGCAAGATACCACATCCCAACTTAACAATTCTTGATTATCCAAACTTGTGGAAATAACAAAATAAACATCGTTTGTTGCATACCACGCATAACGATAGTAGCCAACGGGTGTGTTTTTGTCGAGCGTATAGGAAATTGTGTTGGTTATAGTTGTCTCAAGTCCCGTTGCTAAAACTTCCGATGTTTGGACGGTTCTCCCTTGCGAAGGACTGACAAATATTGAAGGTTGAGCATTTGCTTTAAGAGGAGTTTCTAAAGCATCATCAACTTTAAGTGTCCATACACTGCCTCCTATTTTAAGCGTGTTTTTAATTCCGACTTCTATTCCAACAATTGAACCCAAATTATTTGAAACGCTGATATTCTCGGAAACATTTTGAGTTCTGCTTTTTGACATCGATTCTTTTACGCTTTGTGTTGTTGTAAATTTCATTTCCACTAAACCCTGATAACCCTCGTGGTCGGTTTCCATTACAAGTGAATTATCGATATAGCCGGCATCTATGATATACCAATTTTTATCTTCTTGTTTCCAAGAATCCAATATAACGGGTTGTTCGGGATTTTTAGAAGTAGCAAAGGGTTCGGCTCTCTTTGGCAGCATAACTCCGTTTTCACCTGAATTAGAGGACGAACTTGGAGGAATATAATTCGGATTATTCGGGTCGTAATCGAGCAAGGGTAAATCGTCCGAGCAGGATAATAGGAGAAAGAAAGTGCAGAGAAACACCTTAAAGAACACAGTTCTTTTAATCATAATCTTACCTCTTGGTAAATTTTTTGTCGGGAATTGGCAAAAAATTCTTAAAACAACGCATCATTATTTGGAGCGAATTTATTTTTGATAAATTCGGCGAGAATAGTTCGCTACGCTTGGTGTCTAATTCTTTAAGTTTCGCGGGGGGGGGGGGGGGGGGGTCATACATCCCCTCCAACCCTCCCCTCTCCTCCAGGACATTATCCATTTATGGTTTGCGATGCGTGGGATACCTTCCCCATGCAGCGCACGCACTTTGTTTTACACCCTTCCATTTTTGTAATTCTTATTATAATTTCCT
>BNUP01000071.1 GCA_025997455.1 Fibrobacterales bacterium | reverse complement strand
TTATCTGCGTTGCTTAACCTCCCCCCGCCTTTTTCGCCCTCAGGGCTGGCGGGGGGAACGCTAACGCTATTTAATTCCTCCCCCCTCGTTCGCAACGCATTATCTGCGTTGCTTAACCTCCCCCCGCTACCATGCTCAAAAGACCATCCGCATTTTGGGCAAGCATAATAATTGAAATAACTTTTTATGAATTTGCTGTCGCCGATTTTTATTCCCAATTCGCCGTTGTTTTCTTGGTATGCCTTTTCAAAATCGTCTAAAAGGCGATTTTTATTTTTCTCCGTTAAAACAACTCTGTCTAAAATATTTTTACCCGAATAAATTTGTGCCAACTCGCCCGAATTATTTGACAATAAATAATTTAATAATTCTATCGTGGAATATTTTTCCAATTTTTGCGAAGGGTGTTCGGGGCAGTGTGCAACTCCCAAACGCGCCCACATTATGCGAAAGTAATCATAAATTTCGGTAAGCGTTGCAACCGTGCTTCGCGGACTTTTGCTAGAACTTTGTTGGTCTATTGCTATGGCAGGTGCAAGTCCGTGAATAGAATCTACCGAACCTCTGTCTATTTTTCCCAAAAATCTCCGTGCATAAGTAGAAAGCGATTCTAAAAATCTCCGTTGCCCTTCCGCAAAAAGCGTATCAAATGCAAGCGAACTTTTCCCTGCTCCGCTCACTCCGGTTATGCAGGTTATTTTATGCCGCGGAATGCTGACGGAAATATTCTTTAAGTTGTGTTTCCTCGCACCGTTTATGCGAATGTTGAGGTTTTGCGAGGTGGAGAAGGAGACCGCATTCCCCCCGTCAGCCCTGCGGGCGGAACAGACGGGGGGAGGCATAAGTCCCGCTGTTAAAGCGGGACTTAGCGAGGGGGGTTCTTTATGGCAAACGCGGTGTGGGCTGAGCGCCCCACTTAAAAATTTTCCCGTATGAGATTTTTTGCATTTTGCAACTTGTTCGGGAGTTCCCTGTGCAACCAAATACCCGCCCTTTTCACCCGCCTCCGGTCCCAAATCTATAACCCAATCGGCACATTTTATCACATCTAAATTATGCTCAATAACAACAAGCGAATTTCCCTGTTCTTTTAATTTTTCTAAGCATTCCAAAAGTTTTCTTATATCCTCAAAATGCAAACCAGTAGTAGGTTCATCGAGAAGATAAAGCGTTTTTCCCGTTCCCAAACGGCGCAACTCCGTAGAAATTTTCATCCTTTGTGCCTCACCGCCGCTTAGCGTTGTGCTCGGTTGCCCCAACTTAACATATCCGAGCCCAATTTCTTTTAGCACGCCGAGAGGTCTCGAAATTTTCGGTAAATCGATAAAAAATTCGAGTGCATCGCTTATGCTTAAATCCAACACATCGGCAATATTTTTTCCCTTAAAAAAAACACTCAAAGTCGCATCGTTAAATCGTTTTCCGCCGCACTCATCACAGGTAATTTGCACATTCGGAAGTATCTGCATTTCTATTTCCTGAACGCCCGACCCTCCGCATTTTTCGCATCTTCCGCCTGCCACATTAAAACTGAATCTGCTCTTTGAATAACCTTTAATTTTGCTGTCGGGAACACTCGCAAATAAATTTCTTATCTCATCAAAAACTTTTGTATAAGTCGCGGGATTTGAACGCGGAGTTCTGCCTATCGGGCTTTGATCTATCTCAATCACTTTATCTATGTTTCCCAAACCTTCAATTCGCTCGTGCTCGCCTGCAATTTCTCCAGCATTGTAAAATTTCTTTGCAAGTGCTTTTCTCAAAATGTGATTTATAAGCGAACTCTTTCCCGAACCGCTCACGCCCGTAACCGCCGTGAACACTCCAACGCCGCTCGTGCCGGAACAAGACTCGTCTGCCGCTCCATTTTTGCGAATCACCGGCGAAGCAATCCGTCCATTACCGACTGGAATTTCCACATCGATATTTTTTAGGTTATTTGCCCGTGCTCCGACAATGCGAATTTTAGCGGTATCTTTATTAACGGGCACCCGCTCCAAAGGAATTTCAATTCTCTTTTTCCCGCTCAAATACGCACCCGTCAGCGAATTTTCATTTTTACACAAATCATCCACGCTCCCCATAGCGACGAGATGACCGCCCTCACTGCCTGCACCGGGTCCAATATCCACAACGCAATCGGCACGCAGCATAGTCTCTTCATCGTGCTCCACAACAATCAGTGAATTTCCCTGTGCCCGCAATTTTTCCAAAATATCCAAAAGTTTCTCGTTGTCTCTTGCGTGCAATCCTATACTCGGTTCATCGAGCACATACAAAACGCCCTGCAAGCCCGCCCCCACATGACCCGCGAGCCTAATCCGTTGCGCCTCTCCGCCGCTCAAAGTCGCCGAACCTCTGTTCAGTGTGAGATAGCCAAGCCCTACCTCCTGCATAAATTTAAGCCGCCCTCTAATCTCCCTAAAAATTTCCCGCCCGATTCTCTCTTCTTTTTCACTCAATTTTATATTGTTAAAAAAGTCAACCGATTTATCTATAGACATTGCCGAAATTTCCGAAATGCCTTTTCCGTTAAACTTCATCGCTCGTGCAGCCGCACAAATTCGCTCTCCGTTGCATTCCTCGCACACCTCGATAAGCATATATTTTTGCAAAAGCGAAATATGCCACTGATCCCAAAGTCCCTGCAAAATCGGAACAATACCCTTAACAACGCCGTCACCATACAAAATTGCATCTTGAGATTTTTTTGGTAAATCTTTCCACGCGATCGCAAGTGAAAATTTTAATTTCCGAGCAATAGCCTTATACTCCCCAAGTCCGTGGTTAGAAAAAATTAGCCGACCTTCAGAAGTGCTCGCCAAAATTGCACCGCCTTCAATTGAAAGTTCCGGATTTATCAATTTTGAAATTTCAATTTGATAAGATTTTCCAAGTCCTTTGCAAGTTGGGCATTGACCGTTTTTATCGTTAAAAGAAAAAAGCCGAGGCTCAATTTCAGGCAGGGAAATTCCGCACTTAGCACACGCCAAATTCGCAGAATACACAACATATTTTTCATCGAACAAAAAAGACACCAACCTGTCTTCGTTAATCTTAAACGCCTGCTCCAAGCCCTCCATAAACCGAGTGCGATTTTTTGGCTCAATTGTAATCCTATCAATAACCGCATCTATAGAATGCTTTTCATATCGTGCGAGTTCGGGAATTTCATTTACTCCAACTCCGCCGAGTTCATACACAACTCCATCAACCCTGACTCTCGCAAAACCCTTCTCCTGCAACTTCGCAATTTCCTTTCTATACTCTCCCTTTCTCTCCCTAATTATGAGTGCCATCAACACCGCATTCTGCCCCGCTTTATCTTCAAAAATTAAATCTGCAATTTGCTCCGCCGTCTGTGCCTTAATCTCCTCCCCGCACTTCGGACAATGCGGAACCCCAAGTCTTGCAAACAACAATCTGTAATGGTCAAAAATCTCAACCACAGTTCCGACCGTCGAACGCGGATTTCTGTTAATCGTCTTTTGGTCTATGGAAATTGTAGGTGAAATTCCCCGAATACTCTCCGCATCTGGTCGTTTCATAGTGCCTATAAACTGCCTCGCATAAGGCGAAAGCGACTCAATATACCGCCGCTGCCCCTCCTCAAAAATCGTATCAAACGCCAAACTGCTCTTCCCCGACCCGCTCACTCCCGTAATTACCACAAAAGAATCGCGCGGCAAATTTATATCTATATCGTGCAAATTGTGTTCCGCCGCCTTACGAATTTCGAGATTATTTGACATTGTGCAGAAAAGGTAGATTTTTTTGGGTGCACTCAGCCCACACCGCGTTCCCTGAAAAAACACCCCCTCGCATTTTCTCCTCAATCCCTAACGCACCTTACAGAAAATGCATTTATATAACTCCCCCCTTGCTAAGTCGCACTTTTACAGTGCGACTTACGCCTCCCCCCAACTATTCCGCCCACAGGGCTGTTGGGGGGACGGCATTTTCTCCTCAATCCCTAACACACCTTACAGAAAATGCATTTATATAACTCCCCCCTTGCTAAGTCGCACTTTTACAGTGCGACTTACGCCTCCCCCCAACTATTCCGCCCATAGGGCTGTTGGGGGGGACGGCATTTTCTCCTCAATCCCTAACACACCTTACAGAAAATGCCGATAGTTTGTGAAACTCATCACTCCTAATTTGCCCTGCACTTGAATGAAACCGCACGCTAAACGCCTTTTCTGCCGAGACATCGGAAGACGACCACCAACCCGCCAACTTGCCGAGATAATGAAATTCTTTACTCCCTTCCGAGCGATAACCTGCAGGCAGAGCCGCAAAGCCGTAATCGTCCGTTCCGCCGTAATCGCTAACCCAACCGCTAATCGATTTGAGAGCCGTTGCCGCCGTTTGCACTCCGCTAAAATCCGCGAGTTCCTGCCACTCCGCCAAAGTCGGTAAATGCCATCCGAGCGGACAAACTCCAAGTGCCGTTGCCCAAGAATACAACCGTCCGTAAAGTTCGCCCTGTTCGGGGTTATTATCGTAGCAAAAGGAATCTTCCGCCTCAAAATTGAGATTCTGTGCCATCCAAAATTGCCGCCCGATTTTCACATATTTATAATTTCGCCCGTCTCGCTTGTCGTTGAAGGTTAAAAATTCCCGTGAATTTGTCAAAGCCTCACGCCTCTCCACCCGCAACACCTGTGCCAGATTTCCTTCGTATTCTTTCCCGTCAATGGTTAAACGAACTTGCATTTCAAACTGAATTTAGTAAACTCTCGCTCTCGTCAAACCTCTGCTTTGCGGGTATGGAGAAGGGAAGCGGCAGGTAGTCTCTCCATTCATTTCCAAAACAGCCCAATAGTTGCTACTTATAAAAAGTAGAATCCCTTCTCATGCCGTTTTCATTGTCCTCTTTTGGAAACCTCTATAACTCTTGGATTTAGGATTGGATATTAATGAGGCAAAGAAAAGGTTAGGAATGGAGTAATTCCATAAACTCCTCACACCATTTCCCGAACTTTTAGAAATACCCACCTGCGAATGCCGCTCAAATTTTCGCCGTTCGGATTCTTTTTTGCAAGGCGTGCCCCGCGCCACAATATAAAAGTTAAAGAGGCAAATTCATATAAGACACCCAAAACAAAAAATATCAAATGAAAAAAACCGCTTTTCAAAAGAGCCTCGCCCTTAACACTCCAATCGGCATTCTCGTTTTCCCAATCGGGAATATATGCCCCCTGCGACATTCCAAATGCAATTCCGTCATAAAAAGGATCTCCGAACGAACCGCGAATTTCCAACTGCGGAAACGAAATAGTAAAGATATTTATAGCCCAAGATCCGAGCCTTTTCCCGACTCTCATTATGCGGCTCTCCACATCGGGATAGAATAATGCCTGAAGAAAAAGTTTGGACGGCTTTGAAACTTTTGCTTCTCCTTCTGAATTTTCGACTCCCCCGCTCTCCGATTTTTCCCCGCCCTCCGTTTTTTTGAACGAAAGAAAACCGCTTTTTGATGAATTTTCTTTTACAGGTTCTGCTTTTGGATAATTTACTTCTTCAATCTTATCTTTTGAATTATCGAGTCGCCATATATCCCATTTCCAAAATCGCAAACGGACTTTCCTATCCCGCTTAGATATTGCAAACGCTATACGAAATTTCATTTCTCATACTCGTCGGCTTTATCCTTTATAATCTTGATTAACTCGCTAAACGGCTTGGTTTCTAAAATGCTTTTGAATTGATCTTGATAATTTTTTGTTGTAGAAAGGTCGTCTATCACCAAGTCCCACACTCGCCAACCGTCGCTGTCTTTACCGCCGGGCAAGGCACTCGATTTATCCATTTTATAAACCATCAGCATATCTTTTCCCTTGCTCCACGAATGAATGGAAACCCACACTTCCGCACTGTCTTTTTTATATTTCGGTTCTTCATAAACCGTAGAATCAGATGCGGAAAATGTTGTATTCTTAAATTTATTCACACTTGAATTTTCTATCATTCGCTGAAATTCCTTTGCAAAAGTCGCCTTCTGTGAAGAGTCTAAACCTTCAAGTGTTTTTTTGGGCAAACTGCGCTCTGCCATTTTTGCAAAGTCAAAAAGTCCGCTACTCAATCGCTTAATATTTTCAATATCCTTAGGGGTGTGGCTCTTTTTTTTCAATGCGATTTGCAATTCCGTGTCATTTTTTTTCAATAATGCAACGGGGTCTTGAGCGGCAAATGCAAACGAACACGCAATGGCGAGGAGGAGTGGAGAAATTTTCATACTTGTAATTTAGAAAATTAGAATGGTCATTAAAGGAAACCTCTAAAAACTCTCTTTGTAACACAATTCCACAGATTTGAGTTTTTAGAGACGATGGCGATACTGCGAGCATTCGCCGCAGGACGACATTATCACCATAAAAAACTCAGTTCGCTCATGTCGCTTGGTAACCTCTACCAACCTCTTATAAGGTTAATAGTGGTTACCTAAAACCTTAGGGAACTTCTAAAAATCCCTTAAAGAATCTAAATATTGCGGATATACTTCTATAGTATAATTATTTTTGATCTCCGTGAGCCAATGTTTTTCTCTTTTCGCTCGTTTTTCAGAGACGAGAATGCTACGAATTTTAGTTTGAACTTCGGCAAAAGGAACGGAATCCATTTGGTATTGCTCCTTGTTCTTTTCGTAATAATTTTGCAATTCCTCATCCGAAGGGGAATCGAGCGGGGAATCAAGACTTAATCGCATTTTATCCACTAAAATTTTCCTTTCGGCATCTTTTATGAGTTTTCTCACTTCGGGGTCGTTACGCAAGCCCCTGTCAAGTGCCTCCTTATACATCACCTCAAAATTTACCCACGAATCGATTCGGCGAACCCACTCTTCTTTTGAAACGGAATCGCCTGCAATTTTTTGTCTTTTAAGTTCATTAATCGTGAGGGTTGAATTACCGACTTCGGCGATAACGGGCGAATCATCGCGAGAGAAAGGAAGTTCGCAAGATATGAAAACTATCGGCAAAAAAATAAGAAACGCCACGCTTTTGGCACGCAATGCAGTTGATGTTTTTTTAATATCGCAATTCATAATTTTCCGGTTCCGCAAAATTTAAGGTCGTAGGAGGAAGGTAGTTAATTTAGAGTAGAGTGTAAAGAGAAGAGAGTAAAGTTGGGAGTAGAGTTTGTAGGGGCGTGGTTTTTAACCCGCCCTTTTAGGTTTGTAGGGGCGCGGTTTTTAACCCGCCCTTTTAGAATTGCAAGGGGAAATGATGGAATTTTTTTTGACAGCAATAAATAAAATAATCAAACAATAGTCTCTATTCTACGCTGTCCAGTCGCTTTGCTTGGTGTGGTGTGTTCTATCCACACCGCGCTCACAATTTTTACTTAGCGTTGCACTTGGGGAGATGGGAGAAGGAGAAGCCTTCTACCTTTTGAAAACCTCTAAAAACTCTCTTTGTAACACAATTCCACAGATTTGAGTTTTTAGAGACGACGGCAATAAGCATATCTGCCCAATTAAAAAGGAGTTGTGATACTGAAAGCCAAGAGTTTGGCTTTCGGAGAGAGAGTGCTTTAGCACTCGTAAGTTAGAGTGTTAAAAAGAAACCTGAGATAATCTGTATATACAATGGCAGAAAACTACTCAAATTTGCATAAAAAACGCAGTTCGCCCATGTCGCTTGGTAACCTCTGCCAACCTCTTATGAGGTTAATAGTGGTTACCTTTTTTTATATTTGTCAAAATGGAAGCCATTCAAGTTCGCGGGGCGGCGGTGCATAATCTGAAAAATGCCGATGCGGATTTTCCGATTGGAGAAATCAGTGTGGTTTGTGGAGTGTCGGGTGGCGGCAAATCGAGTTTGGTGCTTGATGTGTTGCACGCAGAGAGCAGAAGGCGATATTTAGAAACGCTCGGCAGCAGGGCGGCGGCAATTTTGGGAGGACCGAAATTTGTTCCCGTCCAAGCGATTCACAATTTAAGACCGAGTATTGCACTCGAATGCGGAGACAGGGTTATAAACCCAAAATCGACCGTAGCAAGTCTTGCAGAAATTTCGCCGATGTTGAGAATTTTATATGCGGAATGTGCAAATGCGGTTTGCCCAAAATGCGGGCAGGAAATGCGAAGTTTAACGGCACAAAAAATCGTAGAGGAACTTTCGGCATTGCCAAATGACACAAAGGTTCAAATTGTTGCACCTGTATTTACCCCCCCCTCGCAAAGCCCCGCTTTAACAGCGGGGCTTATGCCTCCCCCCGTTCAAGACGCCCGCAGGACTAACGGGGGGACATTTTTTACCCCCCCCTCGCAAAGTCCTCCCTCTTCCGTCATGGCGGGTGACCAATGGTCGCCCCTACAATTCCCCTCTCCCTTCTCCCCTCTCCCTTCTCCCATTTCTCCAACCCTAAAAGAACTCGCAAAAATTTACTTGGCGCAGGGCTTTGTCCGAGCGGTGTATGATGATAAAGACATTTCTCTTGATTTTGTGAAACCTGAAATTGAAAATATTGTGCCGAAAAAATTTTCCATAGTTATAGACAGAATTGTTGTAAAGCAAAATCAGAGAACTCGATTGTCCGAAGCGGTAAATGCCTGTTTAAGATTGAGCGGAAATTCGGTGGTTGCAAATGACAGATTTTTTTCAACAATTCCAAGGTGCGAAACTCACGGGATAACTGCGGAAAATTTCAGTACTTCAAATTTTTCTGTTTGGTCGGCAAACGGGCAATGCTCCAAGTGCAAGGGAAACGGTTTAATTGATAGCGAAAACGGAGAACGGTTGGAATGCCCCGAATGCGGCGGTTTGCAGTTGAAAAATAAATTTTTGAATTGCGTTTGGGAAAAATTATCTTGGCGTGATTTGCATTTGCAACCGATTTTTAAGTTAAAGGAAATTTTACCTCCGCTTTTGGAAAAAGTTCCGCACAGATTAAAAACCGCATTGCTCGATATTCCCCTGCGAATTTCAATCTTATGCGAACTCGGTTTGGGGCATCTTTCACTCGGCAGGCTGGGAGAAACACTCAGCAGCGGCGAGGCGCAGAGAACGCGCCTCGCCGCGCTTTGCACCGGACACTTAAACGGAGTTTTGCTCTGCATAGATGAACCTGCAAGCGGACTTCACGAAAAGGATGTTGAAAAACTTTGGAAAGTTCTTTTGCAATTAAAACGACGACAAAATACGCTTGTGCTCATTGAACATCACCCTTTGATAATTAACCGTGCGGATTGGATTGTTGAAGTTGGTCCGGGTGCGGGAGAATTTGGCGGGGAAATTGTGAGGATGGGGAAAAATTCCCCGACATCAACTTTGCAGGAAAAAAAAGCGAAGGAAAGCAAATTTCTCGCTAACAAAGTTAAAAACGGTGATGACGAAATCCGCATATCGGGGGCAAGGGTTCATAACTTAAAAAACTTAACAGTTCAAATTCCCGTCGGGAAATTAACGCTGATTTGCGGGGTTAGCGGGTCGGGAAAAAGTTCGTTATTGTGGGGAAGTATTGCTCCGCTTATTTCTGCGGCACTTGACAGATCGCCCAATAAAAAAATAACGAACGAATACGGAACACTTGAAAATTTTAAGGGGATAGAGAATATTCTCTGCGCAAGAACCGGGCGTGCTTTTGCTCAAAAACGGAGTTCAATAGCAACCGCAACTGGCATTATGCAAATTATAAAAGATTTGTTTGCAAGCATTCCCGAAAGTAAAATTCGAGGTTATACATCTTCAACATTCGGCACAGATAAACAGGGCGGAAGATGCGAAGAATGCAAGGGCGACGGCTTTTTGCTCGACCCTTCGGGTTATGAAGAAAGTGAGTGTCCGATTTGTCAAGGCAAAAAATTCAAAGATGAAATTTTGGAAATTCGTTTTAAGTTGATGTCTGTCTTTGATGTGTTGGAATTGTCGGTTTCGCAGGCTATGAAAATTTTTGCAAATTTTGAAAAAATAACTTCCAAATTAAATCCGCTTGTGCAAACGGGACTGCATTATTTGCGGCTCGGTCAGCCTACCACACATCTTTCGGGGGGAGAACTCGGACGACTTCGTTTGAGTCAGGATTTGGCAAAAACAAAAATCCCCAAAACACTCTATCTTTTCGATGAACCCGCTCGCGGTCTTTCCTCGCACGATACAGAATTTTTGCTCGCACTTTTACGAGGTTTAACGGAAAAAGGGCACACCGTTATAGCGATAGAACACAATTCCGCTTTTCGATCCGCCGCCGATTATATTATTGAATTAGATGACGGGAATATGTTAGTGTAAAAAATGCCGTTAATCGCCGTGCATAATGTGCGACTTATGCCTCCCCTCTCCATCTTCCCCCTTCTCCCAACTTGCACCGCCGAGTTCCCCACACCCCACACCATATACCACTGCACTGCAAAGTTACTACATTCACTAACCATTATGATTCAAATTGCTTTATCGGAATTGAGAGCGGGACAGGTGCTGGCGCGGAGTATTTATCGCGATACAGGCGAAATTATGCTTTCGAGCGGTTATAGAATGACCGAAGATGTTAATTCAAAATTATTGGCTATAGGTATAGACAGAATTTGGGTGCAGGAAGAGGGTTTGGAGGATTTGGAAAGCGAAGATTTGGTTACGGAAGTTACGATTAACCAGAGTGTTCTTTTGTTGAGAAAAACCGTGTTGGATTTTCGTTCAAAAGTCGGCTTTGTTAAAAATTCGGATGACCCTCCCCCATCGCCCGAAATGTTGCTCAGCAAACCCGAACTTATTAAGGCTAATTTGAATATTGCCGCGTATAGAAAGGTTGCAAATGATATTTATCAGGAATTACGAAAAGCCGATCCGTCGATTTTACATATAACAGGCACAAGGTCTATCGGAAATTTTTATCAGCAGCAGTCTATTGAATGTGCAATTATCGCGGCATTGCTCGCCAAACGATACAGTTTTGCACCCGATGAAGTTGAAGATATGATTCTTTCGGTGTTGCTTATGGATGTGGGTTATATTCTTTTGCCCGAACATCTTTTGAATCCGACTTTGAAATTGAGCCTCGAAGATTTGGAACTCAAAAAAAAGCATGTAGATTACGGTTTTGAAATTTTGCGTATTTGCGGAGTTTCACTTGTGTGTGCTCATGTAGCATTGCAACATCACGAGA
>BNUP01000070.1 GCA_025997455.1 Fibrobacterales bacterium | reverse complement strand
TGAATTAGGCATTGAGGGGAAGGTAGAAAAAATTAAACCATCTTGCGGAAAACCGAGCAATTATATTATTTTACGGTTTTTCCCACACGGTTATACTTTTTCGCAACGCTACTCGCCCAAACTTTGCCATTTGTTGGCTGCTGTTGCCTTTCTGCTGTTTCAACGAATATACTTTTACAGGTTTGAACCCAATTTGTTCGGCTAATTCGGTGGAAATAAAATCTACTGAAATAACCTCGCCACCATAACGCACATTGTCATTTACAAAAGCAACTTTCGCACCAGATTTACACAAACGAAATAATTCTGCGTAAATAAAAGTCAATTCTGTAAAATAGCCATCAATCATTCGCAAAACACCTCTATTGTTAATGTCTCCGTTTATGCTTCGTTCTGCCAATGAATGATTTACTTCGGCAAGTGTTTTATTTTTCTCTATGATTTTTAATATATTGTCAAAATCTTTTTTCTTTCCCAATGCCTCGTAATTTTCTTTTATATATTCAATTTTAGGTTTATTTTCTACCGTACAAGATAATAATTCTTGCCGTAATTTTTTTATTTTTTCATCTGTAATTTCCAAATATGCCAATTCCAAAGCGTAAGTTCGTGTATAATCGTAACGGTTGCAGTAAGGAGGCGAAGTAATAACTCCACTCAAAATATTGTCACCGTATTTTGGTAATTCGTAAAGTGCGTTACCTTCGACAAATTTTAATTCAGATTCTTCTTGCCGTGTGTATTTTTGAATGGAATTTATATCAACAAAAACACTTTTTAATTCCTCTAATAACACTTGTTTTAAAGTTGGCAGATTACCTTTGTCCAAACGAATAACCAATGGTTTTTTTCCATTTTTTGCACGATATTCTGACGATTCCCGCATCTTTTTACTTCGGTAATCCCAACGCAAAAATTGCCCGTCTTTGGCAGTGTAACTTACTTTTTCCAAAGAATTTAACATGCAAAGCATAACAAGATTTTTTGCAGATTTTGAATAATTACTGTTTTTGTTCCATTCTGCAAAAAATGCGATCTCTTTTTCGGTATTTTTGGGGTATGCACCGTCTGTAATGTTAATATAAGGTGTTCGCTTGTTGTAATTTTCAGGCATTTCTAACTGATCTATTTCGGAAATTATTTGGTTAATTTCTTTTAAATCATATTCATAAACAGATTGTTTTGCCTCGATTGCAATTTTTGACATTGGTAAAATATCAAATCCTATACTGTTAATGCCTTGCATTTTACAAACTAAATTTGTTGTTCCAGAACCAGAAAATGGGTCTAAAACCGTATCGCCCGCTTTGATTTCAAATTCTCGCAAGAGTTTTTTTACTAAATCGGCGGAAAACCCCTCTTTGTATTTGAGCCAACGGTGCAGACAATCATTTTTACTTAATTGATAACTAACACTTTGGCGGCTGAAATCATCGGAAACAATCATAATATCAATCAATTTTTGTTCCAAACTCATTCGAGCCGATTGTTCGCCAAAATTATCAGCAGAAAAATTTTGTACTTGCCATTTATCAGCAATCAAAGGTATATCAAATAAATGCAACTGTTTCATAGATTAAAGTTTTAATAACCAGTCACAGTAATGTACAAGTTGTTCGTCAATGGTCAAATTTGCAGCATTTGAAAGAATTTTACTTTTCAATTGTGCAAATATTTCTATTGCCATTTTCTTTTCAATGGCAGCAGCAATAAAAGAAGTGTCTATCTTCAAATTATGCTTGGCAAATGATTCTCTTATCCGATTTAATGCGGTATTGCCTGTTTTCCAATGTTCATCAGCACCGGCAGGGTCAATGCCTCCTTTGAGTTCGCCAAGCATCAAGATTTTTTCGGGCGTATTTACAATTTCGTTATTATATCCCTCAACATCAGTATTAAACAAACAAATATCAATATTATTTTTGACAATAGGAATATTCAAATTGAAAGATAAAATGCGATTTTTACCTTTTGGATTTTTCCACGATAAGGCTTTCAGTTGCTCTTCGATAGAAAAATCATTACTTGATTTTTCTTCCCATTTTTTTGTTTTATTATCAAGCCATTGGTAATTTGTCCCTGAAATAGAAAGATTTGATAACAGCGTTCTTACAAATTTTTGTTGAGCAATCGTGCCAACGATATTTCGCATTGAACCACCCAACGAATCGCCTTTTATCAGCAAATACCGATAAACAACTTCATCAACAAAGTATTTGCCGGCAGGTTCGAGAAAGTTCTCAATCAAACTCAATATTGCTTTATCCTTGTCGTCCTCCGTGAAATAGCCGACTGCTTTATCAGAAAGTCCTGCTGCGGTTAATAATGCAGGTTTTATATCGTTGATTTTTAGCAAATCTTTTGCGGTTTTGGCTTTGCCTGCCAAAACTTTCAACGATTTTGTACTTTCGATAATTGGCGTAGAACGGCGATTCTTTTCCAAAGCAAATGCAATGAAACCTGCACGGGTTTGCTCGCGGGAGGTAACTAAATCTGCGGATAGTTTAATTATATTTGTCATATTTTATACTTTCGTTTTATTTTTTAATTTATCAATTTGCTCATTCATTTCTGTGCTAATCGTTGCTTTGTTGTCTTCTTGATATTTTCCCAAATGGCTATGTAAAACTCCATTAGAATCAAAAGAAGATATATTCTGCATCGTTTCTATCAAATTTAATACTCGTTCAATGTCAATATTGTCATCTAATTTTGCGGTT
Organism: Fibrobacterales bacterium; assembly: GCA_025997455.1. Classification (GTDB taxonomy): domain Bacteria; phylum Fibrobacterota; class Fibrobacteria; order Fibrobacterales; family Fibrobacteraceae; genus BNUP01. The sequence goes on along the minus strand of BNUP01000070.1, from coordinate 8,443 downwards.
AATATTTTCACAACATAACTTTTTTGATTATTCTTTCCGTGTTGCATTATAACAGATAAAAAATCAAAATTATTTGCATAATCTTTATAGTTGTCTTTATTAAAAGAATTTACCGCCAATGTAAGAAGTTTTTTAGGCAGGCTATTTACAAAAGCACTATCTTTCGCAATGATTAAAGAAGTTAATAAATTCTTGTATAGTTCTTGCTCTGACAATGCTTCAAGCAATGTATATACCTCACTTGATTTTTCTTTCTGTGCATAAGCCAGTAATTCATTGAGTTTGCTTTTTGCTTTATCTTCAGAAATAATATATTGATTTTTTTCGGTTTTTTGGATAAAGCAATGTTTCAGCAAAGACAATCTATTTGCCTCTTTGAAATTATTTTTACCTTCATAGTTTTGGTCATCGTCAAAAATAAGATTAAGTAACGGATTGAGAGAAAGTCTCTTGTCAATTAATTCTATGAAACATGTATCAAGATTCGTTTTCTTGAGTAATTTATCTATTTCAGCCGAAACATCCGTATTGTTATTAGAAACTCTATATGCATTTATCACAAAATCTATTATATCTTGAATATAAGTGTCAGAGGCAATACACTCATCAATAAAATTTCGTGATTGGTAGTATGGTGGTTCAACCGGCAAATTTTGATTTCTATTTTTGTTAAAATATTGTGGGTTTAACATTTGCCTGTCTTTTACAATCAAATTATACAAAGTTTGTGGTTGTGTCGTCAGTTTTCCAGCAGGTATCAGATTTAATAATGGATTTACAAATTTCAAAATATTCGCAATTTCCTCTATTGTTTTACCTTTCATTCGATTTTCAGAACTATCGTCGCCAATGATTTTAGCAAATAAAGTTGCATAAGTTTCCGCTACAATATTTTTTTTATTTTTAAACAACCATTTTACTGTTTCATATTCATCGGTTTTTATATCTAATGAAATTTCTTTGCTTGTTTTGTCTGTTGGTAATTCAGAAATTCGTTGCTGAACAAATTCGTCGGAAATTAGATATTCAATTTGGTCTTTGGAAAAATTGCGATATTCAATATCTTGTTGATAAAGCGTGTAAGTAGAAGACAAAGCGATAGAAGTTTCTTTATCTTGAAAAACTTTTAGTATCGCAATAAAAAAAGAATTCCAATACTTTTCTTTTTCTTGCTTTTCTGTCCGCTTACAATTTTCTATCAAAGTCGTTTTTATTTTTTTATAATTCTGCTTCTCTCGTAGCATGGCATAATTGCAAAGATTTTTGTGATTTTTCGTTTTTGAAATTATATTAGGCATAAAATCAAATGTTTTTTCGTCTATCTTTTTTGCAAAATGAGTTTCAATCTGAAATTTAGTATTTATTTGTGCTAACACATCAAAAAGAGGAACTAGTTCATTATCAATGAAATTATTTTTTATTGCATAATTAAATCTGTCAAAAATATAATCTGCAATATTGTCCTTTTCGGTTTCCCAAACACTTAAAACTTTTTCAGTGCCAAAAGTATTTATCGCATCTTTAAGGTCGGCGGGAATATCATCAAATTGGTGGTAAGAATTAGTTAAAACTTTGCTCAAATCAGATAATTCAACTTTTCCAAGATTGGCTTGCACAATGCGAATAAACCGCTTTGTATTTTCATCTTTTTCAGTATAATCCTCATTGAATATTTTGGGAGAATTGACAATAACATTGTAATATTTTTGGTATTCTTCGCGGATTATTAAAGCACAACAGATTAGTGTTTCATTATTTTGAGCAAATTCTGCATCATAATAATTCATTTCTGCCAATAAATTATTGAACAACTGAATTATCCTACGCGGATTTTTTGCGTATTCTTTTGAAGCAACATTTATTGTTTCTGGCTTAAAATTCAACCCCGATTTTTCACAAATTTGTTTTGCAAAAGCGTACATATCTGTTTCAGCATAAGGTTTAATACGAATGGTAACATTGAAAAATTTACGCAAAAACTCTTCCTTGTCTTTATCGCAGTCAGTATCATTTTTGCTATTTTGAATAATATGCTTTTTGAGGGCTTCATCATCTACGGGAATTACAAACACAATGCTATATTTTACATCACTAAAAAAAGTTTTTATGTCGGTAAGTAAATTGTAGGCAACATCATTGCTACATCTGTCAATATTATCAATTACTATTACAAGTTTTTCCAAATTTTGAATAGAGTTATCCCCTTTAACCCATTTTAGAACTTTATTTGGTTTTGACAGAGAATTTGATACAATTTCTTTAAAGCAGTCTTCAAATTGTTCAGGTGCGAACAAGTGTGGTTTTGTGACGGACATTTTTAATTGGTGAAAAGCACCTGAAATAATCGTAATTAGCAAACCTAATAATGTAAAAATTGAATAAATTGGAAACTTATAATCAATACAAAAAGGAATAAAAGTGACTATTGCCAAAAACAAAATTAATCCACCTAAAATGAAAGCGAGTCGAGTTGGCGATAATTGATACTTGTTTCCTACATCAGTTGATTCATTTTCATAGAATTTTTTCATTAAATCGGTTTCTTCGTACTTCAAATCTTCGCGCAGTTTCCGCAAAAACATTCTTCTGAATGAATCATTTACATATTGCCAAGCATCATAAGTTATGAATTTTATTTTTTGTTGGTCAAAATCTTGCTTAGAAGTCTCAATAATGGAAGATTTACCTGTTCCCCAATTACCAAAAAGTCCAACTGTAAAAACTCTATTAGGTTCTGAAATTTTGATAATATTAATCAAATTATCTGCGTAGATTTTCGTTTTCAGAAAATCACACTCATTCAGATTTATTTCTTTGTCTATGATAAATTTATTTTTCAAAAAGAGTTGGTTTGACATAGAGTAAATATACAAATTTATATGAAAAGAGTCCATTTTTTAAGAATAATTTTCACTTCTCCACCTTCCATTCGCCGATATTCCTCTTTTCATCGTCAAATGCAATGCCGATTTTCACAATCTTTTTGCTGTCTTCATTTTCAAAACTTAAGCAATAATCTTTGTCGTTAATTTGATTTAATGCATCCTGTGCGGTGCCGCTACGCTTAAATTCAATGCAGTAAATGTAATCATCCACCTCAACAACGCTGTCTATTCTGCCTATTGCAGTGTGCAACTCAACCGCACAGTGAATTGAAAGCATTCGCAAAATCAAATAGAAAACCAACTCGTAATAATATTCCACTTGGCTAAAAAACTCGTAAGGAATGGAATTGTAAAACGGTCTCAATTTTTCTATGAATTTTTCAATATTGCACTCGTCCAAAGCATCCGCAATTTCCACTATCCACAAACCGGATTTAGACGATTTTATATTTGCAAATTTGTCTGCAAGAACATCGCTAAAACTCGCCTTTATCTCGTCATTGGGGTAGCCGAGCGAGTAAATATTTCTCTTTTCATCATAATCTTTAATTGTCAAATAACCGCTCTGGTAAAGAACCGGAACTGCCAGCATATTCTCCATATCAAACTTACCAAACTCAATAGAAGATACATTCTCCTTGTCCAAATCCAAAATGTTAATCTTTTGCTCTTTAATCAGTCTAATCAAAAATGTAGGCGTGCCACCGGTCTCAAACCAGAAATTCCTAAACTCCGCCTCGTCAAAATGATTTAACAAACTTACGGGGTTGTAAACGCTTGTTAGACCTTTAGAAAATTTGTATCCGTTGTAAAATCTCTTTAATTTATTCAAATACTTTTTTTTGTCGCCGTTAAAATATTTCAATTCTTGCAGACAGTAATCAATTCTATCCGGGAAATACCTATCTATCTCTTTTTGTGTTATGCCGCAGAGTTCTGCAAATTTTGGATTTAAGGAAATGTCTTTGAGTTGGTTTAAATCGCTGAATATACTCGTGTGGGCAAATTTTGTAACGCCCGTGATGAATGCAAATCTTAAAAAAGAATCGGAACTTTTTAGAACTCCGTAAAAACTTTTTAGCGTTGCCAAAATTTGCTTATGCAATTCAGGATTGTCCAATGTGTTTAATAACGGTTTGTCATATTCGTCTATTATCACAACAACTTGACTTTTGTATTTTTCGTAAAGCGATTTTAGCAAATTTTTAAAGCGTTCCGGATTATCGTTTCCAATTAACGGAACTTTGTAATCGTCTGCAGAAAATTGCAATCCGCTCCTTATCCAATTGTCAAGCGGCTCTATTCCCCTTTCAAAATTTCCCGCATTCAAGTCAATGTGCACAACGGGATATTCTGCCCATTCCCAATCCGAGTTGTCTATTGCAAGGTCTTTGAAAAGTTCCCTTTTACCTTCAAACAGCGAACGCAAAGTGGAGCAAGTGAGCGACTTGCCAAACCTGCGCGGACGGGAGAGAAATACGGCATTTTGCATTTTTGCAAGTTCATAGATAAGTGCGGTTTTATCCACATACAAATCGCCGTATTTGCGAATTTTTGAAAATGTTTGAATGCCAAGGGGAAGTCGTTGCATAAAGCCTTAGACGCTTTTATTTTCCCTTTACATCTAACAATTCCATCTCAAAAATCAAAAGTGAATTTCCCGGAATTACAGGGTTGCCGCTTTCGCCGTAACCCAGTGCACTTGGAATCCATACGCGAATTTTTTCGCCTTTTTTCATCAATCGCAGAACTTCCACCCAACCCTTTATCAGTTGCCCTTCTTGGAGTGCAATTGAGAGCGGTTGATTTCTGTCTATTGAAGAATCAAATTTTGTGCCGTCTTGGAGAGTGCCTGTGTAATGAACGGTTATGGTATCGCCGTCTTTTGCAACTTTACCCGCGCCTTCCGTGAGCACTATGTATTGCAAGCCGCTTTCGGTGGTGACAATTCCGGGTTCTGTTTTATTTTTTTCGAGGAAAGCGTTTTGGTTGATAAGATTTTCGACTGCTTTTTGTGCCCGTTCAACTGCGGCAACTGAATCCTTTGCTAAGCGACTCTTTCTCATTTCAACCATAAAATCCTGCAAGGCGGCGGTTACTTCGCTGTCGTTCATAAGTGCAGGTTTTGTGGTGTCTAACTGGTCCTTTATAGCCTGCACCACTACCGAGTAGTCCAATTCGGCATCAATCTGCTTTACGGAACGACCAATATCTGTGCCGATCGCGTAACTGTGCTTGCCTTTTGGAGTCTGCAAGGACTCTTGAATTTTGACGGTGCTGTTGTCTGCGTTAAGGTCGCAGGAACAAAGGAATGCTGTTGCGGCAGTTGTCGCGAGGATAAGAATTTTATTCATAACGGGAAGGTAGAAAAGTGGGGAGAGAGTAAAGAGTAGAGAGTAGAGAGTAAAGTGGAGAATGTCCATTTACCATAGACCAACTTGCAAGTTTATAGAGTTGAATATTGAAAATGATTCTTGGAATAATAACTCTACTCTCTACTCTCTACTCTCTACTCTCTACTCTCTATTCTTTCAACTCTCCACTCCCAGCCCTATATCCTCTCAATTTGACCATTTACGCGGACAAGAGCACGGTCGCTTGCGGAAAATTCTTTGGAGGTTATGAATGAGGAAATACCCAAACTCTTTATTTTGTTGGAATATTTTTTGCGAAGATAATTATTTATACTATCGGTATCACCGAACTTTATAACTTCGGCGGCAGTTGCACGAACTTCATCGTAATTTATGGAACGAATGATTTTTTTGCACTCCATTATACTCCAAGATGACATCGAAAGTTCATCTACGCCAAGACCCACCAATAATAAAGAACTGAGCGGGTCGCTTGCCATTTCACCGCAAACGCAAACGGGAATACCCTCACGATGCGCGGCATCTATAGTCATTTTAATGGCACGCAAAACCGCAGGATGATGCGGTTCATACATATTTGCAATTTTACCGTTAGACCTATCCACCGCAAGCGTGAACTGAATTAAATCATTTGTGCCTATACTAAAAAAATCTACCATTCGAGCCAACTCATCGACCATAAGCACGGCAGACGGAATTTCTATCATTGCACCAATTTCTATTTGCGGTATTTTAACGCCTTTCTTTTCGAGTTCCTCACAGCATTCCCCATAAATTTCCTTTGCCCGTTCCAACTCGCCTATTCCAGAAATCATAGGGAACATAATTTTCAAATTACCCTTGTCGCCTGCGATTATCAATGCCTTTAACTGCTCCTTGAAAATATCCTTTCTATCCAAGCAAATACGAATGGAACGCCAACCCATAAACGGATTATTTTCGGCATCCGCACTGGCAGATGCGAGCATTTTGTCGCCGCCGGCATCTAATGTGCGAATGGTCACGGGAAGAGGATATAATTTGTGAGTAACTTCGCTGTATGCCTCCGATTGTTCTTTTAATGTTGGCAGCGTTTCCCTGCCGAAGTATAAAAATTCCGAGCGATAAAGACCCACGCCGGTTGCACCGAATGAGAGAACTTCATTAGCCTCGTTATATCTCTCAATGTTTGCACAAAGTTTTATGTATTTACCGTCCATTGTAACGGATTCCAAATCCTTCATCGTGAGGAGTTCCAATTTTTGATTTTGGAAAACCTCTATTTGTTTGCTATATTTTTTTATGTCGTTTTCATCTGGATTAACTATTACTATTCCGCTTGTTCCGTCTATTACAAGAATATCTCCGTCGCTTATACTTTCGCTTATGCTGCCGAGACCCATTACCGCGGGAATTTGCATTGACCTCGCAAGAATTGACACATGGCTCGTGACACTTCCCGTATCCATTGCAAGTGCAAATTTTCTGTTTTCAAAATGCATCAGCATATTGGGACCAATTGTGTAGCCCACCAAAACGACTTCTTCTTTTAAATCTTCCACGGGAAATTCGGGTTCGCTTTCACCGCCGTTTAAGTGCAAGAGAATTCTGTTATATAAGTCTTTGAGGTCTTGAGTTCTGTCTTTGAGAAGTTTTCCGCCTTTTTCAAATTGTGCAAAAAGTTCCTGCATTCTTAAATGAAATGCATATCCGGCGTTCCAATTCTCGGTGCGGATTAACTTTAAAACATCTTCTATAAGAGACGGGTCTTGGAGCATAAGCAAATGCGAATCAAAAATTTTCGCCTCGTCTCTGCCTACTTTTTCAAGAGTTATATCCCGTATTCTTGTAATTTCCTGTTTGACCTGCTTTACCGCGCGGCGAAAGTATTCAATGTTGTTCGATACACTGCTTTTTGGAATGCGGGTTGAAGATACAGCAACTCTGTGGTGAACTACCAAATGTGCTTTTGCTATTACATAGCCGGGTGATGCAGCGGATCCTACAAAAATTTTTCTTGGTTTTGATGGCGAGGTTTCGGACATTGCTATGATGCATCCTCATAAAATTTATCTTGAAAAAGTTTTTCCAATTCATCTAAAACCTGTTGTTCATCTTCCCCGTCTGCAACAAATTCAATTTCAGAATCCTTCTCCATTGCAAGCATCATCAAGTTTAAAATTGACTTTGCATTTACGGTTTGCTCGTGATAAGTCAATTCGACATCGCTTTTTGCCGAACTCGTTATATCTACTATGCGACCTGCCGGTCTGGCGTGTATGCCAAGCGAATTTATTACCTTGAGAGTGCGTTTCAACATATTATTCCCACTTCGTATTCTGTGCTACCCAAATCAAAAGAAATCAATATTCACATCTAAACCGTCTTTAATTATTAAATTAAACAAACTGTCCGCCGAATGAACGGTGGTTGAAATATCGTCGTGAAGTTTGCGGTCGTTTAACAATATGCCGAGCGTGTTGTTTTTGGACTGCAATTTTTCCGTTAAAACCAAAACCCGTTGAATCGCAGTGTCGGCGTTATTCACCAAGCCGTCTGCATTTTTGGCAAGCCCGCGGGCATCGGCTACCAAATTTTGAAGAGGTTCGCGATTTTCGTCAAGTATGTCATTAACTTTTTTTGTGGCGTTTGAAAGTCCCGCAAGTGAAGTTTGCAGTGCAGGGTCGGCTCGTTGAATTAAACTGTTTGCTTGGTCTTCCAAATCCTCTACCTTATCGAGAATGCGGTGAAATCTGTCGCGAAAGTCTTGTGTGGCTATTGTTGAGTCGAGCATTGTGTGGGCTATGTTCATTAAAATTTTTGCACTGTCTAAAACTTCGCCTGCCATTCCCATAACTTCTGCTATACCCGCATCGAACTCCCCTTTTATGGTATCGTTTGTGGTGAAGTATTTAAGGGAGTCGCCGAGCAGCATTCCTATTTGTCTTTCACCCAAGAGACCTATGTTTTGAACGCGAATGTCGCTGTCTATCGGCAATTTCACATCGTTTCTCAGGGATATGCGGACCAGAACTCCGTTTCCGTAGAGTGCAATATTTTCAACTTTACCGAGTTTTACGCCATTGACTTTAACCGGATCGTCTTGCTGCAAGGTGCTGACTTGGTTGAACCTCAGTTGGTAGGTCAAAAAAGTTTCGCGCGGATCTTTATCGTTTAAGAAGAAAACTCCAAAAACCAAAATTA
>BNUP01000069.1 GCA_025997455.1 Fibrobacterales bacterium | reverse complement strand
GTCTGTTTCGCCCGCAGGGCTGACGGGGGGAAATGAAATCCCCCCTTGCTGAGCCGCACTTTCACAGTGCGACTCTTGCCTCCCCCCGTCTGTTTCGTCCGCAGGGCTTACGAGGGGAAATGAAATCTCCCCTTGCTGTGATTCGCCTTCATTGCACGCTTTGGATACTCGTGTCGGAGCACGAGTATGACAAGAAGAAACCGCACTCCGCACGGCTGCGGGCAGTATATATGGAGAGCCGACCTCAATTATTGCGGGGTTATATTTCAAAATATATTTCTTAATTTGCGTTGCACTAAAAATAAATCGGTATTTCCACCATTTTCCCGGAATCTTAAAGGCTTTAATATGTTCAATTGTCAATGTCGGCGAAATTTCCTCCGTCTCGTTGCGGTTATCTTGCATTAAAAAAACCAAACGAAATTCGCTTTGCCGTTCTCCGTAAAACTTCATTTTTTCCAAGTGGTATCGCCGCACTCCGCCGCCGCTCGGACTCCAAAAATTATTTATGTCTATAATAGTTTTCATATTATCTGCGTTTTATTTTGCAGTTTTATTCTTAGCATTCTTAAACGCTTTTTTTGCAAGAGAATCTGCCAAATCGTTCCACTTATCGCCGCTGTGTCCGCTCACCTTCTCAAAGTTTGCCCAAATTTTAATCTCGGAAATTCGACTCAAATATACAGTCGCAACCGCACTGTTTGCCTTCCATTCGCCCGTTGCCCACGATGCAATGCCCTGATAATCGTGACAAATTGTTCCCTTCCGTTTAATCTTTGCCAAAAACTCCATTGCGTGCCACGCCGCAAAAACCTCGCCGTCTATATTTCTGCTTAGTGCAGGTTCGGGTGTAGTCCCAAAATCACTCGCAATTTCAACTCCGTCTTCAACTGCCACCCAACTCCAAGTTGCAAATTTGTTAGGCGGCATAAAAGAGCCATCCACATACACACGCAAGCCCGGCTTTTCAATCGTTTTTCCGCTAATCCACGCTTTTGCATCTTCAAGTTTTGCAAACGACTTATACTTTACTCCAACCTTATTTTTTACCGCCTTTTCACAATCCGTCCAATTATCAAACATCTTGTGCGACTCGTCCGCAAATTTCACCGCATAAATTTTTGCCATTGCGGGGAAGGTAGTAATTTTAGAGTAGAGAGGGGAGAGTAGAGAGTAGAGAGAAGAGAATAAAGAATAATAACTTTACACTTTTAACTTTCAACTTTACACTCTATTCCCCACTAACCACTCTGCACTGCCGAGTCAACCGTAAAAAATACTTGACAACTTCAATTTATTTTTCTACATTTGCCAGCACAATATGAACATCACAAATTTTGGCTCGTTTTTCTCTCTAATGCTTGTCTTTCTGCTCGGCGTAACTCTTGCCTTTGGGCAAAACTACGAAGTTCAGTCTCGCCTTGCAAACGGCAATTTTTACGGCAACGAAATGAGTTTGCATTTAAGGATATACAACAATTCGGAGCAGCCGCTTAATTTAACCGACAAAAAACTTACATATTACTTTACGGATTCTTCTCCTCTCACAAAATTTTTATACAATATTTGGTGGTATAGCAAGGGGCAGCAAAATGATGCTGTGGTGGATTTTTACCAAACAAACGAATTAGATAAGTACTTCACAGTTTCTTTTACGAGCGGGAGTGTAGAACCAAGCGGTTATGCCGAAATTCAAATGCGAGTGCATAAAAGCGATTGGTCGTATTTTAACCAAATTGACGATATATCCGTTTCTTCCGGTAATGATTGGTCTGTGAACTCAAATATAAACTTTTCTCTCGCAACTGTTGAACATCAAGAACCGCCTATTATTCCATTTCCACCCGCCCCGCTCAATCCTCAAGAAAATACGGAAAATCCGTTAATTTCCTCTTTTGCATATAGAGATATTTTGCAAAACACAAGCGATTTTGCAGTGTTCGGCTCGGAAGGCGTTTATTTAACGGACAGAACGGGTGCATATCTGAGCGGAGTTGAAATTTACGGTTCTGTCGGAACAAATAAAAAAATAGAATTCGGTGCAGACAGCAAAATTCACGGAAATTCTTATGCGGGAGCAAGTGCATTTCTCAGAGAAAGGGCATCACTTTACGGGGATTTTCGCACGGGAGAAAGTTATACAAGTCAAAACAATGTGTATATATCGGGCGGAATAGCAACTTCAAGCCCCGCACCATTATTAAACCTGCAAACTAAAAACATCTCGGTCGGAACAAACGATATATTTATAAGTCCGGACGAAGAACGCACTCTTGTTCCGGGAACATATCACAATTTAGCATCTCATTCTCGTTCAAAACTTAAACTGAGTTCCGGAGTTTATATCTTTAATGATTTTAAGTTAGAGCCGGAATCTACTTTGGAAATTGATGTTTCGGGCGGAAAGGTTGAAATTCTCGTTGCGAATACTGTGATTTTTTCTGACAGGGTAAAATTAAAATGGACAAATGATTTTGTAAATCCCATAATGTTTCAAGTTTATCAAAACGGGAACTCTGATTTGATTTTAGGAAGAGACATTGTATTTGCGGGGAATTTTTTAGCACCTAATGCAAAAATTCGTGTTTCGTCGGGAGTGAAATTTGCGGGGTGGCTACAAGGGAAGTCCATACAAATAGAACCGGACACAAAAATATGCGAACCGCCTACTCTTGAATCATTTTCTCATTCGGGCGTGGCTTTTGCCCCTTATTTTAACTCATTGCAGGCGGAATATCATTCCGTTATGCTCCCAAGTGAGCCGCAAATATCGGTATATACAAAATCGAAAGAGGCAAATGTTTTCACAAGCATAGTTGAAACCTCAAACGAAACCGTTCAAAATTTCAAAATAAAACTTTATAGTGCAGAAAAAGAAAACATAATGCAATGGTGCACGGAAAATACTTATTCTTTTGCTGTTTCAAGGCGTAGCGATGCAATTATATATGCAAAAGAAAATTCGGCTTGCGAAAGAGACTGTAACGGTTCAAGTTGGGCAAAAGCGTATAAAGATTTGGCAAAAGCGATGTCTGCAGGAAAGGAACAGGGAAAATCAATTTACTTAGCGGAAGGGAACTACAAAACTGCGGACGGTAAGCCGTTTATATTAAAGGCTGGAACAGACATAAGAGGCGGATTTGAAGGTGTTGGTGGTGAAACATTGGAAACTCGCAGAGGCGATATAAATGCCGTTGTTTTGAGCGGAGAGAATAAAGTAACTCGCGTATTGGAATTTTTGGGCGGAGGCGGAGTTCCGTTTTCTCAAAAGTTGGATAGGGCAACTGTAACGAAAGGCGGTATTGGCATTTTTGCTGTTGGCTCTTCACCCGTTTTGGATTATATTATTGTAAGAAATAATGATAATGCGGATAATTTTGGCGGTGGCGTATTATCTGCTTTAACCGATACGCTTAAAATTTTAAACTCTTATATAATCGAAAACTCGGCAAGGTTGGGCGGGGGAATTTTTGCAACTGAAAATTCTAAACTATCGCTCATAAATACCATTGTAGCAAACAACACGGCAGAAAACGGCTCGGCAACATATGCAAATAACGGCTATTTTGGTATTCGCCACACAACCATTGCTAACAACAATGAAAGTGACGGCAAGGGCATTTTCTTGGGTTCGGCAACGGCAAACGGCGTTAATAACATTGTTTGGAATAACGGAGAATCAGATATTTCGCAGGGTGAAAATCCATTGTTCAAATCAGATATTCCCGCAGGCGAAGATGGCTTGTTTTTCACAAAAGACGATGGTTATGCTCTTTCGGACAGCAGTCAAATGATTGATAAGGGTATTGTGCAGGAAGACATTCCAACAGACATTTTTATGGTAGAGAGAACTGTCTCAAAAGATGGCAGCAACTTGCCCGATATGGGTGCGAGGGAGTGGTTTCTTGATATAAAGAAAAATATTGTGTTGCTTAAAAAGACGGCTGATAGAAAGTGGGTTATCTCAAATACAACTACAATATTAAGCGAAAGCGTTGGTGAATACTTTCCTTTGAAACGGAGAAATTCACCTTACACATACAACTTATCTGTTAAATTACCAAAAAACAAGCACATGAAAGATAAGCACTCTACAAAAGTTAGAGTCTTTAACGAAAATGGAAATGTTTGCGGAGAATCTAAAAACTTTAAGTTTTATCGTATTGCGGAAGAAAATGGAATTGTTGAATATCGTACTAGACGAGATAGAGAAGGGCAATATTTATTCCTTGCAGAAAAAGAGATGCCTTCTTACAAGTGGTATCAAGTTTTAAAAGTTTGTAAAAATGAGCGATTTCGTATACAGGTAGAGGTGCTTGAATGAAAAAAATAATCGCTATATTTTTATTCTCGTCTCTTTTGTCTTGCTCAATGCAGGAAGAATATGTTACTTGCGAAAACGGATATGGTTATCTGTATAAAAATGATAAGGAAATAGTATGCCCCTTTTACATACAGAAAGGAATTGCAATTACCGATTCAAACGGTATAAAAAAAAATCTATGGATTGATTATGAGGGTGGAGTTACCGTGTTAGATTCAAATGTTGATGAATATTTTCCTTTGAAAAGACGAAATTCGCCTTACACATACAAAATTAAAATAAGTGGTTTGAAAAAATATTTCACAGAGGAACAATATACTGTGAATCTTTGGACTGCTGATGATAATTTTCGTGCCTGCGGAGAATCGCGTGAATTTACATTCTATAAAGTTGCCGAAAGCATTGACTCTGTAGAGTATGTTTCCAGACGAAACAGAGACGGACAATATTTGTTTTTTGCACAAAAGGAAATGCCTTCATATGATTGGTATCATGTATTAAAAGTTTGTGATAAAAGGCAGTATTTAATAGGAGAAATAAAAGAATGAAAAATTGTCTATTTTTTGCAATAACGGCATTTGGTTTTATAATGCAAGCGTGTGGGGATAATCCAAAGGAAAATGGCGAGTTCTTAGATAATAGCATCTTCTCTAATGATTCTACTATCACCATTAAAAATGAGAATAATAAATATTTTTGCGATTTTCAATGGACAAATGATTATAAAAATTGGGATTACGATTTTTCTGGAGATTATCCTGCAGATACAATTAAAACGAATGCACCGTGGTGCCTTGTTCCTTATGGCAATTCTACATATTACATAATTTCCTTTTCTCAAACAGCCGGAGAAACTCATTATGCTTGTAGAAATAAAGATAATGCTTTTTTCAAAATTCAAGATGAAAATGAATTTCCAGAAATATCTATTATTTATGATGAATCTGATGAAAGAGTTATGAAGTGCGTTGCTTTGAAATACGGCGAGCATTTAGATGTAACCGCTAGTGGCGGAACTCCGGTGACACCTGAAAATCCGGAAGGAATAATTGCCGATTTGCCGAACTTTATGGACGATAGACTTTATCATATTGTTGAAATCGAGGGAAATTATAGCATTGAAGGGCATTTGAACCTAAAATTTGTGAAGCCGACGAGATTAAAAGTATTGTTTGAAGTGTTTCGCAATGCCGGTATAGTTAAAGATATATATTATGATGTAAAAAATGATGAAGAAAAAATAAAGCAAGTTTGGAAGGATTATATGGCTAAAGCAGGATATACATTAGAGATTAGAACTACTTATGTTCCATTTCCAAATACTTGGGATTCAAATTTTTTAACTGACAGTATGATAACTATTCCCAGCAATGGGAATTATGCAGATGAATTATACAAGATTAATAAATATCTTGGTACAAACAATTATGATTATGTTATTGGAGTAACACCCGGAAGTACGCACAATAGGGCAGGAAAGAAAGAAGTTTTTAGTTTGGATTATTCCAACGGTTATGCAAACGGCTTTGTTCTCACCGATTTTGATTTTTTCAACACAAGCGCAGAGGAGAAAGCACGAATGCTTTCCTCATTGCTATATTCAAAAATATTGGGAAAAGATCCGCTGAAAAATCAGAATGACCTTTATCTTTCTTATTATACGACAAATTTGGATTTCAGTCAGCCGAGCAAGGATTGGGAAACCAGATTAAGCAAAAGCGTTCCAAGAATTCAAATGGAATTTGCTTTGCATTAGAATGTATTTTCTATAAGGCAAAGTTACAAATGATATCAAGTGCTAAAGATTTGTGACAAAGGACATCATTTAATAGGAGAAATAAAAGAATGAAAAAAATAATCGCTATATTTTTATTCTCGTCTCTTTTGTCTTGCTCAATGCAGGAAGAATATGTTACTTGCGAAAACGGATATGGTTATCTGTATAAAAATGATAAGGAAATAGTATGCCCCTTTTACATACAGAAAGGAATTGCAATTACCGATTCAAACGGTATAAAAAAAATCTATGGATTGATTATGAGGGTGGAGTTACCGTGTTAGATTCAAATGTTGATGAATATTTTCCTTTGAAAAGACGAAATTCGCCTTACACATACAAAATTAAAATAAGCGGTTTGAAAAAATATTTCACAGAGGAACAATATACTGTGAATCTTTGGACTGCAGATGAGAATTTTCGTGCCTGCGGAGAATCGCGTGAATTTACATTCTATAAAGTTGCCGAAAGCATTGACTCTGTAGGGTATGTTTCCAGACGAAACAGAGACGGACAATATTTATTTTTTGCAGAAAAAGAAATGCCTTCATATGATTGGTATCATGTATTAAAAGTTTGTGATAAAAGGCAGTATTTAATAGGAGAAATAAAAGAATAAAAAATTGTCTATTCTTTGCCAAAGTAATCAAATGACAAAAATCCTTTTATTTTCAGCGGGCAGTAGTGGCGGATTTGAAACCCGCTACTACTGAATCAAAATCAAGTCTTTTGCGGTTCGGTTCTTGTGCGACCATTGCCGACATTGTTTATACAGATTATCACGATTTCTTTTTAATTGGGCGGCTATACTTATTGTCCGCCATTGTTTATACAGATTATCACGATTTTTTTTTAATTGGGCGGCTATGCTTATTCAAAGAATCATTTTTAATCTTCAATTCTATAAACTTGCAAGTTGATCTATGGTAAACGGACATTCACCACTTTCAACTTTTCACTCTCCCATCCACCTTCTCCCTTCTCCCCAAAATGCAATGGCGAATTTGCGTGAGGCATGCGGAGGGCGCGACCGTAGGGAGCGGTGGCGGTTTGAGCACGGTTGAAGCCGCCACCGACCGGAGGGTAGCCCGTAGCTCGCCGACCCAAAGGGGCACGCCCATTCTTTTCCCTTCTCCCCTCTCCCTTTTCCCAAAAATGCACCGCCGAGTTTTCCACACCCCACACCCCATACCCCACACTGCAATGCCGCGTGACAATTATCTATATTCCCTATATGTCCTCCTTGCCGTTTGCAAGAAAATTTCGTTGGTTCTTTATGCGTTTCTTTTCAGAATCGCGGATTAGGCATTGGTTTGAGAATAGGGCGGGCGGTAAAAATGAGATGTTTCACTATAAGGCGAACCTCTCCGATTGTAAAAAAGTTGTGCTGTTTTTGCCTTGTGAGCAGGAAAATCTTTTTGTGTTTCTGCCGCTTGCATTGTCACTTGCCGAAAAGCGCGGGCAAGATGATTTTCTCATTTTAACGGATGAAAATAACCGTCATATTTTGCGAGCCATTGACCTTGAGAATAAATCTATTTTTTACAACAGCGAGAATTTGCTCTATGGCGAACCTGTTTTTTTTGAACTCGAGCGGCGGATAAAAGAACAAAAATGGGAAGTATGCTTATTTTTACAGGAGCAAACCACACTGCCGTATCTCTACCTCGCTAAGGTTACCGATGCCCCTTACCGACTAGGAATTAAACAGGAATTTCCTTTTTTGAATATTGCACTGCAAACCGCCGAGGCAAACCCGACCGCTTATGACTACCGAAATTTTCTCTATAAAACATTTGCGATAAATTCCGTTGTCGCACAAGAGCACGCCATTCACGCCACATTAAAAAATGAAAAAAATTCAGGTGATTATGCTCATCTTTCAACATCAAATACACTACTCTTAAATTTAGAACCGCCTACAAACGGAGAGCCTTGGACTGCCGAGGAAATTTCAACGCTGTATAAATCTCTGCAACCGCAATTCCGCTTAATAGCAATAGCCGACACTTCCGAACGATTGGATAACTATCAAAAAATTTTAGAAGATTTGGATATGCGGAGCAGTCCGGTTTTATTGCATAGTGAATCTGTTTTCAGCATTCTTAGACAGTATCCTGCGATTATAACTTTGAACTCGCCGCATACGCACTTATTTTTTAATTTGAGTTTTGTGCATATAATAATGTTAAATTCTTTTGGGGATAGTTTTAGCGGATTTAGTTCTTCAGAGCCTACAAATGCAAAAAATAGCAACAGGTTATTGAAATTTGCGCGGAACGGAAATTTTTATTCGCTTACCGATATGATAAAATCGTCGTTGAAACCGACAGTGCCGCCGCCGGAGACCACCGTTAAAAAACGCTCCGCGACAAAACGACAAACTCTATTATGAAATGTATTCTCGCCAAGCCTCGCGGTTTTTGTGCAGGAGTGGAACGCGCTATTCACATTGTGGAAAAAAGCATTGAAAAATTCGGAGTTCCGGTATTCGTCCGTCACGAAATTGTGCATAACAGATTTGTTGTTGATCAGTTAAAAGAGAAAGGCGCAATATTTGTGGAAGACTTGCACGAAATTCCAAGCGGAGCAACCGTAATTTTCTCGGCACACGGAGTTTCAAATAAAATTTACGAAACCGCAAAGGAATTGAATTTGCAGGTGATAGATGCCACTTGTCCCCTTGTGAAATCCGTTCATCGGAAAGCACAGGAATACGCTGCCGCCGACTGCTTTATAATTTTAATAGGTCATTCAGGACACGCCGAAATTGAAGGCACACTCGGACAATTACCCAAAGGCAGAATCAATTTGATAACCTCGGTTGAAGATGTTGAGAAACTCCCGCTTAACGCAAAGCGAGCCGCATATCTCACTCAAACAACGCTTTCGGCGGAAGAAACTTGCGATATAATTTGTACCCTGCGAAAAAAATATCCCGACATTCAAGGTGCAAAAAGCGGCAATATTTGTTATGCCACTACCAACCGTCAAAATGCGGTTCTCTCAATTTGCAAAAGTGCAAATCTCCTCTTAATAGTAGGCTCGCAAAATTCAAGTAATTCTAACCGTCTCCGCGAACTCGGCGAGGAACAGGGCGTGAAAAGTTTTCTGATAGACTCGGTTGCAGATTTACACAAAGAAATGTTTGATGGAGTTTCGACCGTTGGGATTTCGAGCGGGGCGAGTGCACCGGAGCATTTGGTTTTGGAAATTTTAGATTGGCTGCAAAGCAACTTCGCCGTTGAAAGCATCTTTGAGGAGCAACTCACAGAGGAGAATATGAAATTCCCTCTGCCGAGTGAATTAAAGGATTAAGGCTGATTGTCATTATCGGGGCACGAGTATGACAAGGTGATTGCAAAATGCTACCCTTGCAAAAATCTCTCTTCTGCCTTTTCCCAATTTGCAATGTTAAACCACGCTTTAATCCAATCGGCGCGAACATTGCGATACTTCAAATAATAGGCGTGCTCCCACACATCGATAACGATAAGAGGTTTTAAGCCGAGCGTGATTGGCGATACTTGGTCGTGAGTATCCGTAATTTCCAATTCGCCTTTTGCATTCACAACAAGCCACACCCAACCCGACCCAAAATGACCGAGTGCTTTGGCAGTAAATGCCTCTGCGAATTTCTCAAAAGAACCCCATTTGGAATCAATTGCCGCCGCCAATCCGTCTGCGGCTGTTGCGCCTCCGACTTTTGCACCCGCGAGTGTTGAGTCTGCAAGTTTTTTACCCTTTGGACTCAGCGATTCCCAGAAAAAGTTGTGGTTAAAATATCCGCCGCCGTGATTTGTGAGAGCAGTTCTCTGTTCTGCGGGTGCGTCAGATAAATTCCGCAAAATCTCCTCAACGCTTTTCCCCTGCAAGCCAGCCGCCTCTGCCGCCTTGTTCAAATTGGCGGTGTAAGTTGCGTGGTGCTTGGAATAGTGGAGTTCCACTGTTGCGGCATCGTAATTGGGTTCAAGGTCTGCAAACCCATAAGGCAGTTTCGGTAATTCAAACATCGTCTTCATTCTCCATATTGTTGAGTAAATCTTCCTGTGTCCTCATCAAATTTCGCAGTCGCGAAAAATAAGAGACCTGCACCTGTTTCAATCTGTCAATTTCCAAACGCAAATCGTTTGCCTGATTCCTGATAGTTTGAGCCTCTCGTTCCGCCTTTGCCTTTGCCTCTGCAATAATTAAATCCGCCTCTTTGTTCGCACGGGTTTTGGTTTCATCGAGCACTCTCTGCATAGTGATAAGTGCGCCTTTTAGCGTTTCTTCAAGGTGTTTATATTGTTCAACCGTATTTTTATCGTTGCTGATAGTCCGCAAAAGATCTGCCCGTTCCTCTATCAATTTCTCAAACGCCGCCGCCGTCTGCTCCAAAAATTGCTGCACTTCTTCGGGGTCGTATCCGCCGAGTTTTTTGGACGCAAACTTCTGGTTGCGAATATCTAAGGGTGTAAGTTCCATAGGGGGAAGGTAGAAACTTTGCAGTGCTGGGGTATAGGGTGTGGGGTGTGGGGTGTGGGGAATGGGGAATTCGGCGGTGCAAGGGTTGAAAGTGTAAAGTTGAAAGTAGAGTTTGTAGGGGCGTGGTTTTTAACCCGCCCTTTTAGGTTTGTAGGGGCGTGGTTTTTAACCCGCCCTTTTAGAATTGCAAGGAGAAAATGGAATTTTTTTGACAGCAATAAATAAAATAATCAAACAATAGCCTCTTATTCTACGCTGTCCAGTCGCTTTGCTTGGTGTGGTGTGTTCGGCACACACCGCGTTCCCTTGTTAATTTTACTTTGCATTGCATTGCAGGGTGGGGTATAGGGTGTGGCGTGTGGGGTGTGGAGAACTCGGCAGTGCAGACGGGACACCAAGCCGATAGGCGACTGGGCAGACTAACTTATTTATTTCTTTTCTGTCAATCCAAAAAACCTAATTCCTACACGCTTTCAAAATTCGCTCTGCAAAATATTTTCCGCCGCGATGCCTTTCCGTAATTCGCCAGCACAAGGCATTTCCAAACAAAACTATACTCCACAGCCCGAATAACAAAAACATCAACATCGGCAAAAATGCGAGCGAACCGTAAAAAAGCGACCACTTGGCGAACATTCCCGCTTGCAAAAATCCCATTGCGGCAGAAAAAATACTTATGCCTACAAATGCAAAAATTGCGGAAATCAACGCGGGTAGCCACCTTCGCTTTGTCTTGTGCTTGAACGCCTTCCAAAATGTGTGTGTTTTTTCGGGGACAAACGGC
>BNUP01000068.1 GCA_025997455.1 Fibrobacterales bacterium | reverse complement strand
TAAAATTAAACGGTTAAGTTAATCAGCCGACGGCGAACCGCTTAAACTTGCATAAAATACAGTTCGCCCATGTCGCTTAGCAGGCACTGACGACCTCTTAACGAGTTCTTCAGAGCCTACTATACAGCACTTCCACAATCTAAATCTTAAACACCACAAATCTTGCCATAAAGAATATTGCAAGCACAAGCGTGCCGATACCGATTTTCTTAAAGTTTCCCGAAAGGGCATTTATAAAAACATAACTCAAAACGCCAAAGGAAATACCTTCCATAATTGAATATGTAAAGGGCATCATCAGCAAGGTTATAAACGCAGGAATTGACTCCGAGTAATCTTTGAAATTTATTTCCCGAATCGGCGAACTCATAAACATATTGAAACCGGCAAAAATCAACATCGCGGCAATCGCCGACTTTGGAACCGCACTGAAAATCGGATAGTAAAAGAGTGCCATAACAAAACAGAGTGCGGTAACTATTGCGGTTATTCCCGTTCTGCCTCCAGCCGCAACTCCGGTTGAACTCTCAACATAAGTGGTAGTTGTGCTTGTGCCGAACATCGCACCGAAAATTGTCGATAATGAATCTGCAATAAACGCCTTTCTGTTATTCTTCACATTACCTTTCTCATCAATCATATTTGCACTTTCCGCAACACCCACCAAAGTTCCAAGCGTATCGAAAATATCAACGCTCAAAAGCAATATAATCACGCAAATAAAATCAAAAGAAAACAATTCGCTAAAATCAAATTTCATAAATACGGGCATCACATTAGGCGGCAGTGAAAAAAGCGAATCTATCTTAACCATACCGAACGGCAAAGCGAGCAGGCAAATAATAGCCACGCCGAGCAACATTCCGCCGTGAATTTTACGCATATAAAGCGCACCTATAACAACAACACCCACGCACGAAAGAATGGCATTGGGGTCATAAACATTTCCGAGTTTTAATATTGTGCCTTGTCTCGGTTCAACCAAACCTGCCATCTGCAGCCCTATAAACGCTATAAAAAGCCCTATACCCGGACAGAATGCATAATGCAATGTTTTTGGAATAAGATTTATAATAAGTCCGCGAATATTAAAAATCGATATAAGGAGAAAAACTACACCTTCGCAAAAAACAGCGGCGAGCGCGAACTGCCAAGAGTGTCCTAACTGCAAGCAAATAGTGTAAGTGAAAAATGCATTCAAACCCATACCCGGTGCAAGAGCAAACGGCAGACGGGCATAAATTCCCATAGCAAGGCACCCGATAATCGCGGCAATTGCGGTAGAGGTGAAAAGTATCGATTTATCCATACCGGCTTCCGATAAAATCGCCGGATTTGCAAAAAGAATATACGACATCGCAAAAAAGGTCGTAACTCCCGCGATAATCTCTCTGTAAAGATTGGATCCGCTTGCAGAAATGCCAAAATACTCGTCTAAAAATTTCATAATCGAGAGGTAATATAGAAACTTTGCAGTGCAGGGTATAGGGTGCAGGGTATTTGCTATCTTCCCCTTCAAATTATGGCAGTTAAAGACCGATCGCTTTTTGCACTTTCGTGGCCCCTTGTGGTGACATTCGGTATCGGTATGGTATTGCCGATGTTGGACAGTTGGTTTTTGTCGCGGCGGTCTATTGAGGCGGCGGCAGGCGTGGGTGCACTTATGCCCGTTATGGGAACGCTGTTTATGGCAATTCAGGCTTTTGCACAGGCGGGAGCGAGTATTGCATCGCAATTTTTGGGAGGCGACAAGCCGAGACACGCACAGGTAACGCAAACTTTGGTGATTACTGGAAGTGCATTTGTCGGTTTGATTATGGGCATTGTGTTGTGGTTTTTATCGCCACATTTGGTGGTTTGGATGGGTTTAAGCGGCGAGGCTGCCGAGGCGGCACTGAAATTTTTGCATACGATGTCTCCGTTTGTGGTGTTTAGAGCATTGCAGGGAACGCTTACGAGTTTGGTGGCAACGCACGGTTATACTCTGTGGAATTTGGCGGCAAATGCGCTAACGCTTGTTGTGAATACCGCGTTGAATTTTGTGTTTTTGGAAGGGATGTTCGGCATACCGGAATTTATGCAGGGCGTTTATGGCGTGGCAACGGCAACGGGATTTTCGTGGATTATATCTACAATTACTCTGTGGGTTATTGTTGTGTATTCCCTTGAACACAAAACTCATTTGAAAGACATTAAACGCGGTTATATGGTGCTGTTGCCGGAGTGGTTGCGAATCGGTGTTCCTGCGGCAATTGAGCCTGTGAGTTTTCAGTTGTTTCAGGTTTTTGTGATGGCGTTGTTCGCAAGGCTCGGCGATGTGCCAATGGCGGCACGCGTGTTTGCAGGAGCATTTGCTCTGTGTGCCGTTGTGCTAAGCGTGGGACTCGGCAGCGGGTCGCAAATTTTGGTTGCACATTTGGTGGGTAATCGCGAATTTGATAAAGCCAGCCGCCGTATGCATCAGAGTTTGGTTTGGAGTTGTTTGAGTGCACTTTTGGTTGCGGTTGCGGTTGCTTTTTTTGGAAGTCATTTACTTTCGTTTTATACCGATTCTGCGGAAATAATAAAACTCGGCTGTGCACTCTTGTGGTGCGATGTTGCATTGCAACCTTTTAAAGCGGCAAACATCGTCATCACCAATGCTCTTCGTGCATCGGGCGATTCGGCATTTCCCGCTGTTTATGGAACAATTTCTATGTGGACGCTCGGACTTGGAACTACTCTGTTTTTGTGTTTCGGTTTGGAACTCGGAGCGATTGGGTTGTGGCTTGGTATGGCATCGGATGAATTTTACCGTTCTATCGTAAATTATATGAGATGGCATCGCGGCAAATGGAAAACAAAAGGAGTTATGGCAAAATGAACATATACTTTACAGGTTTTATGGCGAGCGGAAAAACCCGCATCGGAAAACTTATTGCCGAAAAATTGCAAATGGAATATATAGATTCAGACGAGTTTATAGTAGAGCGCGAGGGTAAAAGCATAGCGGAAATTTTTGATTTGGAAAGTGAGGCAGGCTTTAGGCGAATTGAAAAATCTGCGATAAAAGAAATTGCAAAAAAAAACGGAGTGGTAGTATCGCTTGGCGGCGGTGCGGTTACGCAAAATGAAAATATTGAGGTGATAAAAAAATCAGGCTTGCTCATTCGTATGCGGGCGACCCCTGAAATTTTAAGTGAAAGGATAGGCAGAAACAACAAGCGACCGCTTATGGCGAATCTATCCGAAACAGAACGACTTGAAAAAGTTAAAACTATGCTTGCCGCACGGGAGCAATTTTACGCAGAGGCAGATTTTAGCGTTGAGAGCGATAATGAAGAACCTGAAAATCGTGCCGTTCCGCATATTTTGAGTGCTCTTGAAATTTGGAAATATAAGGCGCTTTCCGTTTGCACGGAGAACGGTGCAAAATACCCGATTTTTATAGGCAGAGAAATTTTAGAGAATATGAAAATTCTGTTGGAATCGTTGAATTTATTGCCGAAGTATGAACAGTTGATTTGCACGGATTCTAATGTAGCGGAGAAACAGAAAAAAAGCATAGATTTGCTTTGCAATACTTCTTTCGACCACGCACTCGTTAATAATGTTTATTCATTTCCTGCAGGCGAAACTAACAAAAACTTAAACGAGTTAAATAATTTATGGACTTATATGTTAAAAAATCGCTATGGGCGCAAAACTTGCCTCTTGCAATTTGGCGGCGGAGTTGTGGGCGATATGGCGGGTTTTGCGGCGGCAACTTATCAGCGCGGAATTTCGTTCCTGCAAATTCCCACTACACTTTTGGCGATGGTAGATAGTTCGGTTGGCGGAAAAGTTGCGATAAATCATCCAGAAGGAAAAAATATGATAGGGGCGTTTTATCAGCCGTCTGCGGTGGTGTGCGATTTGTCGGTTTTGGAAACTTTGCCAAGCGAGGAATTTACTGCGGGTCTTGCGGAAATTGTGAAATACGGAATTATATACGATGAGGAATTTTTTACTTATTTAGAAAAAAATGTTTCTGCCGTATTATCTCGCGAATCTGAAACTCTTGCATATATAATTCGCCGTTCCTGTGAAATTAAAGCGGAAGTTGTGGGCATAGACGAAAAAGAAACGGGGTTGCGGGCAATTTTGAACTACGGGCACACATTCGGGCACGCGATAGAAAAATTAACGGACTACAAAAAATTTTCGCACGGAATTGCGGTTGGTTTGGGAATGCGAGTGGCGGCTCGCTTATCGACAATCACGGGGCGTTGGACGGAAAACGAAGAAAATCGTCAAAACGATTTATTGACAAAAGTCGGTATTCCGCGAACATTTGAAATTGATATAGAAGATGCGTGGAATGCGATGGCACTTGATAAAAAAGTTGATAAACAAAAGCGCGTGTATATTTTACCCACAAAAATCGGCAGTGTTGAAATGTCGAGCGATCCGAATAAAGAACAGATTTTTGAGGCGTGGAAGGCGATTAACAGTTAAACCGCCACACTTTTTGATTGCAGTTCTCCGTTCCAAAAATTTTTTGCACCTTTGTTAAAAAATTCTGCCGAGTCGGTTGTTAAAAATTTAACGGTTCCGTTCTTGCTTATGCACTTGTCAATTTCGGGATGGCGGCTTAAATAATTCGCTGTTTTTTCCGCAATAACTTTACCCTGTGCAATAGCACGAACAGTTGGCGGTAAAACTTTTTCAAATACTTTTTCCAAAAGCGGGTAGTGAGTGCAAGCGAGGAGCAGAGTGTCAATTTGCGGGTCAATTCCAAGAATTTCGGAAGTGTATTCCTGCACAAAAATTTCCGTTGCAGGATGATTTTGCAATCCGTTTTCCACAAGCGGAACGAGAATTGGGCACGCGGTTTGAGAGACTTTCAAATTCGGGTAAAATTTTGCAATTTCCAAAAGATAACTTTCAGAAGAAATTGTTCCTTCCGTTCCTAAAATTCCAATGTGTCCTGTTTTTGTAAAATTTGCAATCTCTTCAGACATCGGGCGAATTATACCGAGCACACGGTTTTGCGGAGCGATTTGAGGCAGGTCGTTTTGTTGAATAGTGCGAAGCGCCTTTGCCGATGCCGTATTGCAAGCCAAAAGGACAAGCGGACAACCAAGCGAAAACAGGTAATTTACCGCCTCAAGCGTGTAGCGATAAATAGTTTCAAAACTGCGATTTCCGTAAGGTGCACGCGAGTTATCACCCAAATATGCAAAATCGTAAGTCGGCAATTTTTTAACCAAATCTCGTAAAATAGTCAAACCTCCGAACCCTGAATCAAACACTCCTATCACTTTTTCCTCGCTTGCTATACGGCTTTCCCGTTGCAATTTGATACGCCAATCGCTCTCTCGCTTTTTCTAAAAATTTTATATAACTCTCACTGCGGTAATCGGGGTAAGTCCAATCAAAAGGATGAAAATGTCCGTCTTCAAAGTAAAGCGTAACTTCAGCAAAAATTCCGCCTCCGAGATACACCCTGTGCCTTTGGTCTTTGGTCGTCGCTAAAAAAAATTGCCCAAGCGTCATATAACCGGGGTCTAAATTCACCCGTCTGTTCCAAATTTTTTCCATCTCGTTTGTCTCAATTTTTATATCCTTAATCGATTCTCTGTTTATCCGTTCCTCAAATGCAACAAAAGACTTAAACGGATTTTCTCCCAATTCGTCCTTGTAATAATTTGTATGTGCAAACGGCACGGGCGGCATCTCCAAATCGACCACTCCAAACCTTTCCTCAAGTTTTTTAGTTGCCTCTTGTGCGAGTTCCAAATTTTCGGCAAGCATCCCTACAACAAGCCGCACGGGCAGAGGATTTTTTAGAACACCCATTTGGGGAAAGGTAGAAACTTTGCAGTGCAGGGGTATAGGGTGTGGCGTGTGGGGTGTGGGGAAAGGAATTGTAGGGGCGTGGTTTTTAACCCGCCCTTAAAATTGCAAGGAGAAATAATGGATTTTTTTTTGCAAAAGATAGTTTTCTACCTCCACCCCGAAATCTCCACATTCCCGCCGTCTCGAATAGGCGATGCCCCAACGCATAAAACCGTATCGCCTTCTGCAAGCCCCGATACAACCTCAATTCTATCCACAAGGCGAGTGCCGATTTCTATCCTTTGCAATTTTGCTTTTCCGTCTTTGTAAATATAAATTGTGCTACCGAGTGCATCGCTCCCTATGGATTCAGGCGGAACCGTAAAAGATAACCTCGGCGGTAAATCAAGCGAAAATTCTATCGGAGCACCTGCTGTCAAATTTTCCGCATTTCCCGCACTTGCACCGCCACCCGCACCTGTGCCAGTGCTCGCACCATTTCCCGTTTCTTCCAACACCGCCCGTGCCTGTAAAGTTCTTGTGGAATTATCTAACGACCCGTCAAGAGCCGTAATTCGCGCGGCATAATTCACTCCGCCGTCAAAAAGCGAAATCGCCATTCCCGCCTTCAAAACTCCCGCATATTTTCCTGCCACCGAAAAATCCACTTTCAACGGAAACTTCTGCGTAATCTTAACAACAGGCGACCCCGCAGAAAGCCGCTCTCCGAGCGACACCTTGCCAATTCCAAGCGTTCCCGAAAACGGAGCCCAAATAATCGTCTTCAACAGAGCCGCCGCCGCTGCTGCCGAGTCCGCCTCTGCCGACCGCAATTCCGCAACAACACCATCCCACTCCTGAGCGGAAATTGCCCCAGCATCGAACTGTGCCCGCTTTCTCTGCGTTGTACTCCGCGATAAAACCAACTTTGAATACGCCTTTGCAACAGCCGCCTTCAACTCATCATCCTCTAACTTCACCAAAACATCGCCCGACTTCACCTTCTGCCCGTCTTTGAAATAGATAGTCTTAATTTTGCCGGACATCTCGCTTTGAATTTCAACCTCTTGAGCAGGAAGTAAAATTCCCACACCGCGAACCGAACTCTGCAACTCCTGTTTTTGAGCAACAACCGCCTCAATTCGCACCGCAGAACCGCCGCCTCGACCGCCACTCGCGCCTGAACTCGTCTCCTTCGTTTCACATCCCGACAATGCAAACAAACTTAGAACGAGCAAAATGCTAAACAATATTCCTGTTATCCGATTCATCTTTATTCTCTTTGCTATACCCGGCTTGCTGCCTCTCAATATTCACCTTATTTTTTTGCATATAAATTTCAAATATTTTTTCCGCATCCATACCCGCCACCATCGCAAGCGACAACCAAAAATGCAGTATATCGACAATCTCGACCCTAATATTTTGCATATCGAGTTTATCTTTGCTCCACCACTTCCAAAGCAGTTCATCGCCGAGTTCGCGGCTCTCGTCCTTCAAAGCCTCAAGATATTTCCGCAACCACTCATTCGTTTCTGTATTTGGACCGAGCAGTTCGCCCGTCTGCGCCGCCTTTCGCAAATTCGCCATATTCAGCAAATCACCGTTGTTATCGCGCAAATTCTGTTTTGCAAACACAAAATCGTTCAGCGATTCCTGCAAGCGAAAAAGTTCTTCTAATTTGTCTGCCATATTTTTCCTTTCTTTCTTTTCCCTTTTTTCTCTTCTCTATTTTGGTGCGTTCGGCACACACCGCGTTCGCTAAAAAAACACCCCCCCTCGCTGTGGCTCACTTTATCAGCGAGCCACTTGCCTCCCCCGCCTTTACCGCCAAAGACATTCCGCGCATTCGCGCTCCCTCTCCATAAGGTCGCACTTGCTCCCTTACTAGGGCTGGCGGGGGGATATATTAACACCCCTTGCTACACGCACATAGCGGACGACCAATGGTCGCCCCTACATGTCATTCCCGTGCAGGCGGGAATCTAGAATGCACATTCTTTGTCATACTCGTGCCCCGACACGAGTATCCATGCATTGGATTATCGGGTCAAGCCCGATAATGACAAATCACTACGCTTGCTGTCTCGTGTTCCCCGTGTCAAGCACGAGGACAACCTGTGCTCGAGTATGACAATTCATTTTTTGGTAATAGCAAACCTACCACCCGCACCTTCACAGATTTTGGTCTATCACTTGCTGATATTTGCTCTTCGGAAATGCACCCGTTAAACTTTCAACTTCGTTTCCTTCCTTAAAAAACTTTACGGTCGGAATTGAACTCACCTCTAACCGAGCCGCTACTTCCGGCTCATCGTCAATATTGATCTTTGATACCAAAACCTTCCCCTGATACAATTCGCTCAAGTCGTCTATGGTAGGACCAAGTGCCTTACAAGGACCGCACCACGGAGCCCAAAAATCGACCACCACTAATTGTTTGGATTGAATAGCCTTCTCAAACGCTTTTTTTGTTAAATGTATTGCGGGCATAGTTGTCTCCTTTCTAAAAGCAAGAGGAAATATAGAAAGTTTGGGGCGTAAGGGAAACTATTCAATGTTCTCAACTTTTCACTTTCAACCCTTGTCTAAAATATACTTGACGAATGCGGAAAAAATTTCTATATTTGCTATCGGTTTTTGGTAATAAAAGCCAAACGCCCTCATCGTCTAGTGGTTAGGACATAGGACTTTCAATCCTAGAATAGGGGTTCAACTCCCCTTGAGGGTATCAAATAATCTATTCAAACTCGACAATATCAACGATTATACGACATAATTAAAATTCTTGTGTGACGGTTATGTGCCAATATAATTTCTTTATCAATGTATATAGTAGGATATGAAGAACTCGTTAAGAGATCGTCAGAGCCTACTAAGCGACACGGGCAACCTGTATTTTTATGCAAATAAAAAGCGAACGCGGTGTGTGCCGAGCACACCACACCAAGCAAAGCGACTGGACAGCGTAGAATAGAGACTATTGTTTGATTATTTTATTTATTGCTGTCAAAAAAAAATTCTATTATTTCTCCTTGCAATTTTAAAGGGCGGGTTAAAAACCACGCCCCTACATCCACCTTCTCCCATCACTCCTCTCTCCACTTTCAACTTTCAACTCTACTCTCTACTCTTTACACTGCACTCTTTACACTTTCAACTCTTGCAACGCCGAGTTCTCCACACCCCACACCCCACACCCTACACGCCACACCCTACACGCCACACCCTACACGCCACACCCTACACGCTACACCCTACACGCTACACCCTACACGCCACACCCCATACCCCTGCACCGCAGAGGAATTTTTCTACATTCCATCCGTGTCCTTTTCGCTACTGAAAACCTCTCTCAACTCCCGTGCCAGATTAGGTTTGCTAAAAACCGCACACGGCGAAATACCGACACCTATTTTTATGCCGGTCGGCACAGCCGCAAGCGTAAAAGGCGTTTCTCCGCGAAACTTAACGGAACTCGGCGCGAAAATAATTTTGGCAAATACTTACCACCTGCATTTACGCCCTACAACTCCGATAGTCGCGCAAATGGGAGGCATTCATAAATTCTGCTCTTGGGACAAACCGGTTTTAACCGACAGCGGAGGTTTTCAAGTTTGGAGTCTAAAATCGCTACGAAAAATTAAAGAAAACGGAGTTGAATTTCGCTCGCATTTAGACGGTAGCAAACATTTTTTTTCGCCCGAATCCGTGATGCAGTCGCAACGGGAAATCGGAGCCGATATTATAATGGCTTTTGATGAATGCACTCCGTATCCGAGCACAAAAGAAGAGGCGGAAAAATCGCTTGCATACACAAATCGTTGGACGAGAACGGCATTTGAATATCTCGCAAAAAATCCGCCCCTGCACGGCTACGAACAAAAATTTTTCGGCATAGTTCAAGGCGGAATGCACCCCGAATTACGGATTCAGGCAATTGAAAAATTAAAGGAAATTAACCCCGATGGTTACGCTATCGGGGGACTTTCGGTAGGTGAGCCTGCGGAAACTATGTATAAAATGGCAGAAGTTTGCACGGAACATTTGCCGCAAAATTATCCGCGATATGTTATGGGTGTAGGGACTCCCGTAAATCTTTTAGAACTTATTTCACGCGGAATAGATATGTTCGACTGCGTGATGCCAACCAGAAATGCCCGAAACGGTATGCTTTTCACAAGTGCGGGAATTTTGCATTATAAATCGGCACGGCACAAAACAGAGGACATTCCGGTAGATTCAAAATGTTCCTGCTACACTTGTAAAAATTTTTCTCGTGCATACTTGCGACATCTTTTTTGTGCAGGTGAAATTCTGGTTTTGGAACTTGCAAGCATTCACAACCTGCATTTTTATTTGCATTTAATGGAGACCGCTCGCGAAAAAATTGCAAACGAAAATTTTGAGGAATGGGCGCGGGAACAAATTTCGATTTTGCAGAGAGAAATATGAAATTTTTCCTGCTGTTATTTTTTGCAAGTTTTACCTTCGCAGATATTAGCGACCGATGCGGAACTATAAATTTTTTTAACAACACAAAAAACGCAGGTATAAAAGAAAACGGAGAAATAAAATTATTATCAAAAGTCGGTTGCATACCCGAAAATTATTACGGACAAGTTTTAAACCTCACAACCAAACACTTTGCAATATTTTACACACTTGAAGGTGCACACGCTGTTAAAAGCGTTGCCTTTATAGATTCCCTCGCGCTTTACTTGGAAAATGCTTACAAACTTCACAAGGACAGTTTGGGAATGGAGAGCATTCTCGGCGCAACCGTAACATTCCATTACCGCCAAAAAGTTCCCGTAGGCTTATACCCCGTTGAAGTTGTAGATACGGGACTTTTGCGAAATTCTGAAGGTGATTATTCCAAAACTTTTGGACTGACTTTTGCTCCCAATTCCGGTTCGCCGTTTGCCACACAAATAGCCATAGAAAACGATTTTTTATACGGTGCAACCTGCTCAAATCCAAAATCAACACATCCGTTTAATTCCAATACAAACGGTGATTATTCGGTAAAGTGGAATTTGGCTTTGAAAGTTACTACTGTTCACGAACTCTATCACTCGTTTCAATTACGCAAAATTAATCTCAAGGAAAATCAATCATTTTGGCTTGAATCATCGGCTGCGGGTGTAGAAGACATAGGCGCGCCCGAAGTTAATGACTATATAGATTATTTGTCGATTGTGTTCAGAAAACCGGGTTTATCTATGGAAGATGCATACTCCCGTGATGATCAAAGTGTGTATGCTTATTCTACGCTGTACCTATATTTATTTTCTCAACTTGGTGCAAAATTTGACTCTGCAATTTTCAGTTATTTTGCTAAATATAAAAATGAAAATTTTTCCATTCAATTGGCTCGGCTTGTGGATTCACTCGGTTTAGATGCGGAAGATTTTTTTCACAATTATGCGAAGACTGTTTTCTATTCAAATAATCGTGCTGCTTTTTCGCCGACTCCGCTCTTTTGGGAAGACCAGCCTATTTGGCCTAATTGGGCAATTCATTCCGAAAAAACAATGCCTTCCGTTTTGCCCGCAGGTGTAATTGATTTTGT